>DATHJZ010000298.1:0-3257 GCA_035286365.1 Steroidobacteraceae bacterium | reverse complement strand
GATGACCGGCACGAAGGACTGCGAGAACGATCCTTCCGCGAACAGCCGGCGCAGGAAATTGGGAATTTTGAAGGCCACCAGCCAGGCGTCCATGAAGGCGCTGGCTCCGAAGGCCTGGGCGTAAATCATCTCGCGCACAAGGCCGGTGATTCGCGACACCAGCGTCGCCACGCCGGTCACCGCCGTGCTCTTGAAAATCGCTCCACTCACCGTGCAAGCACCCGAAAAATAAAGGAAAACCCCGATACGGCGCGCACTATACCGGACTCGCATGGGCGAAAAGTGGCGAGCGTTGACAAGGCAGGGGTCGCTCAGCACACTACGCGGCCTCAAAACGACCCGGTTCCCTGGAGATTGATTCGTGGCGAATACCAAGTCGGCCGAAAAAGCTGCCCGTCGAGCTGAAACCAACCGAACCCGCAACGTGGCGCTGCGCTCACGCATGCGCTCGGCCCTGCGCAAGGTCGGCGACGCCGTCACCGCCGGCAACAAGGCCGACGCGACCACGGCGCTCAAGGAAGCCCAGCCGATGATCGACTCGCTGGTCAATAAGAACGTCATTCATCGCAACAAGGCCGCGCGTCACAAGAGCAACTTGTCCGCCCGCATCAAGGCGATGGGCAAGTAAGGGTCAAGGTCAAGCCTTCGGCGCCTCACGGCGCGGAGCACGAAAAAGCCGGCTAGAAGCCGGCTTTTTTGTTGGCGCGGGGACTGGCTCGCTTTTCGCTTCGAAAAGCGTGCCTGTCCCCTCTAATCGTCCGAGACTCGATCCCCTCTCACTTCTTCCTCTTCGCCGCGACACTCTTCTTCTTTTTCTTCTTCGCAGCCTTCTTCTTGACCGGCACTGCCTTCTTTTTAGGCGCCGCCTTCTTTTTAGGCGCCGCCTTCATCTTCAGCGCTGCCTTTTTCACGGCAACCTTCCTCGGCGCCTTCACTTCCGGCAACAGCAAATTCCCCTGCCCCGGCGCTTCCCCGCTCTCGAGGAACCGCATCACCGCCTCCATCAGATCCGTGGTGCCCGCATGCGTGACACCCGAAATCAGAAACGCCGGACCGCGATACTTCAGCGCCTGCGCAATCGACACCGCCTTCGCGGCCGCCTCGTCGGGCGGCATCAGATCGCTCTTGTTGAGCACCAGCCAGCGCGGCTTCTCGAGCAGATCCGCGCTGAACTTTCCGAGCTCGCCGACGATGGCCATGGCGTCGCGCACCGGATCGGCGGCCGGGTCGGTGGGCGCGATATCGACCAGGTGCAGCAGCACGCGCGTGCGCTGCAAGTGCTTGAGAAATCGAATGCCGAGCCCGGCACCATCGGCCGCACCTTCGATCAGACCCGGAATGTCGGCCATGACGAAGCTGCGCTGGTTGCCGCAGCTGATGACGCCGAGGTTCGGATACAGCGTGGTGAACGGATAGTCGGCGATCTTGGGGCGCGCGGCCGAGACCGCCGTGATCAAGGTCGACTTGCCGGCGTTCGGCAGGCCTAACAAGCCCACGTCCGCGATAACCTTGAGTTCGAGTTCGAGGGAGCGCTGCTCGCCGGGCAGGCCGGGGCCGAACTGGCGCGGCGAGCGATTCTTGCTGTTCTTGAATTTCTGATTGCCCCAGCCGCCCTTGCCGCCGCGTGCCACCAGCAGCTCGATGTCGGCCTTCGCCAGATCGCCGAGCACCTCGCCGGTTTCGGCATCGCGCACGACCGTGCCTACCGGAACCATCACGAGCGAGTCCGCACCGCCGCGTCCGAAGCAGTCGCGGCCGCCACCGGGCTCGCCGTTTTGGGCGCGGAAGGTGCGCTCGACGCGGAAGTCCACCAGCGTGTTGATGCCCTCGCGCGCGCGGAACGTGACGCTGCCGCCGTGGCCGCCGTCGCCGCCATCAGGGCCGCCGAACGGCACGAACTTCTCGCGGCGGAAACTGACGCAGCCGCGGCCGCCGTTGCCGGCTTGAACCTTGACGCGCGCTTCGTCGACGAATTTCATGGAGATGAACCTGCTCTAATAAAAAACCCGGCACTTGGCCGGGTTTGGGATTCGACTCGGATTAGAAGGGACAGTCCCCTGCGGGGACAGTCCCGACGGGGACATTCCCTACTCGGCGTCGATGTTCACGAAGGTGTGCTGCTCGGCGCCCTTCTTGGTGAACTTGACGCGGCCTTTCTTGAGAGCGAACAGCGTGTGATCGGTGCCGATGCCGACGTTGACGCCGGCGCGCATCGTGGTGCCGCGCTGGCGGACCAGGATGTTGCCGGCGACGACGTTTTCGCCGCCGAACTTCTTCACGCCCAGACGCTTGCTGTGCGAATCGCGGCCGTTGCGGGTACTGCCGCCTGCCTTTTTATGTGCCATGAGAGTTGCGCTCCTCGAATTCTAGTTAGGCCAGCGCGCTCAGGCGCTGATGCCCGTGATTTTGACCTGCGTGAACTGCTGGCGATGCGTGCCCTGGCGCAGGTAGTGCTTGCGGCGGCGGAATTTGACGATGACTTTCTTCTCGCCCTTACCGTGCTTTTCGACGGTGGCAGTGACCTTGCCGCCCTTGAGCATCGGCGCGCCGACTTTGATGTCGTCGCCATTGCCGATGAGAAGGACTTCGCCGAATTCGACGGTCGCGCCCGGCTCAGCGTCGAGTTTCTCGACCTTGAGGACGGTGCCGTTCTCGACCCGATACTGTTTACCGCCAGTGGCGATGACCGCGTACATCGTGATTGCTCCGGAAACCCGTTCGAAACCAAAGCCTTAAGCCGTGTGCCATTTCGAAGGGAGGCGCATTCTACGTACGCGTTGAAAGCCGGTCAAACCATAAATAATCTACTAGAATCAACGCCCTAAATGAGCTCCAACGTCACCCCACTACCCAATTCCCGCGCCGCCCCGCGTGCCGTGGACGCCCCCCTCATGCCGCTCGAGGAAATCCGGGCGCTGGTGAGAACCGATCTCGCCGCGGTCGACACCATGATTCGCGCCCGGTTGAAGAGCGTCGTGCCCCTGGTCGACCAGGTGGCCGAACACATCATCGGTGGTGGCGGCAAACGTCTGCGCCCGTTGTTGTGCGTGCTCGCGGGCCGCGCCTGCGGCATCGAAACCGAAAAACACATCGAAGCGGCGGCGTTCATCGAGTTCGTGCACACGGCCACGCTGCTGCACGACGACGTGGTCGATGGATCGCAGAAGCGCCGCGGCCGCGCCACGGCTAACAACATTTTCGGCAACCAGGCGAGCGTGCTGGTCGGTGACTTCGTCTACTCGCGCGCCTTCCAGATG
>DATHJZ010000297.1:0-10406 GCA_035286365.1 Steroidobacteraceae bacterium | reverse complement strand
AAACTTCTCGAACTTGTCGACCTTCCCGCCGGTGCAGTTGCCGACTCCCACAACCTTGTCGACGAGATCGACCGTGGGAACATTGATTACGCATTCCTTGGATCTGCGAATCATCTCGAAGCTGTGATTTTCCTCCCAGATATAGCAGCCGAATAACGCGGGCTTGAACTGCATCATCATGTGCCAGCCCATGGTCATGATGTTGGCCCTGCCTTTCCAGGCAGAGCTCACCAGTACGATCGGGCCGGTCTCCAGATGGCGCCGGATCTGCCCGAGTGGATATTTTTTCTTCATGAGACTCTCCGAATCAGGATCATGAATTGTGTTCCTGTCGTCGCGCCGCGCGCGTGACTATTGGAACTTGAACCGCGCGCACGGTCCATTTCCACGTAGCGGTTCTGTTAGACCACGAACTGTCAGAGAGCGCCGACGACAATGACGCCCGACTGCGCGTGATTCGTTGCGCTTGACTCCAGTGTCTTAATGCACAACCATATGGTTGTGGATGCACTCAACCTTACCTTCCTGGCGCTGTCGGATCCGACTCGACGAATCATTCTCGATCGGTTGCGCAAGGGGGCAGCGACGGTGAACGAGCTGGCCGAACCCTTCGGCATCTCGCAACAGGCAGTCTCGAAGCATGTTGCATATCTCGAGCGCGCAACTCTCGTGGAGAAGCGCAGGGAGGGACGAGAGCAGCTCTGCTCGCTGCGGGCGGAGTCACTCCGGGAAGCCCATAAGTGGATAGGTAGCTACCGGCAATTCTGGGATGGCGCGTTCGATCGATTGGACCTGCTGCTGAAAGACCTGAACCGACCGAAACGGAAAGGCAGGAAGATCAATGCACGCAAAAAACGCTGATCGATCAACCGATACCCGCACGCTCCTGATCGAGCGCATCTTCGATGCGCCGCGCGAGCTGGTGTTCGATGCCTGGACGAAACCTGAGTATCTGATGCGGTGGTTTGCGCCACGCGGCTGCACGATCCGCTTCGTCGAGATCGATGTGCGGCCGGACGGGAGATTTCACTCCTGCCTCCACAACCCCTCTTTCGGCGATTGCTGGTGTGTCGGCGTCTACGAGGAAATCGTGCGGCCCGAGCGCATCGTCTTTTCGATGGCGGTAGCCGACAGCGCCGGTAACGAGATCGATTCCGCGCAGGCCGGACATGATGACAAGTGGCCGCGCGAGACGCTCGTGACCGTCACGTTGGAGGACCTCGGCGGCTCCACCAGGCTGGCCCTCGAGCAGAACGTTCTCGAATCGCTGGCCAAACGAACGGGCGCTCATCCTGGCTGGGTGCAGATGCTGGATCGGCTGGCCGAACTCGTAAGTGAGGAGATCTGACAATGGTCGACAGGCATGGCGCCTCAACGTTTGGAGCGCTCATCAACGTCGCTGCGCTCGCGTTCGCAACGGCGTGCAGCGCCAGCGCATCCGCCGACAGCCAGGATCGCGGGGCCTATGCGGAAGTGAATGGCATCAGGATGTACTACGAGATCCACGGCGCGGCTCGCGGAACACCGCTGGTGCTGCTGCACGGCGGCGGCTCGACGATCGACGTGACCTTCGGCCAGATCCTTCCCTTCTTCAAACGTCGTGTGATTGCCGTCGAAGAGCAGGCGCACGGCCGAACCGGCGACCGCAACGCCCCGCTCAGCTTCGAAACGTCCGCGGACGACGTCGCCGCACTGCTCGACCACCTGAAAGTCCGGCAGGCGGATCTGTTCGGATTCAGCAATGGAGCGAGCGTCGCGCTCCAGGTGACGATTCGCCATCCGCAAAAGGTGCGCAAGCTCGTCTTTGCTTCCGCGATGACCAGGAGAGACGGCGCGCATCCCGAGCTCTGGAACTTCATGCGCGGCGCCGACATTTCCAACATGCCGCAATCGCTGAAGGACGCATTTCTGAAGGTGAACCCCGATCCAGCCAAGCTCAAGACGATGCATGACAAGGACGCCGAGCGGATGCGCAACTTCAAGGATGTGCCGGACGCGGATTTGCGCTCGATGCGCACACCCACTTTGATCCTCATCGGCGACCGCGACGTCGTAAAGCCGGAGCACGCCGTCGAGCTCACGCATCTGATACCGAATGCGCGCCTGCTCGTTCTCGTTGGCGGACATGGCGATTACATCGGCGAAGCAACCATCACGCAGCAGGCGGGTCGCGCTCCCGAGCGTACTGCAGAACTGATCGCGGAGTTTCTCGACTAAAGCGCCGCCTGCCTCGTGTATTCGAGCTGCATGGCGACCATGCGCGCGGTGTCGATGCCGTAACGTACGGTTATCTGGTGCAATGCTTCGTCCAGCGCGTCCGCTGGCGGCAGGTTTCCGATCGGCGCGAGCAGTCGTGTCGCAGGCCAGTCCGTCGTGGCCATCTCTGGATAGATGCGGATACCGTTGCGTGACTCGATCGCGTTCGTCGTGGCGGCAATAGTCACCGCGCGCGAACGAAAGGTGCGCGACCAGGCATCGGCGACTAGCGCCAGCGTCACCTCGTCGACGCCAGGCGTGAGCTCGAGTCCCAGGTCTTCGTGGCTCCAGAACGCCAGTTTGTTAGCCATCGCCGTCAGTGCAAACGGCCGCGTGAACTTGAAGACCGCACTGTTGTGACGCGCACCCCAGCGCCGAACGCCTAACTGCGCCGCAACGGCTGCGGCCTTCTCGCGGCCGGCGATGGCTTCGATGAGTGTCAATGACAACGGCATCGACGCACTGATTCCCGTGGTCGTCGCGACTCCCCCATCCACCACCAGCCGCCGGTTCGCAACGTATTTGATCGAGGGATGCGCTTTGAGCATGTCGTCGAGGACGTACCAATGCGCCGTCGCGCGTTTGCCGTCGAGCAACCCGGCGTTCGCCACCACCAAAGCTCCCACGCAGACACCAATGATGGTTGCACCCTTGTTCCGTTGCGCTTTGACCCATTGCAGCACCGCCGGATCGTCCGGGCGTTGCATGGCGGGGACGATGACGAAGTCCGCGCCGTCCGGGTGCCGCGCGTCGAATTCCGCGATCGTTGCCTGCGGATCGACCTTGAACACCGGATACAGCTTCATCGGTCCCGACTTCGTTGCCAGCGCGATCACGTCCGCGACGTCGGCGCGCTTGAGAATGCCGTAGGGCATTAGATAGTCAGTGGTTTCGGTGCCCTCGTTGGCGCCAACAATCGCGATGAGCGGACGCTGGCGTTTCGGCGGCTTGAGCGCCGCGAGCGTAGCGTCGGATTCTTCCTGCGGCACAGGCGGCGGCGTTTCGACAATCGGTGCCTCCGGTAGCGACATGATCCAGGCGCCAAAGCCCACGATGCCGAAGGCGATGGCCCCCAGAGTGATGCGCAATATGAGTCGCTTGTTCAATGTGCTCGCTCTTCAGGAACACGATGCCAGCTCGCGACAGTTCATGCCACCTCGGTTTCGGAGACACCACTGTCAGCATTGGACCACTGCGTTTAGGTGAGCCTTCTCCTGATGCGTCGAGCGCGGTATGCGGATACTGCGGGCAACTCAAGGAGCTCCCATGCCGTACGTGACCACCGCCGACAAAACCCAGCTCTATTTCAAAGACTGGGGCAAAGGCCGACCCGTCGTGCTGATCCACGGGTGGCCGCTCAGCGCCGACTCATGGGAGGACCAGGCCCTTGCGTTCGCAAACGCCGGGTATCGCGTGATTGCGTACGATCGCCGCGGGTTCGGCAGGTCCTCACAACCCTGGAGCGGTTACGACTACGACACGCTCTCGGACGATCTGGCTGCCGTGCTCAAAGATTGCCAGGTGTCCGAAGCGTCGCTGTTCGGGTTCTCGATGGGTGGCGGCGAAGTCGCGCGTTACATGACCAAGTATGGCGGCGCCGGCATCGCGCAGGCCGGCCTCATCGCATCCATTGTGCCTTACAAGCTCAAGACCCCTGACAACCCGCACGGGACCGAGATCGCCGTGCTCGAGGAGACGCTCGCCGCCATCAAGGAAGACCGCGCGAAATTTTTCGCGGAGTTCTTCAAGAAGTTTTACGGCGTGGGGAAGACGGGTTCCAACCAGGTGAGCAAAGACGTGCTGCAAGTGTCGTGGAACGTGGCGATGCAGGCGGGGCTGAATGCCACCCTCGCCTGCGCCGAGTCGTTCTTCAAGACGGACTTACGACCCGACCTCGCTTCGTTCAAGGTGCCGACGATCGTCATTCATGGGACGGCGGATGAGAACGTGCCGATTGATGCGTCCGGGAGACCGGCAGCGAAGGGAATCAAGAACTCGACGCTGATCGAGTATCAGGGGTCACCGCATGGAGTGCTGGCGACAGATAAAAAGAGAGTGACGGACGATTTGCTGAAGTTTCTGAAAGGATAGTCGTGACCCGATTCCACCCGCCTCAGGGAAGCCTGTGCTCCAGCAGCCAGTCGTAAATGTTCTGGTCGTACAAATCGTATTGCGACAGTCCCTGGCCGAGCCCCGTCAAACCGAACACCGCTGCCTGAACATCGTTGTGGCCGATGCCGGGCAGGACCGTAACCTTGGCTCGTTCCACCGGGCTGCAGTCATTGATGGAGTTCACAGTGAGCACCTGTTGTTCATGCCCATCACCCTCCCCGTTGAATGCCCAGACCGGCGTACTTTTGAGCACGCATCCGGATGATCCGGCGTAGCCCGCCGCCAGTGTCACCGTGGCCGCGAGCTCGTCGGGATAACTGAAGGCGTAGTCCCAGGTATCGGCCGAGCCCTGGCTGTGCCCCGCCATGTAGATGCGCCTGGCGTCGATCTTGTAAGTATTGATGGCGTAATCGACGAAGCGTTTTTTCGCGGCTGCACTGGTGCCGCCCCAGATGGTGGCGTCCTCGCACTTTTGCGGCGACAGCACAATGAAGGGTCGTGAGTTGTCCCACAGGCCGTCCTTGATCAACTTGACCAGATTTCCCTGTTCGAGAATCGAGAGCGGCGCCTGGACGGCGTGGTCATTCAGGAAGCGCGCGTTGCCCCAGCCATGCCAGAAAACGAGCAGCGGAAACGTCTGCTCAGGATCATCGCCGTAGTTCACCGGCAAATGCTCGTAGTAACCCATGTAGCCACGCGTGGTGCCGATGTCGCGGGCGGTGAGGCTGGCGAACGTGCCGGCGCTGACCCGCACCAGGCGCACGACCTCGATCGCCGGCACGTGATGGAGGTTTTCGACGTTGTATCGAATCAGGTAGTCGCCCACGACATTGGTATCGAGGGTTGCAAGGCCGATGACCTGGATCTTGCTGCTGATGTCACCTTCGTCCAGCGTCACCGCCCTGGCGCCGGCGTCGATGTAGTTAGTACCCAGCGGGTGATGTATGACTCTCGGCCCGGTCAGAAAGATCACCGGGTGATTCGCCTCGCCACTGTCGAGGGGCACGGTCGAATTACACACCGTGTGCAATGGATCGGCTGCGGGGATGACATCGGGGGTCGGTGCCGGATCCGAGCCGCCCTCGCCGCCTCCTCCGCAGGCCGCGAGCAGCATCATGAAAGTCGTCAGCGAAATGACGCTGGTGAATCGGGCAGTGCTTGTGTTGGGATCTCGCATTGCGGCACCTTTATATCAAGGGACCGCCAGGCGCGCCCTGAAATGCGCGCGGCGCCGAAGTGATGGAGGACGGGAGGGGGACTCCTCGGCGCCGCGCGTCTTACCTGTTGTTTGTTTTCTATCTACCGTTCATTCATTCCTACTGAACTATCACCGGCTGCACAGGCGCTCCATTCACCGAACCGCTGAACACGAACTGCGACCCCGGGTTCAGCCCGACGTGGGCGGAGGACGAATTGGTGATGGTCACGTTGGTGAGAACGGCGCTGCCGCGCGCCCCGCCCATGGCCAGGATGCCGGCACCGCCATTGTTGGAGTCGTCGATCCTCACGTTGGTGATCTGGGCACCGGGAACTTCGCCACCGCCGGTCTTGAACTGGATGCCGTCGTAGGTGGAGTCGAAGATGTCGGTATCGCGGATGACGACTCCTGGGATCGGCTGTCCAGAGGGGAACAGCGTGATCGCGCCGTACTCCTGCGCCTCGCCGAAGAAGATACCGCCACATCGGAACAGTCCGTTGTTGGCGATTGTTGTCGTGCCTGAGAACGGCAACGGCGAGTGATCGGTTGCCAGCATGATCCCGGGGAACGTCATGGTGTCGTAGACCAGGTTGTTCTCGATGCGGTTGTTGGCGCCGCCGTAGATCGCGATGCCATTCGCTCGCCAGGGCAACTGGACCGTGTTGTTCAAGAACACGTTGTCGCGACCGACATCAGCCTGGGCGTTCTGCACGAACGGATTGGCCCACACTGCCAGCGAGTCATCGCCGGTATTGCGGAACGAGGAGTTGAACACCCTCGACAGGCGCGTCCCGTTGCTGAAGTTGATGCCATCGGCATACGTGTTACGGATGCGCATGCCGCTGAAGTCCAGCCCGTTGCCCGGGTTCCAGTAGGCCGGCGTATCGCTGAAGTCGCGACCCACCCACGCGCCGACGTTGACGTGCTCGATCCACAGATTGGTGAACCTGCTGTTCAAGCCAAAGCGTCCGTTCAACCCATGCCCGCGATTGGCGCGATTGGTCGTCATGCCGAAGATGGCCAGATCGGAGATCTGCACGTTGCCTTCGATTTCGAAGCCGACGTTGCCTTCGTGCGGATGGTTGATGTTGCCGACCACCAGGTGCGGCTCGGTGTTCGTGAACAGCACCGAGTACCACATGCCAGCGCCGCGGATCACGACGTTACGGATACCCAACTGGTTGAACTGCCCCCGGGTCGGATCCGGAGTCAGGATCTTCTGCTCCTGGCGGAAGCGGCCCGCGGGAATCCACACGCACTGGATGACGCCGTTCTGGTCGTCCATCACCGCCTGCTGGATGGCGGCAGTATCGTCCGTGTTGTCATTCGGCGTCGCGTTGTAGGGCGCGGACGTGATCGACACGCAGCCAGCCGGCTGGGTGAGCGGCGGTGCCACCTGCTCCAGATCGATCAGGTCGATGATGTAGAACGACGCCGTATCCGTGCCGTCGCGCTGCAGCCTGAAACGCGTGCCCGCCGGGTAGCTAGTGGCGAGCAGCGCATTGGACTCGTCGAACAGACGGCGCGCGTCGGGTCCCGGCGAGTTGCTTAAGCCTTCGGTGTCGTCGGTGGTCCCGTACAGCCAGCTGTTGCGCGACGAGAGCGTGATCTTCTGCACGAAGGTCAGAGATCCGCCCGGCGGCGTGACATACAGGCTGATGGTTGCGGTAGTACCGCCACCACCCCCGGCATCCGGGATCGAGTTGCGGACCACGATCGAGTTGGCCGGCGCGGTGGAGGTGATCTCCACGAACTGGCCCGTGCTGCTCAGGCGCACTGATTGGCGGCCAGAAGACTCGGTGCCGAAGTTGGTGTGCCCGAAGGTACGCGTCGCATTGGCCACTTCCAGTGTGCCGTTGTGAGTGCCCGCCTCGGCTTCGTACTCGACATAGGGCACCGCCGCTCCGCGGCCAACAACAATAGAGCGCGAGAGCGTGTTATTGCCCTCGTTGGTCTCGGCGACGATGCCAGTCGCGTCGGCCGTCGCGGTGATGGTGGCGCCGCCACTGGTGGCGGCCCAGCTTCCGCTGATGGTCACCGGCGTTGGCGTGTTCACCGGGATCTGCGGACTATTCGTGTTGTTGAGCGTCGTTGTGCCCACCGTGATCCGCGTCGTGGTGCCGGCTGCAACGGCGGTCGTGCCGCGGTTGTTCAACGTCACGCTGAACGTCACCGCCGCTCCGACCGCGGGATTCGCCGGGTTGGAAGCGATGCTGACGACCTCGAGGTCCGGACCCGGAGCCTGCGCCACCGTCAGCGTTGGCCCGGTGGCAGAGTTGTTAGCCTCACTCTGCTCCACGATCGTGCTCGGGTCATCCACCCGGACCGACAGCGCGCACGAGCCCTGCGGCAGCGTGCCAATGTTGAACGACACCGGCGTCGACGCACCCGCGCTGAGTGTGTTGACGTTGCCGGCAGCTCCCACCTGCGTGGTGCCGCAGTACGCCTTGATATTGGTGGCAATGGGCGTGGCCGACGTGCCGATGTTGCTGACCGTCGCCGTGACGGTGACGGGCGTGACCTCGGTGGGCGAAGACGGCGAAGCGGACACTGCCGACGCGGTCAGATCCGGATTCGGACCCGGGACACCCATGATGATGACTTCAGCCACCTGGCCACCGGGGGCACCCGTGTTGGCCGTGAAAGTCAGCCGCACGTCCGCTGCCAACGCAGCAGTAGCGGGCACGTCCACCGACACCGTGTTGTTGTTCCCGGGCGCCGTGGTGCCGGGGGTGAACACCCGTCCCGCAGAACCCACCAGTGTGGTGAACGTGCCGCCCGACTGGTCGCGGCCTTCGATGGAGTAAGTCTGCGTGCGCTGACCCCAGGCCGGATCCGGATTCAGGCGCACGGTCACCGAGCAGATGCGGTAGTTAGTACCGAGCGGCACGGTGAGCGTCACGTTCGGGAACGGGCCTTCCCAGTACGAGGTCAGGCTGTTGTCGTTCGAGTTCGTCGCCGGGAATCCCCCGGTGGTCGCCGAGGCGACCGGAACCTTGCCCACCGTGACGTTGATCGGGTTTGTGCAATTGACCACGGGCGGGTTGATTGCATTGCCCGACAGCGGAACTGTCAGCGACGGGTTCGTGGCGTTGGAGTTCACCGTCAGCGTGCCGCTCTTGGCACCGAGCGGGTTCGCCGAGTTGAACGTCACGGTCACGGTGCAGGTGGCATTGGCCGCCAGCGCGCCGCAGTTGTTGGTCTGCGTGAAGGGCCCGGAGATGCTGACACCGGAGACCGTCCCCGTGGCCGTGCCCGTGTTCGTGATCGTCACGGCACGCGACGAGGAAGTGTTGATCGCCAGATCGCCGAAGGCGACCGGGCTCGGACTTGCCGAGAGCGTCGCGGTGCCGGGCGGCACGCCGGTGCCACTCAGCGGCACGGTCAACGAGGGATTGCTCGCATTCGAGCTCACCGTCAACGTGCCCGTCTGCGCGGTCGCCGAGGTCGGCGCGAATGTGACCGTCACCGTGCAGGTGGCATTGGCCGCCAGCGTGCCGCAGTTGTTGGTCTGCGTGAACTGGCCGGTGCCGCTCACCGCGACACCCGTGACATTGCCCGAGGCGCTGCCGGTGTTGGTGATGGTCACCGCGCGCGTCGAAGACGTGTTGGTCGTCTGGCTGCCGAACGCCACCGGGCTCGGGCTTGCCGAGAGCGTTGCCGTGCCGGGTGGCACGCCGGTGCCCGAGAGCGGCACGGTCAACGAGGGATTGCTCGCGTTGGAGGCGATCGTCAACGTGCCGGTCTGCGCAGTCGCCGTGGTCGGCGCGAACGTGACCGTCACCGTACAGGTGGCGTTGGCCGCCAGCGCACCGCAGTTGTTAGTCTGCGTGAACTGACCTCCGCCGCTGATGCTCACCCCCGTGACATTGCCCGAGGCGCTGCCGGTGTTGGTGATGGTCACCGCACGGGTCGAAGACGTGTTGGTCGTCTGGCTCCCGAAAGCCACCGGACTCGGGTTCGCCGACAGTGTCGCCGTCAGTGAAATACCGTTGCCGCTGAGCGGCACCGTCATCGCCGGGTTGGTCGCGTTCGAATTTACTGTCAGCGTGCCGCTCTTCGCGCCAATGGTAGTCGGGCGGAAGCTCACGTTGACGTTGCAGCTGGCATTCACGGCAAGTGTGCCGCCGCAGTTGGTGGTCTGCTGGAACTCAGCTGAAGCCGTCACGCCAGAAATCGAGGCAGCGGCCGTGCCGGTGTTGGTCACCGTAACGGTGCGTGCCGCGGACGTCGTGTTGATGGCCTGGTCTACAAAGGCAAGCGATGCCGGACTCGGCGATAGCGTCGCCTGGCTCACGTTGTTCACCGTGATGGTGAAGTCCGGGCAGGGATTCACGACGCCGCGCGTGTTGTTGGTCATGTTCAGCGTATTGAATGTCACCGCGCCGATCGCGGGACCCTGACCGGGTTCCGGCAGCGGGTTGCAGTACGCCGCATTACCCGCGCGACCGTTCAACGGGAACGTGAACGTCGAGTCGACGTTGCTGTTGTCGGCGCGTGGATCGTTCGCGCCGCTGATGGTCGTATTGGTGAGTATCGTGTCCAGGATCGGAGTGGTCGGCTGTCCGCCGACGTACTTCGTCTGGAACATGATGCCCATGTACGTCGGATCCTGGATGTCCACGTTGTTGATCCGAATACCGGTGAACGTTCCCTCACCCGAGTGGAGCCACAGCGCCGGGAACACCTGGTTGCCCCAGAAGTGACCACCGCTTCGCACGATGGAGATGTTGTCGAACGTCGTAATGCCACTGAATCCGATGAAAGATGGGATGTCGAAGTTGATGGTCGAGATGGTGACGCCGGGATAGGTCAGTGTGTCCGCAATGTAGATGTTGCG
>DATHJZ010000296.1:0-2864 GCA_035286365.1 Steroidobacteraceae bacterium | reverse complement strand
CGCGGATGGTCCGCCGGCGATTCGCGAATCCGCGAACGACACCGGCTTCGCTCCGCTGGGCGGGATCGGCGTGCAGACGCAGCTGGACGGAGCGCTGCTGCGCCTCGAATACCAGTACGCCGACTTGAGCGATCTCACCAGCAGCTTCAGCTTCTCGCAGGACGACAACGAATACTCGTCACTCGCGCTCAGCATCGTCTGGATTCTCTGAGCTGATTTCTTACGCGACGCATGAGGCACTTACGGTGCCCCATGCGCTCGCGCATACTCCGCCGACCAACGGATGGTCAACGACGGAGTGAGTAGATGCGTTACCGCAAGCTCGGCAATACCGGCCTCATCGTTTCTGAAATGTGCCTCGGCGCCATGACCTTCGGCAGCGGCGAGGGCATGTGGGCCACCGTCGCCGGCGTCAGCCAGGAAGACGTGGGCGAGCTCATCAAGGCCGCCTTCGATCGCGGCATCAACTTCATCGACACGGCCGACTTCTATTCGAACGGCCGCTCCGAAATCGTCACCGGCAACGCGCTGAAGATGCTCGGCCTGCCGCGCGATTCGTACGTGCTCGCCACCAAGGTGCTGCTGCGCATGGGGCCGGGCCACAACCAGATCGGGCTGTCGCGCGCGCACATCATGCAGGGTGTGGACGCGAGCCTGAAGCGCCTGCAGGTCGATCACATCGATCTCTACCAGATTCACGGCCGTGATCCGTTCACGCCGCTCGAAGAAACGCTCGATGCGTTGACGGATTGTGTGCGTGCCGGAAAGGTGCGCTACCTCGGGCTGTGCAATCTCTCGGCCTGGGAAATCACCAAGTCGCTGTGGATCGCCGACAAGAAAAATCTCGCGCGCTTCGAAAGCCTGCAGATGTATTACTCCGTGGCGGGTCGCGACATCGAACGCGAGATCGTGCCGCTCGCGCAGGACCAGAACCTCGCCATCATGCCGTGGAGCCCGCTCGCGGGTGGACTGTTGTCGGGCAAGTTCTCGCGCGATTCTTCACCCGAAGGTGCGCGCCGCGCGACGCTCGACTTCCCGCCGGTGGACCGCGAGCGCGCGTTCAATGTCATCGACGTGATGCGGCCGATCGCGGCGGACAACCTGGTCTCCGTCGCGCAAGTCGCGCTCGCGTGGTTGTTAGCGCAGCCGCATGTCACCTCGGTGATCGTCGGCGCGAAGAGCCAGGAACAGCTGCTCGACAACATCGCCGCCACCGGCCTCGAGCTGAGCACGGAGCAGATCAAGGCCATCGACGAAGCCTCGAAGCTGCCGAGCGAATACCCGCAATGGATGCTCACGCGCCAGTCGGCGGATCGGCTGGGCCAGGTCACCGGCCCCGCCTGAAGCGGGGCGATCGATATAACGGCCGTAAATTCCCTTCTCACGGATATTTCTGGTAGCGTTACCGGCGCAATTTTCGATGCTCGAGGGGACTGTCGGTCGCCGACGAAATCTGACCGCCGGAGAATCGCTCCGGCGGTCAGTTTTCTCGTGCCGTCAAACATCGCCCTCATCAACGCAAGCGAGGGTGGATGTATCTAGGCATCGATATCGGCACGTCGAGTGTCAAAGCCGTCATCGTTGACGACCGGGACACGGTGGTCGAACAGGCGTCCGCGCCGCTCAACGTGTTCCGTCCGCACGCCGGATGGTCCGAACAGAATCCCGCCGATTGGTGGAGTGCGACGAACACCGCCGTCAAGGCGTTACCCGCGGCCGTTCGCTGGGCGGTCAAGGCCGTGGGCCTCTCGGGCCAGATGCACGGCGCCACTTTGCTGGATGCCGCCGACAAACCATTGCGTCCCGCCATGCTCTGGAACGACGGCCGCAGCGAGCAGCAGTGCATCACGCTCGAGAAAGCAGAGCCGCGCAGCCGTGAGATCACCGGCAACATCGCGATGCCGGGGTTCACCGCGCCGAAGCTCGTCTGGGTGCGCGAGAACGAGCCCGCCATATTCAAGGACACGCGCTGCGTGTTGCTGCCCAAAGATTATGTGCGCCTGTTGATGACGGGCGAGAAGGCCAGCGATTGTTCCGACGCCGCCGGTACGTTGTGGGTGGACGTCGCGAAGCGCCACTGGTCGCCCGAGATGCTGGCAGCCACGGGTCTCACCGAATCGCACATGCCGCGGCTGGTCGAAGGTTCGGACGTCAGCGGAGCGTTACGCCAGGAAGTTGCCGCGGACTGGGGCATGGACCCCGTGCCGGTGGCCGGCGGCGGCGGCGACAATGCCGCGGGCGCCGCGGGCATCGGTGTCATCAAGCCGGGCGACGCCTTTCTCTCGCTCGGCACCTCGGGCGTGCTGTTCCTCGTCACGCCGAAATTCCTGCCGAACTCCGCCAAGGCCGTGCATGCGTTCTGCCACTGCCTGCCCGGTGTCTGGCACCAGATGAGCGTGATGCTGTCGGCAGCTTCGTGCGTCGACTGGGCGGTGAAGCTCACCCGTTCGAAGGACGCGGCCGAGCTGCTGTCGAAGGTCGAGAAACGCGCTGCGCTCGATGGCCCGGAGATCTTCCTGCCGTATCTGTCCGGCGAACGCACGCCGCACAACGATCCGCAGGCGCGTGGCGTGCTGTTCGGCCTCAATCACGATTCCGATGCAGCGGCGATCGGCCAGGCGGTATTGGAAGGCGTCGCCTTCGCATTTGCCGACGGTCTCGACGCGCTGATCGAAGCCGGCGCGACCATCGACAAGATCTCGGTGATCGGCGGCGGCGCGCGTTCGAGGTGGTGGGGCGGTGTGCTCGCCGCGGCCCTGAAGCGCCCGCTCGTGTATCGCGACGCCTCCGAAGTCGGCCCCGCGCTCGGCGCCGCGCGGCTTGCCCGGCTGGCGAAAACCCGCGAGCGGGCGGAGGATGTCTGC
>DATHJZ010000295.1:0-11524 GCA_035286365.1 Steroidobacteraceae bacterium | reverse complement strand
CACCGCGACTGGATAGACGCCGAGTTCGCGCTCAACGAAGGCGCGTGGGGCGAAATGGACACCCAGGGCAATCGCGTCGCGATGAACGTGCAGGCCGGCGAGAAGGCCGCGCAGAACTATCTACTTGAGGTCACGAATCCCGGCGGCCACAGCTCGCGTCCGCGCAAGGACAACGCGATCTACAAACTCGCGGCCGCGCTGCCGCGCATCGAGGCGTACGAATTCCCGGCGCAGTTCACCGATGGCAGCCGTGCGTATTTCACCGGCATGGCGAAGATCCAGGCCGCGAAGGGCAATAGCGAGCTCGCCGCGGCAATGAATGCGCTGGTCAAGAGTCCCGACGATACGAAGGCGATCGCGCTGGTGTCGGAGCAGGACGTGAGCTGGAACGCCACGCTGCGCACGACCTGCGTCGCGACCGTGCTCGAGGGCGGCCACGCCACCAACGCGTTGCCGCAGCGGGCGCGCGCCAACATCAACTGCCGTATATTTCCCGGCGTGAGCGGTGAGGCCGTGCGCGATCAGCTCGAGAAGTTGGTCGCAGACCCGCAAGTCAAAGTCACGATGCTCGAAGAGCGCGGCCCGGCTTCGCCGCCGCCGCCACTCAGCCCGAAGATCATGGGTCCGTTCGAGAAACTCAGCGCGCAATATTTCCCTGGCGTGCCGGTGCTGCCGATCCTGCAGGCCGGCGCTACCGATGGGTTGTACCTCAATGGTGTGGGTATCCCGACCTATGGCATCGAGCCATTGTTCATGGGACCGGATCTCGGACACATCCACGGACTCAATGAGTACGTGAGCGTGCAGTCGTTGATGGATGCGCGCGCCTTTCTGTACGACCTCGTGAAGATCTACTCCACTCAGAAGTAGCCGCGCGTGAACGTCTCGACCACGCGCCATCTGCCGGCGAAGCAGGTGTTCGGCGGCTCGACGCAATTCCTGGCGGCGTGGCTCACGCGGCTCACCGGGAATCCGCTGGTGCCGGCCGGGTACATGATCGGCGGTGTTGCGGTGGAACCGTTCGCGCTCGCGCGTCTGCCGGAAACCGCGCCGGCAAAGACCGGACGCACCGATTCCTGGGGAGCGAATTCGCGCTGCCGATTCGTCAGGGTTGATAGGCGGTGAAGTAGGCGAAACCCGCGGCAGCCTTGTAGGTAACCAGGCCCGACTTGCCGTTGGCGAGCATGGAATCGGCGGCTTCGAACATCAGTATCTCGTCCACGTACACCCGCAATTTCTGGCCAACCACCTCCAGCCGCACGAAGTAGTCACTGCCCACCGCCACCGGCAATGGCGCCGAGCGCAACACCGTGATCTGCCCGTTGACCACGCGGCGCAATGAGATCTGATTCGAGCTGCGCAGGCTCACGTAGTAGTAGTTGGAGGGGTCCTGGTAGCGCGCCAGCAGGCCCACCCAGTATTCCTTGCCCGGCGCGGGCGCTGCGAAGGCATCCACGCGCACATAGCTCTCGACGATCTGATCGTCACTCACGGGCCATGCGACGCTGCGCGCGTCGCCGGCGACCGAATACTGCCGGTAGTCGCCCTGGTCGAAGTTTTCGTCGTACTCGATGGCCCATTGGCCGTCCACCGCGTCGAAGGGCTCTGCGGTCCGGATGAGTGGCTCCCGTACATACCGCGCGAGCGGTGCGGCGCTCACGAGCACATTGTCGAAGTCGGCACTGGTGCGGTAGGTGCGCAGGCCCGCACGCCCATGGGACAGCGTGTCGTCAAACGCACTCAGATACTCGAAGCCATCGACAAACACCGTGTGGCGATTGCCGGCGGATTCCATTCGCAACCGCGTCGACTGGTTCAGCGCCCCACCGATGGAGGCCCTGGCCAGCTCGGTGAACACGCCATTGTGCATGCGTTTCAACACCAGCCAGCCAGAGCTGCGCCAGGTCACGTAGTAGTAGTTAGACACGTCGGTGTAACGGGTGACGAGACCGAACCAGCGGTCGTTGCCGTTGAACGCGGTCGGGGTGATGTCCGCCTGGATGGCCTGCGTGGTCAGATCGTCAGGGTGCGTGGCCGCGGCATCGCCCGCGGTGCTCGACTGGCGATACACGTGGGTGCCGCCGCTGCTCACGACGCTGAAACTGCTGCCGGGCAGGATCGTCCACTGCGCCGTGCTGCCCGATTCGAAATCGTATTGCTGGATTGCGGGCGCCGGGTTCAGCGGCGCGGGCAATTGGTAGAAGAACACTTTTTCCGGGGTTGCCGCCACCACGCGCGAGCCTGCGACGTCGAATTCGGTGGTTATCGACCTGCCATCAGGCGTTGTGAGCAGGGCCAGTTCGTCGAAGCCCTGGTCCGCGCGTTCGCGGAAAACATGCAGCAACTGCACCTTGAGCGTCGAGTTGTAGCTGCTCTGGATGACGTACGGGTCGTCGACTTTCACCTTGGAGGCGATCTGCGGGAACCAGTCGAGGTAAGAGAGGTAGCCGGTGCGCGACCACGTCGAACCCGAGCGTCGATAGACCCTGGTACCGCGGTCTGGGCCTGAGATGAAAGCGAGTGAGCCGCGCAGGTCGATCGCGTAGCCGGTGAAATTGGGGGTCTCGCCCGGCACTGGTGCCAGGACCGCCGTGTGCGTCCACGTGGGACCAGGCGCCCGCTCGAACACGAGCGCGCGATTCGCCGCATTCGCGAGCGGGTCCCACGAGATAGCCGTGTTGGCGCTGAGCGCGACATTCTGGTTGCGGATGGGCGAGTCGCTGCACGGCATGGGGGTGCCGAGAAGCTGGCCGCTTTGCGCCCAGTGGCCGGCGCTCGTGCGATCGAGCACGACCGCGTTGCTGCCACAGCGGCCGTCGGCCAGCAGTATCGTCGTGCCGTCGATGTCGAGGTAGGGCGAGGGGAGATTGGCGGCGGCGGCGTCCACAGGCCTTTTGACCCACCCGGCCGAAGTGTTTTCGAATACGTGTGTGCCCAACGGCACGGAAATCACGATGATCTGGCTATTGATGACTGCTCTGGCGAAGAACTCGTTGCTGCGCGTCTCGAGCAGCAGGGTTCCAGGCGACCAGACGCCATTGGCGGCGCGGTGATAAAGATAGACCCGGTTGTCGGAGAGGGACGTGTTGGGGTCGGTATCCGCATCCGCGTTTCCGGCAACGACCATCCAGTCGCCACTGATGCCGACGTCACTCGGGAAGAACAGGGCCGGAATCGGAATCGTCTGGGTCGGAAGCAAGACCTGTGGGCGCGCGAGGGCGACTTCGCTCATCGAAAAAACGGCGCTCATCAAAAACAAGGAGACCAGGGTTTTCACGGCGGGAATCCTTCCTGACTGCCGCGATCGGCCGCGAATGCGATTGTCTCCCTCGCGAGCTCGCCGCGCAGTCAGCGCCGGGCGGGTCTATCCACCGCCCTACTCGTCTGCAGCGCGGTGCCTACAAACAAACAGTCATCAAGTCCCGGGAGCTAGGGCTCAGGCAGGCGGTAGATGCGCAGGTCGCGGATCCGCAAATGGCTGTACGTAGTGCGCAGCGCGAACCAACCGCTCGGGTACGGTGCCGGATCGGACATGCGCAGCAGCGGTTGGCCATCGCGGCGGAATTCCACCGTCCGGCCGTTCGCAATCAGCACGATGGTCTGCTGGCGGTTCGGTATCAGCATGGCCGAGCGTGCCAAAAGATCGTGCTGCGGCAGCAGGGGTCGATTCGAAGGATCACTCACGTAACGCCAGAGCCGCGTGGTGGTGTTCCGGTTTCCGCCGAGTCCCACGTAATACGCGCGCAGATTGTTGTACTGCGCAAAGGCGCCGCTGCGCGCAGTTGCGTACACCGGTTCGGCACCGTCCGGGTTGCTTGCCATCCAGAAGACGTTGAGATCGCTGACCTGGTCGTTGGGTCCACCGGCGGAGACCGCGGTGGCTTCGAATTCGATTGCGACGGGACTCTGCAGTTTCGGTTTGAACCACAGCGTGGCGCCTGCGGGCACGTCGATATCGAGCACGCCGTTGGCGGCTTCGATGCGGCCGGGTTTTTCGGCTTCGATCTGCCAGTTGTCGAGGCCCGCGTCGAAGTTGTCCGTGAACAGCACGTCGCCGAATTCCGGCCGCGCGGCACAGCCGCATAGAGCCACGCACGCGAGCGCGATCTGCGCGCTAATGGATATGCGCGAGGATCCCGTCGAGCTCATCGAGTGAGTGGTAGCTGACGACGACTTTTCCCTTGCCGGAACCCGTGTGCTGGATTTGCACCGCCGCACCGAGCTTTTCGGAGAGCTCGTCCTGCAACCGCCGCACGTTGGGATCGAGGGCCTTGGAATCCTGCGCCGCGCCGCTGCCGCCCGCGGCTCTCGCCAGCGTGCTGCGGACCAGCGCTTCGGTCTCGCGCACCGACAATCCTTTCTTTGCGACCAGCAAGCCAACTTCGACCTGGTGACGCCGCTGCGTCAGCGCCAGCAGTGCGCGCGCGTGGCCCATTTCGAGTTCGCGCTTTTCAACGCAGGCGGTGATTTCCGGCGCGAGCTCGAGCAGCCGCAGCAGGTTCGAAACCGCGGCGCGCGAGCGACCGACCGCGTCCGCTGCCTGTTGATGCGTGATGCCGAATTCGCTGATGAGACGTTCGAGCGCCCGCGCTTCTTCGAGCGGGTTCAGGTTTTCGCGCTGGATGTTCTCGATGAGCGCCATCGCGATGGCCGCATCGTCGGGCACCTTGCGGATGACCGCAGGAATGGTGGCGAGCCCCGCGATTTGCGCCGCGCGCCAGCGGCGTTCACCGGCGATGATTTCGTAGCGTTGTGATGCACCCGCGGCTCCGTCCACGGGCCGCACGACGATGGGCTGGATGATGCCCTGCGACTTGATCGACGCGGCCAGCTCTTCGAGCGATTCCTGGCGCATGTCGATGCGCGGCTGGTACTTGCCTCGCTGCAGCAGGTCGAGCGGGAGGTTGGCCAGTTCGTCGCCGGGCAGTTTGGCGGGCGGCGCGGCGGTCGCGCCGGGAGCTGCCGGCGCGGGCGCCGGCCGGTTGGACATCTGCCCGAGCAGTGCCTCGAGTCCTCGTCCCATGACCGGTTTCTTCTGGCTCATGGGGCGGGATGATAAACGCTGTGGGGAGACTTAGTTCAGCGGATGTTCGGCGTCCGCGGGAGCTTCCGCCAGCGGCGGGGCACCTTCGGGCTCCGCGACGGCTTCGTCATCCTTGCGCAGCATCTCGCCGGCGAGCGCGAGATAGGCCAGCGCACCGCGCGAATCCTTGTCGTGCTGCAAAACGGGCTTGCCGAAAGACGGCGCTTCCGCGAGGCGTACGTTGCGCGGCACGATCGTGCGGAACACCTTGTCGCCAAAGTGCGAGATGAGCTGGGCCGAGACTTCGTTCGAAAGGTTGTTCCGCGGATCGAACATCGTGCGCAGGATCCCTTCGATCTCGAGCTGCGGACTCACCGATGCCTTGATCTGCTCGATGGTGCCGACCAGCGCCGTCAGACCTTCGAGCGCGTAGTACTCGCACTGCATCGGGATCAGCACGCTCTGCGCAGCGACCAGGGCGTTCAGCGTGAGCATGTTCAACGCCGGCGGGCAGTCGATGAGGATGACTTCAAACTTGTCGTACACAGGCTTGAGCGCGTTGCGCAGGCGCAGCTCGCGTCCGGCCATGGTAGTTAGGAGCCGGACTTCCGCGGCGGTCAGGTCCTGGTTCGACGGCATGAGCGACAGCCCCGGCGTCGACTCGAGCGGCAGGATGACCGAGGCGGCATCCGCCTCGCCTAACAACACGTCGCCGGTGCCGCGCTGGATCTGGGATTTCTCGATGCCGCAGCCCATGGTAGCGTTGCCCTGCGGGTCGATGTCTATCAGCAGCACGCGCCGGCGCGTGGCAGCGAACGAGGCCGCGAGATTCACCGCGGTGGTCGTCTTGCCGACGCCGCCCTTCTGGTTCGCAACCGCGATGATGCGCTTCATGGCGGCGATCTTACCGCGTGTATCGGCGCGCCTGTTCCGCTTATTTTTTAGGGCGTGACGACTTGTGACGCGTGAGAGCGACAAGGTGGCGCTCGGCGTCGAGCCCCGGCACGCGCAGTGAAAAAACTTCCCCCGACCAGCCGCGCGGCACCGCGTCGATCTCCGCTTCGGGCAGCCGGCCCTTCATCGCGAGCAGCCGGCCTTCGGGACCCACCAGATGCCCGGCGTTATGTAGCACGTCGACGAGCGATCCCACCGCGCGCACCACCACCAGGTCGAATTCCTTCTCGCCCACATAGCTCTCCGCGCGCGCCGCATGCGCGCGTGCGTTGCGGATGTCGAGTGCCGCGATGCTCTCGGCGACGAAGCGGATCTTCTTCTGCGTGCCGTCGATCAGCGTGAACTCGACTTTCGGACAGGCCACCGCAAGCGGAATGCCCGGGAAGCCGCCGCCAGTGCCGACGTCGATGATGCGTTGCGCTTCTCCCAGGTGGGGGACGAGCGTGAGGCTGTCGAGCATGTGCAGCTGGAGGATGCCTTCCGGGGAGATGATGGACGTGAGGTTCACGTGCTCGTTGCGCTCGCGCAGCATCACGCCGTACCGCCAGAGGATGTCGAGCTGCGACTCGTCGAGCTCCGCGCCGAGTTCCCGAGCGCCGGATTGCAGGCGCGCTTTCCAGCCGGCTTCGTCCAGATTCTGCGTGGTCATCATCCAGCGGACTAGTTAGCTACGAGAGATGCCATGAATTCGTTCACGGGCATCGCATCCAGGTCGTTGCGCGCGAACACGGCCTTCAACGCTTCGGTTTGCCTGGGTGGATAGTGCGCGGCGACCGAGGCTTCGAACTTCTGCACCAGCAGCGGCATGCCTTCGGCACGACGCTTGCGATGCCCGACCGGGAAGTCGATGCTCACTTCGACTTTCGGCGATCCGTCGGTGAAGCTGATGTGCAGTGCGTTGCCGATGTGGCGCTTGTCGCGTTCGTAGTATTCCCTGGTGAAGCGCGAGTTCTCGCGCACTTCCATCTTCGCGCGCAGCACGTCGATGCGCGGATCGTTCGCGATCTTGTCTTCGTAGTCCGCGGCAGTCAGGCGGCCGAAGATCAGCGGCACCGCCACCATGTACTGGATGCAGTGGTCGCGATCGGCGGGATTTGCGAGCGGCCCGGTCTTGTCGATGATGCGCACGCCCGGTTCCTGTGTCTCGATCGAAATCTTGTCGATCAACGCGAGCCTGTCCTTCACCCTCGGGTGCAGCGCCATGGCGCACTCCACCGCGGTCTGCGCGTGGAATTCCGCGGGGAAACTGATCTTGAACAGCACGTTCTCCATCACGTAGCTGCCGAGCGGCTGCGCGAGAGTCAGTTGTTTGCCCTTGAACAGAACATCCTGGAAACCCCACGTTTTCGCGGACAGCGCGGAGGGATAGCCCATCTCGTTCTTGAGCGCGAACAGCGCGTGGCGCACCGCGCGGCTCGTGGCATCGCCGGCCGCCCAGCTCTTGCGCGAGCCGGTGTTGGGGGCGTGGCGATAAGTGCGCAGCGCACCACCGTCGATCCAGGCGTTGGACAAGGCGCTGACTATCTGCTCGAGCGAGCCGCCCAACATTTCGGTGGCGACCGCGGTCGACGCCACGCGTACCAGCAGCACGTGATCGAGCCCGACGCGGTTGAACGAATTCTCCAGCGCGAGCACGCCCTGGATTTCGTGCGCCTTGATCATGGCGGTCAGCACGTCGCGCACCGTCAGCGGCTTTTCGCCCAGCAGGATCGCGCGACGGGATAGATAGTCAGACAGCGCGAGAATGGCGCCGAGATTGTCGGAAGGATGCCCCCACTCCGCGGCCAGCCAGGTGTCGTTGAAGTCGAGCCAGCGCACCATCGCGCCGATGCTGAACGCGCCCATGACCGGGTCGAGCTCGTAGCTCGTGCCCGGCACGCGCGCGCCGCCCGGCATCGTGGCGCCCGGGACCACCGGCCCCAACAAGCGCGTGCAGGCGGGATACTTCAGCGCCTGGAGGCCGCAGGCCAGCGTGTCCATGAGGCAGTAGCGCGCGGTCTCGTAGGCCTGGACACTATCTACCTGGTAGTTCTTGGTGTAGTCGGCGATGGCGACCAGCAGGTCGTCGGGCTGCGGCCGTTGGGCCGACTTGTAGTCCTGGGATGACATCGTTGCTGAGCTCTACGGCGAAATTGCGCGCATTCTATTCCGCCACGCGCCGGTACACCGCATTGAGTCGCGCGGCGACGTCTGCGGCAATCGTGTCGAGCGAGTCAGCAGCGGCGCCGTCCTCGATCCAGACGCACACCTGCTGCGAATCGTCCGGCGCCCAATCCATCGCGCCGAGCTGCTTTCCGAATGCCGTCACCAATGCGATATCCTTCGATTGAAACAGCATGGGCTCCCGGGTAAATGGATTGAGGCCCTGCCGCGGAGGCATCACGGAGAGATTTGAATGCTGGCCAATGAGTTCGATCCAGCGCGCCAGGTCGAACTCCGGCTGGCCGGCCTTTGCGACG
Organism: Steroidobacteraceae bacterium; assembly: GCA_035286365.1. Lineage (GTDB taxonomy): Bacteria > Pseudomonadota > Gammaproteobacteria > Steroidobacterales > Steroidobacteraceae > CADEED01. The sequence continues at coordinate 3,088 of DATHJZ010000295.1, read as the reverse complement.
ATACTGCCGCGAATTTTCACGTGGATCCCTAGACCCGCTGGGACAGCGGTACGAACTTGCGGTTTTCCGGACCGGTGTAGTTAGCGGCCGGTCGGATGATCTTGCCGTCCTCGCGCTGTTCGACGACGTGCGCGCTCCATCCGGTCACGCGCGCCATCACGAACAGAGGCGTGAACATCGCGGTCGGAATGCCCATCAGGTGATACGACACTGCGCTGTACCAGTCGAGGTTCGGGAACATCTTCTTGGTATCCATCATCACCGACTCGATACGCTCTGCCACCTGGTAGAGCTTCAGGTCGCCGGCTTCGCGGCCCAGCTTCTCGGCGACGCGCTTGATGATGGCATTGCGCGGATCGGACACGGTGTACACCGGATGCCCGAACCCGATCACGATCTCCTTGCCGGCGACGCGCTTGCGGATGTCCGCCTCGGCTTCGTCGGGGGAGTCGTAGCGTTCCTGGATGACCAGCGCGAATTCGTTCGCGCCGCCATGCTTCGGGCCGCGCAGCGCACCGATGGCGCCTGCGACGCAGGAGTAGATATCGGAGCCGGTGCCCGCGATGACCCGCGCGGCGAACGTCGAGGAGTTGAATTCGTGCTCGGCATAGAGATTGAGCGAGGTGTGCATGGCGCGCACCCAGCTACCCGGCGGTGCGCGCCGGTGCAGCAGGTGCAGGAAATGTCCGCCGACGGAGTCGTCGTCCGTCTCGACGTGGATGCGCTGGCCGTTGTGCGAGAAGTGATACCAATAACAAAGCATCGAGCCGAAACAGGCCACCAGGTGGTCGGCGATTTCGCGCGCTCCGGCCGGGTCGTGATCGTCCTTCTCCGGCAGCACGCAACCCATGGCCGATGCGCCGGTGCGCATGACGTCCATCGGGTGCGCGGCGGCCGGCAGCTGCTCGAGCACGGCGCGCACCGGCGCGGGCAGGCCGCGCAGATTCTTGAGCTTCGTCTTGTACGCGGCGAGCTGCGCCTTGTTGGGCAGCCGGCCATGGATCAGAAGATAGGCGATTTCTTCGAAATCGCAGGTCTCGGCGACTTCCAGGATGTCGTAGCCGCGATAGTGCAGGTCGTTGCCGCTGCGGCCGACGGTGCACAGCGCGGTGTTGCCCGCGGCGACTCCCGACAACGCGACGGATTTCTTCGGCTTCGGCGCGCTCGCGGCGATCCCCTCGTTCGTGCTCATTTCTTCTCCTTCGCCTTCTCTACGGAGAACAACGCGTCGAGCTTCTGCTCGTACGCGTGGTAGTCGAGATACTTGTACAGATCGTCGCGCGTCTGCATCGCCCCGACCACGTTCTTCTGCGTGCCGTCCTTGCGAATGGCTTCGTACACCTTGAGCGCGGCGAGATTCATCGCGCGATACGCCGAACAGCAGTGCAGCACGATGTCGACACCCACACTGCCGAGTTCATCGCGCGTATAGAGAGGTGACTTGCCGAACTCGGTGATGTTGGCGAGTACCGGCACTTTCACCGATTCACGCACCTTGCGATACATCGGAAGATCGGTGATGGCCTCGGGAAACACGGCATCCGCACCCGCGGCCACACAGGCCGCGAGGCGCTCGATCATTTCATCGAGACCGTGACTCGCGAGCGCGTCGCTGCGCGCCATGATCACGAAGCTTGAGTCCGTGCGCGCGTCCACCGCGGCCTTGACCCGATCGACCATCTCTTCGGGCGGCACGACTTCCTTGCCGGGACGATGGCCGCAGCGCTTGCTCTGCACCTGGTCTTCGATGTGCATGCCGGCCGCGCCGGCCTTGATGAACGAACGCACGGTGCGCGCGATGTTGAACGCGCCACCCCAGCCGGTGTCTGCGTCGACCAGCAACGGCAGCGTGCTGGCTTCGGTGATGCGCCGGATGTCGATCAGCACATCGTCCATCGTGCTGATGCCGAGATCGGGCAGGCCGAGCGAGTTCGCGGCGACGCCGCCGCCCGATAGATAGAGCGCACGAAACCCGGTGGCTTCGGCCATGCGCGCGGCATAGGCATTGATGGCGCCGACCACCTGCAGGGGTTTTTCGGCCTCGATGGCGGCGCGGAGCTTGGCACCCGCGGTTGCGGGCGCGGATCGGTGAGAGTTCATGTTGTCGGCAGTTTACGGCTGCGCGGCAATCTTAACCACGGTGCGACCGGTAACTTTGCCGTCGATGTAGGCCGGGAACGCCCCCGGCAGTTCCGCAAACGCGATGGTTCGGCTCGCGCTGCGCGCCAGATGGCGTGGGGCGACATCGGTCGCGATGCGTTGCCACACCTCGAGCCGCTCGGCGCGCATCGTTGCCGTCGAGTTGATTCCGAGCAGGTTGATACCGCGCAGGATGAACGGCATCACGGTGATCTTGAGATCGTACCCGCCCGTGAGGCCGATGCTCGCGATGTTCCCGCCGAAGTCCATATGACGAGTGAGGCCGGCGAGCATGTCGCCGCCGACATTGTCGATCGCGCCCGCGAAGCGCGCGGCCTCGAGCGGCTTCGTTCCAAGCGCAAGCTCGCCGCGCATGACCACCTTACTAGCACCTAACGACTTGAGGTACTCGGCGGAATCGGCCTTGCCGGTGACCGCAACCACCTCGTAACCGCGCGCGGCCAGCATGTCGATGGCGATGCTGCCCACGCCACCGGTCGCACCGGTGACGACGATGGGTCCGCGGTGCGGTGCCTGCCCATTGCGCTCCATGTGGTCGATCGCGAGCGCCGCGGTGAAACCCGCCGTGCCCAGCTGCATCGCGCGCAGTAAGTCGAGCCCTGGCGGCATCGGGATCACGCTCTCGCCGCTCACGCGCGCGAATTCTGCATACCCGCCATCGACGGTTTCAGACAGGCCGCTGCCGGTGACCAGCACCGCGTCGCCGAGCTTGAAACGCGCGTCTTCCGACGAGACCACGATGCCTGAGAGATCGATGCCTCCCACCAGTGGATAGCGCCGCAGGATCTTTCCCGCGCCCGTCGCGGCCAGCGCGTCCTTGTAGTTGATGTCGGAATACGCCACGCGGATCACGACCTCGCCGGGTGACAGCGCGTCGAGCGTGAGGTCTTCGAAACGCGCGGAGATCTTCCCGCCGTCTTCGTGAATG
>DATHJZ010000294.1:0-3449 GCA_035286365.1 Steroidobacteraceae bacterium | reverse complement strand
GGCACCCGGCCGCTCGCCACGCAGCACCACGAACGCGAACACCGACTCGCCCTTGATGTCGTGGGGCTTGCCGACCACCGCCGCCTCGGCAACCTTCGGGTGCGCGACCAGCGCCGATTCGATTTCCATCGTGCCGAGCCGATGGCCGGCCACGTTCAGCACGTCGTCGATGCGGCCCATGATCCAGAAATAGCCATCCTTGTCGCGGTGCGCGGAATCGCCCGCCACGTAATAGCGATTCTGGAACGTCTCCCAGTACGTCTTGAGGTAGCGCTCGTTGTCGCCCCAGATCGTGCGCAGCATCGACGGCCAGGGTTTGCGGATGACGAGGTAGCCGCCGGCATCGGCACCCTGCACTTCGTCGCCGCGCGCATCGACGATCGTGGCGTCGATGCCCGGCAGGGGTTGCGTGCAGGAGCCGGGTTTCGTAGCGGTATTGCCCGGCAGCGGCGAAATCATGATGCCGCCGGTTTCGGTCTGCCACCAGGTATCGACGATCGGGCAGCGGCCGCGGCCGATGTTCTCGTGGTACCACATCCAGGCTTCGGGATTGATCGGCTCACCTACCGAGCCTAACAACCTGAGTTTCGTCAGGTCGTAGCGCGCCGGGATGTCGTCGCCAAGTTTCATCAGCGCACGAATCGCGGTGGGCGCGGTGTAGAAGATCGTGACACCGAGCGATTCGATGATCTGCCAGAAGCGCCCGGGGTGCGGAAAAGTTGGCGCACCTTCGTAGATGACGACGGTCGCGCCCGCGGCCAGCGGCCCGTAGGCGACATAGCTGTGGCCGGTCACCCAGCCGATGTCGGCCGTGCACCAGAAGATGTCTTCCTCGTTGATGTCGAACACCCACCTGGTGGTGAGCTTGGCGCCGAGTAGATAGCCGGCGCTGGAATGCTGGATGCCTTTCGGCTTGCCCGTGGAGCCGGAGGTGTACAGCAGGAACAGCGGATGTTCCGCATCGACCCACACCGGTTCACAGACCGGTGTCTGGCCTTCGACCAGGTCGTGCCACCACAGGTCGCGTCCCGGGTACATGGAAATGTCCTGCCCGGTGCGCTTCAGCACGATGACACTGCGAATGGTCGGGCAGCCGCTGGCCAACGCCTTGTCTGCGGCCTCCTTCAATTCGATGGCCTTGCCGCCTCGCCAGCCGCCGTCGGCAGTGACCAGCACCACGGCGCCGGCGTCTTCGATGCGGTCCTTGAGCGATAGCGCCGAGAACCCGCCGAACACCACGGAATGGACCGCGCCGATGCGCGCGCAGGCGTGCATGGCGACGATCGCTTCCGGCGTCATCGGCATGTAGATGACCACCCGATCGCCGGCCTGCACGCCCTGCGAGAGCAACGCATTGGCAAAGCGGCACACATCGGCATGCAACTCGCGGTAGGACACGTGCCGCACGTCACCGGGCTCGCCGACGAAGGTCACAGCCGTCTTGTGGCCGCGCTCCTCGAGATGCACATCGAGGCAGTTGTAGGAAACATTGAGCTCGCCGTCGCTGAACCAGCGGTAGTTGGGCGCATTCGAGCTGTCGAGCGTCACCGTGAAGGGCTTGTTCCAGCGCAGCTCGCGGCGCGCCTGGCGGGCCCAGAATCCCTCGTGGTCTTTGGCCGCCTCGGCCCGAAGGCTAGCCACGTCGGCGGGCTTCAGGCGGGATTGCGCGGTGAATTCGGCGGACGGCGGGAAGCTGCGTTCTTCGATGAGAACGGATTTGATGTTTTGTTCGCTCACGGGAGGTGAGGATACCGTATGAAATACGCCCTCTTGTAAACCGAACGGCCTTCTCGACAGTCTCAATGACACAAGACTCGCACTCCGGGAGAAAACACCATGCGTTATAGAAACCTGCTGATCCTGCTCGCCTTAGGGCCCTCGTCCGCGTTCGCCTGGGGCGACGGTTGTGAGTTTCGCGCCGATCGCGCCGCGGGCGTCGACGCCAAGGGTGTCGAGAAGGTGGTCATCCGCACCGGCGCGGGGGACATGAAGGTCGTCGGCCGCGGTAGCGCCGTGCGCGTCGAGGCCCGCGGCGTCGCCTGCGCCGCCAAGCAGGAATTGCTCGACCAGTCCCAGATCACTGTCCGTCGCGAGGGCAACGTGGTTTATGTCGAGACCGTCCTGCCGCAGAACGACGAGAACTGGAAATGGAGCCGGGACGAATACGCATACATCGATATCGGCATCGCGCTGCCGTCGAACCTGCCCGTCGAGGCCGTCGATTCCAGCGGCGATGCGGTGTTCGAAGATCTCAAGGCGCTGCAGCTGCAGGACAGCTCCGGTGATCTGAACATCAGCCGCATCGCGGATCTCGTCGACGTGACCGACAGCTCGGGCGACTTGAATATCGACAGCGCCGGCAGCGCGCGCGTGCGCGACAGCTCGGGCGACATCGACATCGACGATGTCCGCGGTGACGTGGACGTGGTGCAGGACAGCTCGGGCGACATCCACATCGAGAGGGTCGCCGGCAACGTCAAGGTGGAACAGGACAGCTCCGGGGATATCCGCGCAGAGCAGGTGAAAGGCAGCTTCACCGTGGATTCGGACAGTTCAGGCAGCATCTACGCCGCCAACATCACCGGAAATTTCACCGTGAGCGACGACAGCTCGGGCTCGATCGAGCACGAGTCGATCGGTGGCAAAGTCACGATTCCGGAGAACAAGCGCGAGGACGAGTAGTCGGCGTGCAATCGCCGGGAACCACGGCCCATGATCAGGCGGCGGCGGCCACCAGCGGAAGCAACGCGAGGCGCTCGGCCTGCTTGCGCAACAACGGACCGAAGTTGTGCCGGTCGAAGAACGAGGTGAGCGAGGCGACGTCCGGCGCCCGGCGCGACAGTTCGTGGCGTTCGACCGTCATCGGCATGTCGCACGCGATTCCGGTGAGACGCCGCGCCAGGAATGCCGCGTCGCGATGCTCGGCGAGCTTCGCGGCCAGTTTGCTCGCGCCGCGGACTTTGATCTCGGCAACGCGATCGAGATTGTCGTACAGCTCCTCGAGCGAGACGAATTCCTTCATGAGGGCCGCGGCGGTCACCGCGCCGACACCGGGCACGCCCTTGATGTTGTCGACGCTGTCGCCCATGAGCGCGAGGAAATCCGCGAAGCGCTCCGGCGCGACACCGAAGCGTTCCTCGATCTGGTGGTATCGATAGCTCGCGTTGTCGCTGTAATCCCAATACACGTCGTGGTCGCGGATGAGCTGCGCGAAATCCTTGTCGCGGGTGACCAGCGTCGCGGGCAGCCCCTCGCGCCGGCAGCGCGTGACCAGCGTGCCGACGATGTCGTCGGCTTCGTACTCGGCGTGGCTGAACGCGGGAATACCGGCATGCCGGCAGAATTCCTGGCAGCGCTCGAACTGCAGCTTGAGATCGGCCGGCGGCGGCTCGCGGTTCGCCTTGTAGGCCGGATAGATCCGGTTGCGAAACGAGGTCGAAAGGCTCTCA
>DATHJZ010000293.1:0-13053 GCA_035286365.1 Steroidobacteraceae bacterium | reverse complement strand
GCAGGAATACGAGACGCTCGAAGCGGTGGTCGTTACGGCTAACAAGCGCCTCGAGAACATCCAGGACGTGCCTTCGTCCGTGCTGGTCGTGACCCAGGAGTCGATCGAACGCTCCAACATTCGCGATTTCGACGACCTCGTGAAGATCGCCCCTTCGGTGACGATCACCAAGACTTCGCAACCGGGCAATAACAGCATCAACATCAGGGGCATCGGCACCTACGCGTACAGCATCGCCACGGAGCCGAGCGTGGCCGTCGTGATCGACGAGATTCCGCAGGCTTTCCAGGCGGCCGCGTTCGCGGCGCTGGTCGATGTGAAGCAAGTGGAAGTGCTGCGCGGCCCGCAGAACACGCTGTTCGGCAAATCGGCTTCGGCCGGGGTGATCAGCATCACGACGCAACCGGCGACCGATGAATTCTCTGGTCGTACCGACTTGATGACCACGGACGATGGCGAACACCGCGTGTTCGCCACGATCTCGGGTCCCATTGCCGATACGCTCAAGTTCCGCCTGGCGGGAAACTTCAGCGAGTACCGCGGCAATGTCCACAACCTGAGCACCGGCAACTGGCTGAACGGCCAGGAGGACACGACGCTGCGCGGCAAACTGGTGTGGGAGCCGACCAGCGACTGGTCAATCACGCTGTCGCCGTTCTACACCAAGACCGTCGCGTCCTGCTGCGCACCCGCCGAATATTTCGTGACTCCGGGGTCGACGACCGGCGGTGCCGCGACCGGCGCGGCGCGAATTCCCATGTCGACCTTCCTCGCCGGGATCACGCCCGGGCCCGACAACACGCTGACGCGCATGGATGTGGATGCGCAGGGCAACGCGAAAGACTACGGCTCGGGCCTCAAGATCGTGCGCGACATCGGCGACTACACGATCACGTCGATCACGTCGTACGACGTCTATCGTCTCGACGATCGCCAGGATACCGACTCCACGGACATCAACTTCGCGCCGTACCAGCCGATCTCGCCGCCCGGCGGCTCGGCCAACGGCGGCTATTTCGATATCAAGTCGAAGACGCAGGAATTGCGGCTCACGTCGCCCGATCAGCGACTGCGCTACGTCGCGGGTCTGTTTTACAGCGACACGGACTCGAGCCGCTACTTCGTACGGGGCTCGAACACGCTCGACGACTACAACATTTCCCCGACTCCCGCGGCGACGCCCGCGAGCCTGCCGACCACGAACAGCACCGCGTACTCCCGCTACCTCTCGACGGCGCGCGCGACTAACTACGCGGTGTACGGCCAGGGAAATCTCGGACTCACCGAGAAGCTCGACTTCCTGCTTGGCCTGCGGGCGAACCGCGAAGAGATCGAATACACCTTTTACGATCTCGGCAACAACGTGACGTTCGGCAGCCCGAAGTGCGCAACGACCACGCCGTCCGGGACGTCGATCGAAACCTGCAATCACGACACCTCGGTGACGGGCCGTACCGGGCTTCAATTCCGCTTCACGCCGGACCTGATGACTTTCGCCACGTACTCGCGCGGCTACAAGGGGATGGCCTACGACCTCACGAGCACATTGACGACGCGTTCGCTGGTCGCGACCGGTCCCCTCGCGGGCCGTCCGCTCGGGGATGTCATCGCGTCCAACCAGCCGGTGCCCGCGGAAACCGTCGACAGCTATGAGATCGGCTTCAAGAGCGCATTCTTCGACCACCGGCTGATCTGGAATCTGACCGCGTTCTACATGGTGTTCGAAGGATTCCAGGCGCAGAGCCGCGACCAGGTGTTGAACCAGAATCTGCTGAACAGCATCGGCGAGGTGACCTCGCGCGGCGTCGAAACGGAATTCGCCGCACTGTTCGGAGACTTCAACATCAGCGCCGGCGGCGCCTACAACAAGGCGGTCATGGAAGAATTCCCGAATGCCGGTTGCTTCCCGCGTCAGACGGTCGCCGAAGGCTGCGTCGGCAACGTACAGGATCTTTCCGGCAAGCCGCTCTTCAACGCGCCGGAATGGAACTTCAACGTCAACGCCCAGTACGATTTTCCGCTCGGCGATACCCTCACCGGGTTCGTCGCCACCGGATATCGCTGGCAGTCCGACGTCATCTTCAACCTGCTGCAGGATCCGGATTCGGTTCAGGATGCCTTCGGTGTCGCGAACCTCTCGGGCGGAATCAAGACCGAGCAGTGGAAGCTCACCGCGTTCGTCAACAATGTGTTCGACGAGAGCTACGCGTTGACCAAGGGACGCGATGCGCACATCAATATTCCCGCGGGCGGCAATGCCGTGAACTGGAAGCCGGCGCGCGACTTCGCGCGATACTACGGCGTGCGCGCGTCCGTGTGGTTTTGAGGCGATGACGCTGCGCCGGTCGCTCATCTGCATTGCCCTCGCGCTCGGATCAGCCGCAAACGCCGGCGCGGCTGGTGCGCCGTCGTTCAACGAAATCGTGGCAGGGCGGATCCAGCCGCAATTGGAGCGGCTCGTGCAGCAGCTCGTGAAGGAAGGGCGTGCCATGCGAATCGACGGGACGCCCGTCTTCAATGGCTCTGACAAGTTCCTTCCCGGGAAGATCGCGCTCGCGTTCTCGGACGTGATCTCGTCCATTCCCGTCGGCGATCCGCGCGTTGCCCGATACGTCGCGGACTTTCGGCGAGTTGCCGATCTGACCGTGGACGATCCCAACGACAGCTGGGGCATCTACTACTATCTGTCGGCGCTCGCGGCGCTCGATCGCGCCGGCCAGCTGAAAGCCGCGCTCGATCCACTGACGCTGGCCAAGCTGCGGGTACGTCTCGACTGGCGCACCTTCGTCGACCGCGACAGCTATGCGCTCATCGAGCATCCCAACAACTATTACTGCGTCGCCTTTGCGATTGCGCGGCTGCGCAATCAATTGCGGTGGGAAGACGGTGAGGGCGCCCAGCGTCTGTACGCAGCCATGACAGCGCACTACCGCGAGTACTCGGGCGACCATGGCTTCGCCGATGAGACGGACGGCGAAGGCAGATTCGATCGCTACAGCGTGCTGCTCGCCGGAGAAATCGCGCAACGATTCATGGAAACCGGCGATGTGCCGCCGGCCGAAGTCATCGGCTGGCTGCGCAAATCCGCGACTGTCATGCTGCCGCGCCTGAATTCGCGCGGCGAGGGATTCGAGTACGGCCGCAGCCTCGGGCCCTACAGCGAGACTGCCATCATCGAGGTGTTGACTGCCGCCGCAGTCCTGAATCTGCTCGATGATGACGACAAGGCGTTGGCGTACGCCTATGCGTCGCGTGCCTCGCAGCGATACGCCGACTTCTGGCTGGACGCGCGCACCGGTTCCGTGAACTTGTGGGACCAGGGCAGACGCACCGATCAGTATCGCGGCAAGTTTCGCATTCTCGGCGAGAATTTCTCGTTAGGGCACCAGTACGTCTACACCAATGCCGCGTGGAATCGCATGGGGTACCGCGACAAGCCGCCGTTGCCGGATTTCGACGCGAAACTGCAACGCCTGCCAGGCCGTTCGACGACCTGGTTCGCCCGCGGCAAGTACGACCGGATGCTGCTCACGTTGCGTGAAGGCGGACGGGTCATCGGGCTGCCGCTCATCAATGGCGGCGTCGACCAGCACATGCACGTGCCGTACTTTCCGATTCCGTTCTCGCCGGGAATGCTCGACGGTGTTGCGGATGGAACGGAGCCGTTCCTGCTGCCTCGCTTCGAGCTCGAAGATGGCTCGGTGCTCATGCCGTTGGCGTACTTTCGCGACATTACCGTCAGCGCCAGCGGGCAGCGCACGCAGGTGACGTATCGCCAGATGGAGTTGGATCGCATGGGCGGGAAGAAACCGGCGCCGGATGACCGACTCGGTGTGACGACGACCTATGTCTTCGAACCCGGGATCATCACGCGAACGGACGTCTACACCGCGAAACAGCCGATCGCGCTCAAAAGCGTCGTGATGGCGTTCGGCTCGCATTCGGGCAAACCGGTCACGAGCAACCTCACGACGCGCTTCGGCGCAGGCGACGTGCGCGAATTCCGCGTCGCGGGAATGGACTCGTGCGAGTCCGCAGCGGTGCTCGACGACATCCGCTACCACGTGGCCCAGGGCGCGTTGCGCACCAAGGTCAATTGCGTGCGCAAGGCTTTCACGATGCAGGAGCCCGTCACGATTCGATGGGAGCTTCGCTACCGGACACATTGATTCATGACCCGACCTCGCAGCGCCACACACGGTTTTCTGACCGCGACGATCAATGACGTCGCGGCGCGTGCCGGCGTCTCCAAGCGCACGGTGAGTCGCGTCATGAACGAACAACCCAACATCACCGCTGACACGCGCGACCGCGTCATGCAGGCGGTCGAACGGCTCGGCTATAAACCGAATCCCGCCGCGCGCCGGCTTGCCAGCGGAAAATCACATCTCATTGGATTGTTTCACTCCGTCTGCACGCCACCCGATGCGGAGCTGGTGGAGCAGTTAGCGTCCGCGATGGCCAGCGAACGATACCGGTTGCTGGTGTGTTCGAACGACCACCGCTCGGCGAACGCGGCCGAGGAGTTCGCAGCGCTGGCGCGAGTCGTTCCCATCGACGGCGCAATCCTCTGCGCCCCGTTGTCGGAACAACTGGTGTTCGGCACGGCGTTCCATGCGCAGATGATTCCCTGTGTGCGAATCGGGCCGACTACCGGCCTGCACAGCATTTCGTCCGACGATCGTGGAGCTGCCGGGCAGATGACGCGATACCTGGCATCGCTCGGCCACCGGCGCATTGGCTTCGTGTGCGGTCCCATGGGACACGACAGCGTGCAGCAGCGCCGGCAGGGATTTCTCGAGGAGCTGCAGATCGCAGGATTGCCCATCGATCCCCGAATTATCCTGTCGGGCGCAGACACGTTCGATTCCGGCGTCGAGTGCGGACGTCGTTTCCTGAGCGATGTGGCCCAACGCCCCACGGCGATCTTCGCAAGCACGGACACCATGGCAGCCGGCGTCCTGCGGGCCGCGCACGAGTTCGGGATCGCGGTGCCCGCGGCCTTGTCGGTAGCGGGATTCGGAGATCAGCCCATCGCCAGCCAGGCCTGGCCAGCGCTCACGACTGTGCGACCGCCCGTTCGCGCGCTCGCGGTTCGCGCCGCCGCGCTCCTGCTCGAGCTGTTGCATGGTGCGAGCGCGGACAGTAGTCAGTCGCCGGTGCTCTCGGCGCAGATTGTCCTGCGCAACTCGACGGGGTTAGCGCGTGGAATAGGAGCCGGGGCCGGCCAGGATGGTCCCGACGAAGTCCCCTAGATTGAGCTCGACGGGGCTTCGCTTGCTGTAGCCCGCCTTGAAGGCCTGGCTGTGCAACGCAGGGAACGCAGGCCGCTGCGCGGATTTCCAGAAGGCATCGATCTCTGCTGCCAGCGGCTCGTCGGCCGGAAGTGTCGCGGCGTTGACGAACCGCTTGATGTCGGCAAGCGCGAGCAGATCGAACCGGGACACCCGCTGGGCGAACGCATCGACGAAGTCGACGAACTGCTCGTCGGGGATCGCGCGATTGACGTAGCCGTATCTTTCCGCGAGCTCGCCGTCGAAGTCGCGGCCGCTGACGAGAATCTCGAAGGCCCGTGCGCGACCGACGAGGCTCGGCAGCCGGTTCAACGCACCTCCGCCCGGGGCGGCGCCCACGCCGATCTCGAACTGGCCGAGGACGGCGCGTTCGCGGCTCGCAAAACGAATGTCGGTGGCGAGCGCAACCTCGCTGCCCGCGCCGCGGGCGCGACCGCGAATTGCGCTGATCGTCACAGCGGGGGACTTGCTCAAGCGGATGTGGAGTTCCGTAAAGGGGTGCCTGCCTGCCGTGGTCTCGATGCCTTCGAGGTCGGCGGGATCGCCCGCGATGTCGTAGTGGGCGAGGAAGAAATCCGGATCGGCGCTGTCGAACAGCACGACGCCGACTCGCTTGTCGCGCTCGATCTCGGTGAGCAGGTTCAGCAGCTCCTTCATCATCACGGCGTCGATCAGGTTGATCGGTGGATTGTCGAATGTGACCCGCCACAGCGAAGGGGAGGATCGGGTCAGTTTGAATCGAGAATAGATAGTCATGCGCTTCTCCGAGTCGTTCATCTTGATCTCCTAGCGATGCGTATCCTGAAAATGCGATTGCCACGCATCTCGACAATGGCCAGTTGCACGGTGTCCTGGACCTGGACGGCCGATCGATCATCGGAGCCAAGCGTGTAGCGAACGAATACGACATTCGATTCCGGCGTTGGGAATATCCACAGCTTTGAAATGCGCGCCGCGACGCCGGTCGGCCTGGTCTTGGCCGAAAGGCAGGCGATCTGCGCGGCGGCCTCGACCTTGAAATACGTTCCCCGCTCTTCGAGCTCGTACTCAGCGACTGCATCGCTCGTGACGCTGCGCACAAGAGCCTCCGTGTCGCCGGTCGAGCATGCAACAACGTAATCTCGCCATGCCCGGTCCGCGCGGGCGATGAGCTCGGCGTTCGTTGCGGCAAGTGCGGTCGCAGGAACATGAGTGGGCTCTCCAGCGAAGCCCGAATGTGCGATGACAGTCAGGAATGCCGTTACCGCGAAACCCATTGGCGATCTGTTCATGAGCAGGTACTCCGGAATTCGGCCCGATCCGGCTTGCGAAGGCGAATTTGGTACGAATCAAACTTGAGCAAAGCCGCCATCCACGAACAATTCCGCTCCCGAGATGTAGCTGCTGTCCTTGCTCGCAAGAAACACCACGGCCTTCGCGATTTCATCGGGGGTGCCGAATCTTTCGAGCGGAACACGGCTTGCCATGGCCGCCATGAGTTCTTCGGACCGTTCTGCGGATCGCCACGGTGCCGTGTCGTTGAATCCGGGACTCACCGCGTTTACGCGAATGCGGCGACCCTTCAAGTCCGTCGTCAAAGTCCGTGCGAGCGAACGGACCGCAGCCTTGGTGGCGCTGTAAACACTCCACGCTGCCAGCCCTTTGCTGGCGACGATGGACGCATTCAGGATAATCGACGCGCCATCGGGCATCAGGGGAAGCGCCTTCTGCACGGTGAAGAGCAAGCCCTTCACGTTGACGTTGAATAGTGAGTCGTAGTGCTCCTCGGTGATCGTCCCCAATGGAGTCAATGCCGCGCCACCGGCGTTTGCGAACACCACATCGAGCCTGCCCTTCTCCTGCTGGATCTGTGCGAAGAGGCGATCGAGGTCGGCAAGGTTCGCCACGTCTCCTGGTACACCGGTGACGTTTGCGCCGATCTCATTTGCTGCCGCTGCCAATTCGTGTTGACGTCGGCCGGTTATGAAAACGTAGGCGCCCTCATTCACGAACCGCTTTGCGGTTGCAAGGCCGATTCCGGTACTGCCACCAGTAATGAGCGCAATATTTCCTTCAAGCCTTTTCATGTGATTCCTTCCGATTCAAAATGAATGCACTTCGTCGCCGGGTGGCCCGATGTCAGCAGCTCCATTCGGGAGTTGCGCCTGCGCCATCGCGAGCGGATTGAACGTTTCGCGCAGCAACTTGATCTCGCCGCCCTTGGCGACCAGGTATCCGGTAAACAGGTGATGGACCGTTCGCCCGGTCGTGGCGGCGCGTGCGTGCGTCACATACTCGGCAAACGTCTTCTCCGGCGTATCGATGAGGACCCGGATATCGTTCGGCGCGAACGCAACATTCGGATAGATGTTGAGCAACTGCTCGAGGAGTGCGGTGATCTCGCCGCGGCCGGTGTAGCGAGGCGCGACGCCTAGAGAACGCAGGAACGGGAGTTCAAAGACGGCGTTTTTCGCAAACAGCGCCGCTGCCCGTTCCGGATCACCGATGGAGGCTAGATAGTCCAGCAGCAGTGTTTTCGCATCTTTCATATGCATCTCCTTTAGATGGCGTGAGCGTCGAGCTCGTGATCGTGTTCACCTGACGACTTGCCGTCGACGCGGAGTGTCACGTCGACGTTGCCGCGAGTGGCGTTCGAGTAAGGGCAGACCGCGTGGGCGCGGCGCATGAGGTCCTCGGCTTCAACGCGCGACAGAGTTGGCGCGTGCAGGTCGAGGACGACGGCCAGGCCAAATCCGCCGCGGCCCGTGGGCCCGATCCCGACATGCGCAGTGAGCGTCGAGTCGGAAACTTCCAACTTCCGGCTGCGGGCTATTGCGAGTAGTGACGACTGGAAGCAAGCGGCATATCCGATTGCGAAAAGCTGTTCGGGGTTGGTGCCGTTTCCGCCTGCGCCGCCGAGCTCTTTCGGAGTCGACAGTTCAACCGCAAGCCGTCTGTCCAATGTCCGTCCGTGACCTGCTCGACCTCCTTCGACCACCGCCCCAGTTGTGTACAGAATGCTCATAGATGTTCCTCCGCGATTCAGGCTGCGGTCGTTTGGGCGCTTTCGTACTGCAGCGCCGATCCGAGCAAGACACCGCCGTCGATGACGAACTCCGAGCCGGTCGAGAAGCCGGCCTCGTCGGAGGCGACGAACAGCACCATGCGCGTGACCTCTTCAGGTTCGGCGATGCGTGCAATCGCCAGGCGCTTTGCCTCCGCCGCTGTGGCAGCTGCAGCTTCTCCGCCGGACGTCATCGGTGTGCGGATGGGTCCGGGGTGGATGGAGTTGACGCGGATGTGATCGCGCCCGAGCTCGAGCGCGGCCGTCCTGGTCAGACCGCGTACTCCCCACTTGCTGGCGGTGTACGCGGCCGTGTTGGGGTAGGCCATCATCCCGCCCGCGGAGGAGATATTGACGATCGCGCCGCCGCCGGCTTTGCGCATCGAAGGCACGATCGCGCGGATTCCCAGGAACATGCCGGTCAGATTGATGTCGATCAACTGGCGCCACGCCGCGGGTTCGGTGTCCGTGATTGCTCCAAAGCGCACGATTCCGGCGTTGTTGACCAGCACCGAGACCGGGCCGAAGGCGTCCTCGGCTGCTTCGACGGTCGCCGCCCATCCTTTGTCGTTCGTGACGTCGAGCCGCGAGAAGAGGGCCTTGCTGCCGAGATCGTCGGCCAGCGCCCGTCCGTCCTGCTCGAGAACGTCGGCGATCACGACATTTGCGCCTTCGGCGATGAAGCCACGCGCGTGACTGGCACCCATCCCACGGGCAGCGCCCGTGATGATCACTGTTCGATTGTCGAAACGTTTCATGATTGGTGCCTCTTCGGATTAGCTAGGTTGGCTGCAGTATCATTGGCCGCAGGACCGCGATAAATCCGTCGAAAGCGGAATCACCGTCCGGGAGTGCGGACAATGGATCGATTGATGGCCTTGCAGGCATTCGCTCGCGTCGTAGAGCTCGGCGGATTCACGAAGGCGGGCGATTCGCTGCAGATGCCGAAGACGACGGTGAGCGATCTGGTCCAAGGCCTCGAGAAGCACCTGGGCGTGCGTTTGCTACAGCGCACCACGCGGCGTGTGACGGTCACTTCGGAGGGCGCCGCTTTCTATGAGCGCTGCGCGAGCATCCTGGCTGACCTCGACGAGGCAGAAGCATCGGTCATGCAGGCACGCGTCGCGCCCAAGGGACGCCTGCGCGTGGACATGCCCGGGGGACTCGCGCGGCACGTCGTAATTCCAAGCCTTCCACCGTTTCTCAGTCGCTATCCGGATCTGCGCCTGGAATTGGGGATGGGACTTCGAACGGTGCATCTGCTGGAGGAGGGAATCGATTGCGTGATCCGCATCGGCACGCAAAAGGATTCGAGCCTGGTCGCGCGCCGGATTGGCACGATGTCCACCATCTGCTGTGCGAGCCCTGCGTACTTGAGGGACCATGGAGTCCCGCACAGGCCCGAAGACCTTGCAGTCCACCGTTGCGTCACCTATCTATCGGATCGCACCGGCAGAACCCTCGACTGGGAATTCGCGCGCGGCGAGCAGAAGGTTCAGCTCGCGCTCGAAGGCGTCCTGGCAGTGAACGATCACGATGCGTATATCGCCGCGAGCCTGATGAGCCTCGGAATCGTGAAGGTAGCTAACTACGTGGTGCGGCCCTACCTTGCGTCGGGACAGCTCACGCAGGTGCTCGAGGACTGGACGGCGGAGCAATCGCCCATCTCTGTGATGTATCCGCAAAGCCGTCACCTTTCGGCGAAGGTGCGTATTTTCGTCGACTGGGTCAGCGATTTGATCCAGCAGGATCCAGTTTTTCACGCGCGCCAGCGCTGAGCTCAACTCAAACGGGAAATGCGCGAACCGCGGAGCAGCACAGGCGCTTTTCGGGGTGCACGCCGATGGCTGGGCTTCGCGGTAGTTCCCTCATCGAAAACCTTGCGCGCCTCAACCATCGTGGGCAGGTTCTTTCTCGCCCACTCTGCGAGCGCGATCACCGGTACGCGCAGCGTCCGTCCCAGCCTCGTCAGCTCGTATTCGACGCGGGGCGGGATCGTCGGATAGACGGTGCGTGTGACCAGGCCGTCACGCTCCAGCCCACGCAACGTGAGCGTCAGCATGCGCTGGGAGATGCTGCCGATGGTGCGACGCATTTCGTTGAAGCGCATCGGTCCGCCGGCGAGCAGTTCCACCACCAGCAGGGTCCACTTGTCGCCGATGCGCGCGAGCGTCGTGCTGATCGCGTCGCACTCGCCGGGCTCAGGTTTGTTACTGGGTATCAAAAAAGTGCCTCCTTGTGGGCGCAGCTCATGGGCATCATTCTAGCGCCAGTCACAAATAGTAACCATGCATGAAGCACGAGGACCAGGAGCATGACAGTCATTTCCGTAATCGTTGGCAGTACCCGCGAGGGACGATTCTCCGAAAAGCCTGCGCGCTGGATATTGCAGCACTTGAAGAAGCGCGCCAGCGTCGATGCGCGGCTGTTGGACCTGCGCGACTTTCCGATGCCGTTCTTCGATCAGCCGCTGACGCCAGCCATGCCGGGTCGCCCGGTTTTCGAACACAAGGTCGTGCAGACATGGACTACCGCGATCGGCGCGTCCGACGGCTTCATCTTTGTCACGCCCGAATACAACTACGGAACATCGGCGGTTCTCAAGAATGCCATCGACTGGGTATATCCGGAGTGGCACCGCAAGGCGGCTTGCTTCGTGAGCTATGGCTCCGCGGCAGGCGTGCGCAGCGTGCAACAGCTGCGCGAGACGATGATCGAGCTGCAGATCGCGCCGATTCGCTCGTCAGTCCACATTCCGGTCGCCACGCTGTGGGCTCACTACCAGGGCGGCGATGTTGAAGCTGGGCTGGCAGAGCTCGCGGCCCCCGCCGAAGCCATGATCGACGATCTGTTGTGGTGGACCGAGACCTTGAAGGCGGAGCGCGAAAGCACGTCTCGAGCGGCCATCGCAAGGCAGCGGCTTTAGCTGATCGAGCAGGCTGCCAAGGGCAGCTAGTGATTTCGTGCCATCAACAAGCGGAGCCCATCAATTGGGCTCCGCTTCTGCGCACTAGCTTCCCGCCGCTACAACCACTTCGCTTTGCGCAGCCGGTAGAAAAGATAGACGTCGATGGCGGCCATCACCCCCAACGCGGCTCCGTAGCCGTACTTCCAGCCGAGTTCGGGCATGTGCGCGAAATTCATGCCGTAGATGCCCGCGATCATGGTTGGCACGGCGATGAGCGCCGCATACGCCGCCAGCCGCTTCATGGTTTCGTTTTCCTGCAGCGTGATCATCGACAGGTTCACCGAGATTGCCGTGGCCACGGAGTCGCGGATGGTTTCGATCGTCTGATTGAGGCGCAGCAGGTGGTCATAGATGTCGCGGAAATATTCGCGCAACCCGGTGCAAATTGCCGGCACGCGGGCGCCTGAAAGGTTGGATACACCTTCGAGCAAGGGCGCCACGGCATGTTTGACGATCATGAGGCGGTTCTTGAGATCGTAAAGACTCTCGATGTTGGCGCGCGGCGACCCGTTGTTGGCGAAGATCCGCTCCTCGACGGCTTCGAGCTCGGCCTCGAGCAGGTCGAGTACGGGAAAATAACGGTCGACCACCGCGTCGGTGAGCGCGTACAGCACAAATCCGGAGCCGAGGCGCAGCAGCTCGGGTTCGCGCTCGCAGCGGGCGCGCACTTCCTGGAAGCCGCGCTCGGCGTGGCTGCGAACCGAGACGACGTAGTTGCGCCCGGCGAATATCGCCACGTCGCCGACGCGCAAATCTGCACCCTCGGGTTCGATGATTTGCATCACTGCAAACAGGCTGTCGCCGTAGTCTTCGACCTTTGGCCGTTGGTGTCCGTTGCGCGCGTCTTCGATCGCGAGAGGGTGCAACCCCAACTGCTGTTGCATCTTTTCCAGCATTTCGGCGTCAGGCTCACGCAAGGCTACCCAGACGAGGTAGCCAGGTTGGCTCACATACTTCTGGACCTCGTCGATTCCGATGTCGGCGACTTTTTGGCCATCCCTGTAAGCGACGCAGCTGATCAGCATGGAACCCCCTTGAAAGCGCGATGCTAGCGTGCTTTGCCGCCGGTTGATTCGCAACCCGAAAAATCCTCACACCGTTTTGCCTTCCGCCCGTGGCGCGGTCGGCCGATCCTTGCGCGCAACGAGGAGATGCCGTCATGTGGTTCAGAAAACGTCGCGCACGCCGTATCGCCGAAGTACGCCGCCAGCTCTCCGAGCTCGGCACCGGGGCGCCGCCAACGCTGCCGCAGCCGATGGAGTACTTCGACTGCGGTGGCCGCGCGCATCTGGTCACTACCGGGGCCTGGTTGGTCGCGGTGCACCTGCGGGAAAGGCGGCCGGCACCGACACGTTCGGACTACTTGTTTGCGCCGCTGTTGCGCGGAAATTCCTCACGCAAGACTCACCGGTAGATCCGTGCAGTTTTGCTCACTCGGCGCTAACCGGACGAGTGCTAGTTTCGTTAGCCAATGAGCGGGCAATCCGCAGCCCGCAGCTGAGGTATCCATGGAAATCCTGATCGTCGGGCTCACGGCGCTGCTGTGCGGCACCACCTATCTCCTGTACCGCGTCGCCGCGGCGCTGCAGGAGCGCAAATGAACTTCATGGAATGGCTCGGACTGCTGCTGTCGCTCGGCATCCTGGTCTACCTGATCGCGGCGCTGCTTTATCCGGAGAAATTCCAATGACTGGGCAGGGTCTGCTGCAGGTCGCCTTCTACCTCGTGGTGCTCGTCGCGCTCGCGAA
>DATHJZ010000292.1:0-11337 GCA_035286365.1 Steroidobacteraceae bacterium | reverse complement strand
ACATGCGCTGTTGCCGGTCGCGGCGATCTGCACGTCGCTCGCCGGCTGGGGTGCAGCCGTGTTTGCGGCGCGCCGCTTCGGCCTGCCGAAAACGGGCGAGGGCGCGATGGCGATGTGCGCCATGTCCATCAACAGTTCGATGGTCTATCCCTTCGCGGCGCTGAGCCTGGGCACGGCCGCGTTTTCGCAGCTCGTGATGTTCGACATGGGCCACGCGCTGCTGGTGTGGACAGTGACGACCGTGGTTGCGTGCAAGTACGGGGGGCACGGCGATGACATCCCGGTGTTGCTTAAGCGCACGCTGCTGGCGCCGCCATTGTGGGTGTTGTTCATCGCATTGGGACTGAACCTGGGGGGTGCGCCGATTCCGCACGATTTCCTGCACACCGTGCTTCTGGCCGGACAGATGCTGATCCTGCTGGTGCCACTCGCGATGGGTTTGCTCGTGAGCGCGCGTGGCCTCAAGCGGCCGGAGGTGCTCGCCGCGGTGGCGCTGCGATCGGGCTTCGGCGCACTGGTCGGAGTCGTGTTGGTCTTGCTGTTCGGCCTTACCGGTAGCGCGGCCCAGATCGCCGTGATAGGCGCAGCTGCTCCCATCGGCTTCACCGCGGTCGTGTTGTCCGGCCGCGAAGGACTCGATCTCGATCTGGCGGCGAGCGCCGCGGCAATTTCTGTCTTCCTCGGGTCGATCTGGATTCCGCTGGCGCTGATGTTCGTCTAGCCTCGGGTCGGTGGTCTGCAGAGCGAATCGAGACCGGCGAAACTCAGCAGCGCAGGTCACTGCACCTTGCCGGCTTTGGTCGCCAGCACGACATTCGATAGCACCGCCGTGTCGACCGTATCCGGCAGGTGTGAGCAGAAGCCGATACCTGCGTAGAACGGGCCTTTGATGTCGAGCGTGATCGGCGGGCCGAACGGGTGCATGGGTTCGCCCTCGATGCTTACAAACAATTGAAAGGAGTCGCCGCGCTTTTCGAGACCGATGCGTTTCGCCAGGTCGTTCACCAGCGAGTCGGGACTCTTTCCCGTGGGCCGGCCACGGCCGCCGATGCGGTACTCGCGGTCCCTGGTCAGTGCGCCTTTTTCAGGACGTTGCGCCAGCTGGATCATCCCTTCGCCGTGCAGCGCGACAACGACTTGCCTGGAGTCGTCCTCGAGCGACTGGCGGATGACCAACACGGCCTTGCGATCGCCGTAGCCTTTCGGATCGGGAAACGCGATGTCGGCGGCGATCGAAACATCGTCCGACAGCTTCTTCCAGAGAAAACGAAACTCGTCGCGCGAGTACCAGATGTTGTAGCCCGCGGATTTGATCGTGTAGGTCTTGCCGGAGGCATCGTAGCTGGCGCTGCCCGGTGCGAGCGCGGCGCCTACGTCGGACTGTCCATCGAAAATGCCGATGGGATCGTTGAGCGTGATCGTCTCGCGATGAAAATCGCGCGGCGGAGGTTCCTGCCTGTGCGTCGCCGATCCTGGAATCGCCCAGGCCGGCACCGGCGGCTTCGCAGCGCCAGGGTCGGGCGCCTGCGCCAGAGCGCAACCCGAAATGCAAACGCAGGCAAAAAGTGCGCGGCGCGCGCGGTCTGGCGACTTCATGGAACGGGATACTACGCGACCCCCGAGAACCCCGACCCGGCGCCGCTCCCGGGCGGCTTCGTGGCGGCCGGCGAGGCCTCCGAGGTACTCGCGAACTTCACGAACAGCAGCGTGACCGCTCCGATCAGGGAGCCGCAGCCCATCACGATCGAAACGCTTTGCAGCGACATGCCCTGCCCGAATAGATAGCCCGCGAGTATCGGCGCGAGCGCAGCGCCACCGCGGCCGGCGCCGATGACCACTCCGGTTCCCGTGGCGCGCAGATGCGTCGGATAGGCGAGTGCGAGCAGGGTGTACAGACCCACAATCCCTGCATTCGTGAAGGCGCCGCAGATGGCGACGATCATCTTGAGCCCGGCCAGGCTGCCCTGGCCGGCGCCAAAGATGGTGATCGAAATCATTCCCAGGACCAGCACGGCGCTCGTGAGCCGGATGAGATTCAGGCGCAGCGACAGCAGCCCGAGCACCGCGCCGCCGGTGGCGCCGCCCACGCTGGCCCAGAACAGGACGTCCGCGATCGTGGATGGCGGGTACCCGAGCTGCGAGACGATCGGCGCGACCCATTTCAGGATGTAATAGAACGACGTGATGTGCGCGAAACAGGCAACCACGAGCAGCAGCGTGAGCCGCAGGTATTGCCCCTTGAACACGTCCGCGAGCGGTGCCTTGATCGCGACGGCTGCCTGTGGTGGCAATGCATCGATCGCCGCGCGTCCCATGCGCGCCAGGGTTGCGTTGATCTTCGCCAGAGCGTTCGCCGGTTGCCTGCGGCACTGCCACGAGATGGACTCCGGCAAACAGAACCACACCACCGGAATCATGGCTGCAGTTGCCCCGGCGCCGAGTTCGAAGACCACGCGCCAGCCTTGTGTCTTCAGCAGCGGCGAGATGATCAGGGCTGCGAGGATGTTGCCAAGTGGATAGCCTATGGTCATCAACGCGACCCAGAACTTGCGCATGCGGTCGTTGGAGAACTCCGCCGCGGTGGCGTTGATCGCTGCGAGCATGCCGCCGATCCCAAGGCCCGTGATGAAACGCCACAGTCGCAGGTCGCCGAGACCATCCGCACGCGAGCAGAAAAACATGCCGATCGTCATGATGACGAGGAAAGTGAGAATCGCGCGGCGCCGTCCGACGTAGTCGGCGACACCGCCCAGCACGAAGGAACCCACGGCCATGCCCCACAGATCCATCGACAGGACCACGCCGAGTCCGGCGGAAGGCGGGATCTGGAATTCCTTCATGATGCCGGGGGTGGCGAAGCTGATCGCGAGCAGGTCGAAGCCGTCGAGCGCGTTGAGGAGGACCGTAATCGAGCACACGACGATCTGCAGCGCGCTCATCGGCGAGGTCGCAAGCAGGCTGCGCGGATCGTTGTTCGTCATGGAACTGGCATTCCCCGATACCGTGAAGGCGCGGCGAGAATAGCATCGCGTGTAGCAGCGTTCGTCGTGGGTGCGGCAGGTCGCGCGGGCGCGATAGAAAAGTTGAAGAATAGATTGCAAGCAATTGATTGTAGGAGGACTAATGAACCCATTGTTGCCCTCACGCGCCGATCACGTCGGTAGTTTCCTGCGGCCGCAGTACCTGCTGGCCGCGCGCGAAGAGTTCGCGCGCCGCGAGATTGATGCGGCGAATTTGCGCGCGATCGAAGACCAGGCGATCGCCGAAGTCATTCGCATGCAGGAAGACGTCGGGCTGCATTCGATCACCGACGGAGAATTCCGTCGCACGTATTTCCACATCGACTTCCTCAAACAACTCGATGGCGTGCAGTCGGACGATCCGAAGATCGTCATCAGGGCCGATGGCAGTGAGGAGCTCGCTCCGCCCGTCATGCGTGTCACTTCGAAAGTCCGCCATGCGCGCGACATCCAGCGCGCCGACTTCGAATTCCTGAAATCGCACACGGCGCAGACGCCCAAGGTCACGATTCCCTCGCCGACCATGCTGCACTTCCGCGGTGGCCGTGCCGGTATCAGCAAGGAGCACTATCCGGACCTCGAGCAATTCTACGAGGACGTGGCGCAGGCGTACGGCGATGAGCTGCGCTCGCTCGCCAAGGCCGGCTGCAGGTACGTGCAGATGGACGACACCAATCTCGCCTATCTGTGCGACCCGAAGATGCGCGCAGCGGCGCAGGCACGTGGCGACGACCCGAACGAACTACCGCATCGGTATGCAATGTTCATCAATCGAGTCGTGTCGCAGAAGCCTGCGGGAATGACGCTCGCGGTGCACCTGTGCCGCGGCAACTTCAAGAGTACCTACGCCGCGGAAGGGGGTTATGAGCCGGTCGCCGAGGCGCTGCTGGCGGAAATGAAGGTGGATGCGTACTTCCTCGAGTACGACGACGCGCGCAGCGGCGATTTCCGGCCGCTGCGCTTCCTGCCCAAGGGCAAGATCGTGGTGCTCGGGCTCATCACCACCAAGCTCGGCGCGCTCGAGGCCAAGGACGACATCAAACGCCGCATCGATGAAGCGGCGAAATACGTGCCGCTGGATCAGCTGGCGCTGTCGCCGCAGTGCGGTTTCTCGAGCACTTATCACGGCAACGATATCCAGATGAGCCAGCAGACCGAGAAGCTGAAGCTCGTCGTGGAGATCGCGCGCGAGGTATGGGGCTAGGTATCATCCCGGCCATGCCCATCACGCACATGCAGCACTACATGGTCCTGTCGAAGGACCTCGAAAAGACCCGCGCCTTCTATTGCGACGTACTCGGCCTGCGGACCGGACCGCGACCGCCGTTCAAGTTCGCAGGAATGTGGATCTACGTCGGTGATGTCGCGGCCATTCACGTGGCGGGCCGTTCGAGCTACGACGACACCTCGCGCACCGATCTGAATCCGGCCGATCCAGTGAAGCATGGCAGCGGCAGCGTCGATCACATCGCCTTTGCGGCCACCGACTACGACGAGCTCACGGCGCGCTTGGAGCGCAATGCGGTGAAATACCGCAGCGCGCGGGTGCCGGGGAGCGATCTGCGCCAGTTGTTCGTATTCGATCCGGATGGCATCCAGATCGAGATCAACATCCGTTCAGGAGCCGCCTAACAGGTTCGCCAACTCGCCCGCGCGTGACAGGAACGGCGAATGATCGCACTCGAGCGTGAAGACCGGCGCGCACGGCAACGCGCTCCGCATGCTGCGCTGCGCAGCCAGCGAGATGGCGCGGTCCTGAGTGGTTTCTATATACGTCCGCGATACCGTGCCGAACCGCGCCGCCGACACCTTTACGCGCGCCGCCAGCGGCTTCAGCGGTTCAGGCGAGAGCCGCGCGAGCGCGAAGGCCCGATCCGCTGCGCTGCACTGTCCGTAAAAGGCCGCTGCAGGGATGTCGGCGCGCAGCGTGCAGGTGACGCCGCCGGCCGCGGGGATCATGTTGGCGGGGATGAGCGAGTCCGCATCGTCACGGGCTGCCGCCGCGACGCTGCGCCCGTTCGGCAGCAGATAGGCGGATAGATAGATCAGCCGCTCGATGCGCTCAGGAAGGTGCTCCGCGACCTGGCTGATGATCGCGCCGGCCCGGCTGTGGCCCACCAGCGTGACGCGCCCGGGCTGCTGCATCACGAGATCAGCCACGAACCTGGTCCAGCTCGCGAGCGTGACCATCGTCGCGGCGGTGCGATCGGCACCCATCGAGGGAAGATCCGGCGCAACGACATGGTGTCCCTGAGCCTGCAGCAGCGGCACGACCTTGTGCCAGCACCAGGCGCCATGCCAGCCGCCATGGATCAGGACAAGGGTGCGCGTGCTCGAATTCAAGCGCGCGACATTACCGGCCATGGGCAGTTGACTCAACTCGCGCTCAGAACGTCAGCAGCGAGTGCACCTCGATGCCGGCGCCGCGCAAACGCGCCGCGCCGCCGAGATCCGGAAGATCGATCACGAAACTGGCCGCGACCATTTCTGCGCCCGCGGTCTTGAGCAACTGCGCTGCCGCCGTGGCCGTGCCGCCGGTTGCGATCAGGTCGTCGAGCAGCAATACCCGCTCGCCGTCGTCGATCGCATCCGTGTGCATTTCCATTTCGTCGACGCCGTACTCGAGCGAGTAGGCCACGCGCACCGTTTCGTGCGGCAACTTGCCGCGCTTGCGGATCGGAACGAATCCTGCCGCAAGACCATGGGCAACGGCTCCGCCCAGAATGAAACCGCGTGCCTCGATGCCCGCAACCTTGTCGATCCGCTGATTGCGCCACGGCGCTATCAGCGCTTCGATGGTCATCGTAAAGGCGCGCCGCTCACGCAGCAGGGTCGTGATGTCGCGGAACTGGATGCCCGGTTTGGGGTAATCCGAGATGGTGCGGATCGACTGACGGAGAAATGCGAGTTGCGCTTCATTCACGGCAGCGCGAGTGTAGAGATTTGTGCAAGACTGTGTCCAGACAATGACTTGGATGGTGTCTGATGAGAGTTTTGATTCTGGCGCTGTTGGTCGGCGCCGCGCCCTGCGCCTACGCCACTCAGTATCCGCTGGTCGATACACAGGCGCTGATGTTCGGGGATACGGAAACGATCGCCGCGTTCGGTGAAGATACCTTGCCCGATCTGGCGCGTCGGTACAGTCTGGGCTACGAGGAGATCCTGCGCGCCAATCCGGGCGTCGACACCTGGCTCCCGGGTGAGGGCACGACCATCGTCGTTCCGGGTCAGCGCCTGCTGCCGCCGGGCCCGCGCGAGGGCATCGTCGTCAATCTACCCGAGCACCGGCTCTACTATTACCCGAAGGTCAAAAAAGGCGAGACGCCGTACGTCATCACCTATCCAGTCAGCATCGGCAAGATGGACTGGAACACGCCGCTCGGCAGGACACGCGTGGTCGACAAGCGCAAGAATCCGACCTGGAGTCCGCCGGAGTCGGTGCGCAAGGAACATGCGGAGCGCGGCGATCCGCTGCCTGCGGTAGTCAAGGCGGGGCCGGACAATCCGCTCGGCGCGTTTGCAATGCGCCTCGACATCAAGCCCGGCGCCTACCTGATCCACGGAACCAACAACCCGATGGCGGTCGGCATGGCCATCACGCACGGTTGCATCCGCATGTATCCCGAAGACATCGAAGCGCTGTTTCCGCTGGTGCCGGTCAACACGCCGGTATGGCTGATCAACGAGCCGGTGAAGGTGGCGCGGGTCGACGGGCAGGTCTGGCTGGAGGTGCATCCGCCGGTCGATGCCGAAGGCCAGCGCGCCGAGGTCGATCTCGAAAAGTTCTACGCGCTGGCGAATGCGGCGCTGGGCGAAACGCCGGCCGCCATCCATTGGGATTTCGTGATGTCGACGCTGCAACAGGCCTCTGGCTTGCCGCAGGTCATCGGGCTCGAGGTCGATCCGAACGATCTGCCGCCGGCGCCGCAAGCGGCCCCGGTCGAACCCGCGGCACCTGACGCGCCAACGCCGCCCGAGCCGGTCCCGACCGAACCGGCGCCGCCCACGAATTGACTACCGCGGCGTCATCGCCGCAACTTCGGCACGCACCTCGGCGAGGCGCGCGAGGTCGACCCCGGGCAGCTTCTCCGCGTCGTCGAGGATCTCCGTCAATGCGCGCACATCCTGGCGCAGCGATTCCACCGTGTTCACGTTGGAACGCACCATGCCCGCCGCGAGACGCGCATAGTTAGAGACCGACTCGACCACGACGCCCGGGCGCTTGCTGGCGAATCCCGCGCGCGCGCGCAGGCCGTACAGGCCGAGCGTCGGGCTCATGATGGCGAGCCGGTCGATCATGGTGAGGGCTTCGTCGCCGAAGCGCTTCTGCTGTTCCGGGTTGGTCACGCGCGTGCGCCAGTTGATGCGCAGCTCGATCGCTTCCGGGTACCACGGATCGGTCCACGGAACCTCCGCGAGCAGATCATCGGCGCGCGCGACGTCGCGCCAATCGGATTTGGCCGCGCTGCGCGCAGCGGCGAGCACCGGGATTCCCGCGCCCGTGATACGCGCGGCGATCTCGTTGATTTCGGGGGGCGCGGCAGCGCGTGCCAGCAGCGCCAATGATGCGCGCAGGTACTCCGCGCGCAGCGTTTCGTCGCGCGGGAATTCATCGATGGCAATCTTGAGCAACTCGACCGCACGCTGCTGATCGCGTCGCATGCGGTAGTAAGTCATGCGCGCATATTCACCCTCGGCCGTGGCGCCGAGTAGCTGCGACATCCGACCGACGCGATCCGCGAGGCTGGGATCGAGCAGCATGAATACGCTGTTGCGGCGCGCGATGTACTGGAACGAGAGCTGATCGCGCAGCGGCACGGCATATATGAAGGAATCCGGCCGCTGCAGCGGATCCATCGGCGCCAGGATGCGCCCGCTGGTGTCGCCGTTCATGCCGAGACCCTTCTCGTACACGTCCGAGGTCGCGATGCGATTGTCGTTGTCGGTGATGAGCGGCGCGCCGGCCGCCATTCTTCGGGCACCTTCGGCATCGAGCACCAGGGCCGCCACCAGGTCTTCGGTCACATTGATGCCGAAACGGCTGTAGTGCAGCGGCGCTGCGCGCAACGGCATGCCGGTTTCCGCCAGTTGCGTTTCCAGGTTGAGCGGCTTGTCGCTCGCCAGGAACACGATCGTGTTCGGGTCGGGTCGGTAGACGCGCACTTCGCCGTACACGCTGAGCAGCGTCGCGGTCAGCGAACGCAACAGGGATTCGTCCATGAAGATCACGTTCATCCACTGCACGAACACGCCGTTCGGCGTGAGATGGTCATGCGCCAGCTGCATGAATTCACGCGTATACAGGTGCGATGCGCCGGCCGTCCACGGATGCGAAGGCTGCGAAATGATGGCGTCGTAACGACGATTGGTGAGCCGCATGGCGCCGCGCGCGTCATTGAGGACGATGTTGACGCGCGGGTCGGTGAGCGGATCGCGCCTGCGCAGCGGACTCGCGCTGCGGTTCGCCGCGATGACCTTCGGTTCGAGTTCGATGACATCGATGTGGCGCACGCTGGGCGGCACGGCTTCGACCACGACGCCGCCGCCGAATCCGACGATGAGCATGTCGCTCGTCTGGGGACGCGCGATCACGGCCAGTGGCGACAGCCAGAATTCGCCGCTGAAGCGCGGTATCGAACCGGGGCTGTCCATCAACGCTTCCGGCAGCCCGTTGGTGCGCAGGGCGAGTCCGCCGTCCTGCGCCAGCAGCACGACGCCGGCGCTGCGGCCGACGTCGTAGTACAGCACGCGCCCCTTGGTGCCGACATTGAGCGGTGAGGTCACCAGCAGTTTCATCGGCGGCTGCGGCGCGAAGAAGGCGCACGCGGCGAGCACGGCCACGGACACGACGGCACTCACGACGCGATTGAGCGGCACGAGCACCCACAGGGCGATGAGTCCGAGCAACGCGCTCGCGATCACGGCGACCTGGACCGCGCCCTCGTAACGCAGCGCGGGAATCAGCACGAACCCCGCCGCCAGCGAGCCGACGATGGCGCCGACCGTATTCCAGGCATAGACGCGTGCGCTGGCCGGCGCGGCATCGTCGGCATCCTGCGCGAGCACACGCACCGCAAGTGGATAGGTCATGCCGATGGCGAGCGTCATGGGCAGGAGCAGCAATCCGGCAAACAATGCGTTCATCGGCAGGTGGATGAAGCCGAATGTCTGCACGTTGTTCATGAGGCCCGCCTGCTGCGGCAGCAGATTCTCGAGCCGTAGATAGGCCACAGCGGCGGCCACCGCCGCCACGATGAATGCGACCGCGAGCCCCGTTGCGGCGCGCTCACGATTGCGCGCGAGGGCCGCACCGAGACCGCCGCCCGCCGCGATGCCGGTCAAGAAACTCGCGACCATCACGCCGAAGGCATAGATGCTGCTGCCGACGACATGGGACAACATCCGGGCCCACAGCACTTCCTGAAAGAAGGCGACAGCGCCGCCCAGCAACATGAGCGGCAGGACCCAGGATGGACTCGGCAGCCTATTAAAGGAGTACGCGCGCACCGGCAGCGGTGCGGCAGGTGGCGGTGCGTCGGTGGGGCGGGACAACGGCGTCGGCGCGACTTCGTAACCTTTCGGTGCGGGCGGCGGCGAAACGCGCCTGCCCAAGGCGGCCGCCAGCAGAAACACCAGGCCGTTGATCGCGGCCGCAAACCAGATGGTGTGCGTGAGGCCCAGCTCGGGCAGCAGCGCAAACGCCGTGATCAGGGCGCCGATCACCGCGCCCGCGGTGTTGATCGCATACAGCAGACCGATGCGGTGGCCGATGTGGTTCTCTTCGTCTATGGCGTAGCGCGCCAGCATCGGCAGCGTGGCGCCCATCAACGTGGTCGGCAGCGCCAGCGCGACGAAAGCGCTGATTAGATAGAAGAGAGTGGTGACGGCATGGTCGCTCGACGGCGGCGAAGGCTGCCCGCCGAACAGTGCCTGCAACGTGAAGTTTGCCGCCCACAGCAGGAACGGCACTACGAACATCGCGCCCAGGGCGATGCCGAGTTCGAGCAGTGCGTACGTGATTACCGGACGGGTGACGCGCGGCAGGAATCGCTCCGCCAGCAGCGCGCCGAGCGCGAGGCCCCCCATGTACGCGGCGAGCACCGTCGCCACTGCGAGTTCGGAGGTGCCGAAGACGATGGCGAACTGACGCGTCCAGGCGGTTTGATAGACCAGCGCGGCGACACCGCTCAGCGCGAAACAGGCGCACAGCACCGTGAGTGTCGCGGGCGAGGCGGTGTTCCGATTGACAGGTGCGGGTCTTGGCGACATGGTCGCGCAGTGTACGGATTGAGGAGTTTTCATGGCAGGCTTTCGGGCCAACGGACTCATCACGCTAACCACGGACTTCGGATCGCGCGAACCCTTCGTCGGCATCATGAAGGGCGTGATGCTGGCCCACGCGGCACAGCTGCGCTTCGTCGACATGGCCCACGAGGTGAACGCCTTTCAACCTGTCGAAGCCGGGTTCTGGCTGTCGCGCGCGCTGCGATATTTTCCGGCGGGAACACTCCACGTCGCGGTGGTGGACCCCGGCGTCGGTACGCCGCGCGACCTGGTGGTGGCGTTCTCGGGTGACCAGGCGCTGCTGGCGCCTGACAACGGGCTGTTAGCCCCGCTCGCCGCGCGCGGCAGCATCGATCGCATCATCCGCGTCGATCTGACCCGGCTGGTGCAATTCGGTGTCAGCGACGTGAGCGCCACGTTCCATGGACGCGACGTGTTCGCACCGCTGGCAGCGGCCATCGCTTCGGGCCGTTGCGATCCGGCCGACCTCGGCACCGAAATGTCCGCGCTCAGCACGAGCGGCTGGCCGGCGACAATGACGCGCGCGGATGGCGGTGTCGCCGGCGTCATCGTGGCGGTCGATCGCTTCGGCAACCTCATCTCCAACATCGAATCGGCGGCGGTGGTGGCGCTTTCCACGCCGTCCGTCCTCATCGGCGATGTGGCGTTGCCGCTGCGGCGCACATACGGCGATGCGCACGCGGGCGATTACCTGGGCCTGATCAACTCGTTCGATGTGCTGGAAGTCGCGCGGGCGCGCGGCAATGCCGCTGCGGGCTTGAATCTGGCCGTGGGGGCGCCCATTTCGGCCGTTCCGGGCGGCGCGACTGCCCAATTTCGGCGCAGTTGAAAGTGCGCGCGAATCGGATATAGTTCGCAGCCTCATTGCATGCCTATGTGGCATGCAACTCATTGTTTAAGAACACTTTTTTGTAGAAAAAACGATGTCCGAACGGGATAACGAAAGCTTCGATTTGGACGAAGAGTTCCTGGCCGAAGCCGAAGACAACACCGACTACGACCGCATCCTCGA
>DATHJZ010000291.1:0-27270 GCA_035286365.1 Steroidobacteraceae bacterium | reverse complement strand
CTTCGACAGCACCCAGGCCAGCGCCAATTGCGCGCGCGTGCAGCCGAGATGCGCCGCGAGATCGTCGAGCGGCGCCAGCAGCACGCTGTTTTCGTCGAATTGCGGATGTTGGAAGCGCGGCATCGTGCGGCGGATGTCGCCCTCGTACAGTTCCGCGGGTGATTGAAGGCATCCCGTCAGGAATCCGCGCCCGAGCGGCGAGAACGCCACGAACGTGATGCCGAGCCTGCGGCATTCCTCCAGCACGGCGATCTCCGGATTGCGCGTCCATAGCGAGTACTCGGACTGCAGCGCCGCTATGGGATGGACTGCATGCGCGCGGCGCAGCGTTGCCGCGCCGACTTCGGACAGACCGATCGCGCGGATTTTGCCAGCGCGCTTGAGGTCTGCCAGCGCGCCGACGGATTCCTCGATGGGGATGCGCTTGTCCCAGCGATGCAAATAATACAAATCGATGCGATCGGTCCGAAGATTGCGCAGCGATTCTTCGCAGATGGCCCGGATGGACTCGGGCCGGCCGTCGATCACGCGTTTGCCGTCGCGACCGAATAATCCGCACTTGCTGGCGACGACGATGTTGTCGGGGCGGTTGGCCAGCAGTTCGCCGACGAGTTTTTCGTTGACGCCGAAGCCGTACAGGGCGGCGGTGTCGAAATGGGCGACGCCGAGGTCGAGCGCGCGGCGCAGTACGTGCGCGCTGACCTCGCGCGGCTGCGGCGGTCCGTAGGCATGCGAAAGATTCATGCAGCCGACGCTGATGGCGGTGACGTCGTAGGGGCCGAGTTTGCGGGTGTTCATGGTGGGAAGAATGGGGTTCAGGCACCGTTTTGCGGACGCAAAACGGTGCCAGACCCCGTCAAACGCGGGAACACGCGGCGGATGTTGCCTTCGAAGATCTTGTGCTTGTCGGCCGTCGACAGCGACGAGCCGTCGATATAGCGCTTCGTGTCGTCGTAGTAGTGGCCGGTTTCCGGATCGATGCCGCGCACGGCGCCGACCATCTCGGACGCGAACAGAATGTTGTCGATGGGCACGACCTTGAGCAGCAGATCGATGCCGGGCTGGTGATAGACGCAGGTGTCGAAGAACACGTTGTCGCGCATGAGCTCGGGCAGCGGCGGACGTTTCATGTCCTGGGCGATGCCACGGAAGCGTCCCCAGTGAAACGGCACCGCGCCACCGCCGTGCGGAATGATGAAGCGCAGCGTCGGAAAATCCTTGAACAGATCCGAGGTCATGAACTGCATGAAAGCGACCGTATCGGCGGATAGATAGTACGAGCCGGTCGAGTGGAACGCCGGGTTGCACGACTGGCTCACATGAACCATCGCGGGCACGTTGAGCTCGCAGAGCTTTTCATACACCGGGTACCACCAGCGGTCTGTCAGCGGAGGTTCCGAGAAATTCCCGCCGGATGGATCGGGATTGAGATTGCAGCCGACGAACCCGAATTCGTTGATGCAGCGCTCCAGTTCGGGAATCACGCCGCGCGGATCCACCCCCGGCGACTGCGGCAGCTGGCACACGCCGATGAAGTTCTCGGGATACAGGCGGCACACGCGATGAATCAGTTCATTGCAGTGTTCGCTCCAGTGACGGCTGGTCGTTTCGTTGCCGAGGTGATGCCCCATCGCGCTGGCGCGCGGGGAAAAAATGGTGGCGTCGGTGCCGCGCGAGCGCTGCAGCTTGAGCTGCGCGTTCTCGAGACTGTCGCGAATCTGATCGTCGCTGATGGTGATGCTGCCTTTTGCCGGCGCGAGCGACGGGGCCTGCAACGCCTCCGTCTGCTGCTTGCGCCAGGCGTTGAGTGGCTCGGGCGCCGTGGTGTAGTGGCCGTGACAGTCGATGATCATTGCGCCCCCAACTCGTCCGCGCGCTCGCGCCAGGGCTTCATCGCCGTCGGATCCTCGAACGCTCCGGCGGCGCGCCGCTGCGCCACGCTCTGCTGGCGCGCTGCAATCGCCGCGGCCATGACCCCGCCGATTCCAGTGGCGTCGATCATCGCGGCACTGGCGCGCATTTCCTCGGCGCGGCGCTTGCCGTGCTCGATTACGCGCGAGAACAGGTAATCGCCCTGTTTCTCCCAGTCGAACTGCGGATACGTTTCCTGCAGCGAAGCCAGCACCTGCTTTTCCACACCCAGCTTGCGCGCCGCGCTGAAGCTTTCGATCAGCAGCGATTCCAGGCCCTTGATGATGACGCTGCGGCACAGCTTGATGGCGGACGCGATACCGAGATCCGCCGACACCGTCTGCGCGACGAATCCAAGCTCGCGCAATACGCCTTCGGCTTCCGCAGCGTGGGCGCCGCCTAACAACATGGGCACACGGATGCCATGCGGGGGCACCGAGGTCATCACCGCGGCTTCGACGTAGCGGCCGCCGGCAGCGGCCACCAGCGCCGCGCACTCGATCTTGGTGGCCGGTGCGGCAGAGTTCAGATCCACCACCCACGCGCCGTTGAGCGGCCGCGCGCACAGGGACAGCGCCGCCTCGCGTGCCTGGTCCGCGGTGACGGCACTGAAAAGCAGATCGCTGGATGCGGCCAATGCCGCAACATCCGCACAGGGTTCGATGCGATGCGTCGCCGCCTGGCGGCGCAGGGCAACACCCGCCGCCGCCTGGTGCAGCAGCAGATCGAACGTGCGGATCTCGCGCTCCACGCTCGCCGCGCGCAGATCGGCCGCGAACCTTTGACCTACCTCACCGAACCCGAGCAAGCCGATGCGGACTGTCATGTCAGCTCCAGTACATGCGTGTGGGATTGTCGACCAGGATGCGCGCGCGCAGCGCTTCATCCGGACACATCTCGTCCAGCAAGTCGACCAGCTCACCGTCGTTCGGCATATCCCGCGTGATGTTCGGATGCGGCCAGTCCGTGCCCCACAGCAGCCGACTTGCGTCCACGGCGAGCAGCGCCTGCGCAAACGGCACAGCATCGCGAAACGGCCGCTTGCCGACCGACACGCGCTCCGCGCCGCTGATCTTGATCCAGGCCAGCGGGTTGTTCCGGTACAGCGCCAGCAAGGACTGAAAGGGCTTCTGCTCGAGACCTTCGGCTGCCTTCACCCGACCCATGTGATCGATGATGAACGGCACGTCGATACGCGCCAGCAGCTCGCGCTGCGCGAGCAGATCGCCGGCGTCGAAATGCAAAACCACGTGCCAGCCCAGCGGCTTGATGCGAGCCAGCAGTCGATGGAACACGGCGAGATCCGGCACTCCACCCAGATGCTTCACGAAGTTGAAGCGGATGCCGCGAATGCCGCCGGCATGGAATCGCGCCAGCTCGGCTTCACTCACCGAATCCGCGACTACGGCAACCCCGCGATAGCGGCCGCCGCTGCCGGCAATCGCATCCAGCGTCACGTCCATCTCGCTACCGTGACAGCTCGCGTGAACGATGACCGCGCGGGAAATTCCGAGCTTCGCGTGCAACTCGCGTAAGGCTTCGACGGGCGCATCCGGCGGCGTATAGCTGCGGCCGAGAGCGTAGGGAAATTTCGCCGCGGGGCCGAAGACGTGGCAGTGCGCGTCGCAGGCGTCGGCCGGCAGGGAAATGCGCGGCGTCACCGGAAGTGGATCCGGCGGCAGACAACTCTTGTCGGCCTTGTTCGTCAGGGGCAGCTCACTTCACGTCTTCAGGCTTCTCGTAGTACGCGAGCCCGGCGGCGGAAAGCTTTCCACGCATGTCGTAGATATCGAGCCCGAGCTCGCCTTTCGCGAGCCGCGCCCGCGTTGCGGCTTCCCGGTCTTCGCGTTCCTGCGAGGCGCGCGCGACCTGCCCGGCCTGCGCCGCGGGCACGACCACGACTCCGTCGTCGTCTCCCACGATCACGTCGCCCGCGTGTACGAGCGCACCGGCGCACATGATGGACGTGTTGACCGACCCGACCGTCGCCTTGATCGGGCCTTTCGCGTGCACGGCCTTCGACCACACGGGAAAGCGCATGTCCGCAAGCTCGCCGGTGTCGCGCACCCCGGCGTCGACGACGAGCCCCGCGCCGCCGCGCGCACGGAACGAAGTGCCGAGCAACTCGCCAAACATGGCGTGATCGTCGGGCGCGGTCATGCCCATCACGACCACGTCGCCCGCCTGCAGCAGCTCGGCGGCGACGTGCAGCATCCAGTTGTCGCCCGGGTGTCCGAGCACCGTCACCGCGGAGCCGCACACCCGCGCGCCACGGTAGATAGGCCGCAGGTAAGGCGCCAGGAGCCCGGTGCGCCCCATGGCCTCGTGAATCGTCGCGACACCGAACTTCGCAAGCTGCGCCACCGCTGCCGCCGGCGCGCGCTGGATGTTGCGCACGGCAATGCCGGTTTTACCGACCATGGTTCACCAGATCCCGGCGGGTATCAAAACCTCGCCACGCATGATGAGACGCGCGGTGCGCAGCAAGGACGCGCGCAGCACTTCGCCCGGATGATGCGCGTTCATGTCGAGCACGACCGTGAACTCGCCGCTCGGATGCTCCACGGAGATGTTTTTATGCCCGCCGGGCGGCACGTGCGCAATACGCCGCGCCACCGTCCCCGCCGTCACCGCGGCCGTGGCCACCGTGACTGCGCCGAGCACGCCGACCGCCGAATGGCAGTCGTGCGGAATGAAGGTGCGCGTGCAGATGTGTCCGCCGGCACGCGCCTCGGCGACCAGGCACATCTTCGGCACCACCTTCTTCTCGACATCCCCGAGTTGCATGAGCGGACCTGCGGCGAGCCGGATCGATTCGATACGCTGCTTCAAGGCGCTGTTCGCGTTCAGTTCGTCACGCGTCTCATAGCCGGTCACGCCCAGATCGCGCGCCAGCATGATTGCAACGGGCATGCCGTTGTCGATGCAGGTGACGTCCACGCCTTCGATTCGATCCACGTTCTTGCCGGTCGGAAACAATGCACCGCACAGCGAACCCGCGGTGTCGAGGAACGCGATGTTCACCGGCGCCGCCGTGCCGGGCACGCCATCGATGCGCGCCTTGCCCGCGTATTCCACGCGCCCCTCCGGCGTCTGCACTTCGATGTCGCACCGCGTGGCGCTGTTCTGCATGCGCACGCGCATCGTCGTCACGTCGCCGCGCGCGTTGACAAGCCCGGTTTCGAGCGCGAATGGGACCACGGCTGCCAGCATGTTGCCGCAATTAGGCGTGGTGTCGACCAGCGCGTCCTTCATCGATACCTGCGCGAACAGGAAATCGAGATCCACGCCCTCGGTTTTGCTTACGCTCACGATGCCGACCTTGCTGGTAAGCGGATCGGCGCCACCCAGGCCATCGATCTGGCGCAGGTCCGGCGAGCCCATGACCGCGAGCAGCACGCGATCGCGTGTTGCGATGTCGGCTGGCAAATCCGAGGCGCGAAAAAACGGGCCCCGCGAGGTGCCGCCGCGCATGAACAGACAGGGGATCGGGCGCTGCATAGGAATGTCCGGCGCCTATACTAGCCCGATCGAAGGACCCATTCCGCATGAGTGCACCGCGCGACTACGAGGACATTCCGGGCACCTACGTCTATGACGCCGAGCGCGGCCGCGTGGGCTACACGCTCAACATGTTCTGCATGTCGCTGAACAAGCCCGAGAAT
The DNA here is from genome assembly GCA_035286365.1 of Steroidobacteraceae bacterium. Classification (GTDB taxonomy): domain Bacteria; phylum Pseudomonadota; class Gammaproteobacteria; order Steroidobacterales; family Steroidobacteraceae; genus CADEED01. The sequence continues at coordinate 21,694 of DATHJZ010000291.1, read as the reverse complement.
CGCGCCGCGTTCAAAGCAGACGAAGCGCAATACCTCGACCGGTTTCCGCTCTCGGCCGGGCAGCGCGCGGCCGTCCTGGCGCGCGACTGGTTAGGCATGCTCAAGGTAGGCGGCAACATCTACTACACGATCAAGATCGCCTTCTGCGACGGCCTCACCTTCCAGGACGTCGCCGGCATGATGTGCGGCATGCCTAAAGAGGAGTACGCCAAAATGATGCTGGCGGGCGGACGCTCACCCGCAGGTAATCTTTACAAGGAGCGCGAATAGCATGGCGCGCATCGTGGGAGGCATCGCGTGCTCACACGTACCAGCCATCGGCGCCGCGCTCGACAAAGGCAGTTCGGGCAATCCGTACTGGGCGCCCTACTTCGCAGGCCTGGCACCGGCGCGCGAGTGGCTGGCCAGGCTCAAGCCGGATGTCGCCATCCTGGTCTACAACGATCATGCCAATGCGTTCTCGCTCGAGATCATTCCGACCTTTCTGTTAGGCGTGGCGCCCGAGTTCCCGGTGGCGGACGAAGGGTTCGGCCCCCGGCCCGTGCCGAAAGTGATTGGGCATCCCAAGTTCGCCTGGTCGCTGGTCGAAGCGCTGATCCTCGACGAATTCGACATGACCATCGCCAACGAGATGCCGGTCGATCACGGGCTGACCGTGCCGTTGTCGGTAACCTGCGGCCAGGTGCCCGAATGGCCGTTCAAGGTGATTCCGTTGTGCGTGAACGTCGTGCAGTACCCACCGCCCACCGGCCTGCGCTGTTACAAGCTCGGGCAGGCGATGGCACGCGCCGTCGCGGCGTACCCGGAAGATCTGCGGGTAGTGATCTACGGCACCGGCGGCATGTCGCACCAGTTGCAGGGTGAGCGCGCCGGTTTCGTGAACCGCGAGTTCGACCAGGCCTTTCTCGAAAGCATGGTGAACGATCCAGAGCGCTTGACGAAGCTCTCGCACACACAGTACATGCGCGAAGGCGGCTCGGAGGGAATCGAGATGGTGATGTGGCTGACGATGCGCGGCGCGATGGGCGGCCAGGTGCGCGAGGCGTATCGCTTCTATCACGTGCCGACATCCAACACGGCCGCAGGGTTGCTGTGCGTGGAGCCGACTCCGTGAAGGTCTGCATCGCGGGCCAGGGTGCATTCGGCGTCAAGCACATCGAAGCCATCCAGAAGATTCCCGGCATCGAGATCGTGACGCTCGCCGGTGGCAGCGCAGAGTCGACCGCCGAGGTCGCCAGGAAATTCAACATTCCGCACTGGTCGCTGAGCTTGAGCGAGTGTCTCGCGCAGCCCGGCGTGGCCGCCGCGATTCTCGCCACGCCCACGCAGATGCACGCCAGGCAAGGCATCGAGTGCATGCGCGCGGGCAAGCACGTGCAGATCGAAACCCCGATCGCCGACACCCTCGCCGACGCCGAGCAACTGCTGCGTGTGCAGAAGGAAACCGGGCTCATCTGCATGGGTGGACACACGCGCCGCTTCAATCCCAGCCACCAGTGGATCCACCAGCGCATCGCGGCGGGCGCACTTCGGATCCAGCAGATGGACGTGCAGACGTATTTCTTCCGTCGCACCAACATGAACGCGCTCGGCAAGCCGCGCAGCTGGACCGATCACCTGCTCTGGCACCACGCCTGCCACACCGTCGACCTCTTTCAGTATCAGACCGGCGAGACGGCGAGCGTCGCGCGCGCCATCCAGGGGCCGCTGCATCCGGATCTCAAAATCGCGATGGACATGAGCATCCAGATGAAAGTGCCATCGGGCGCCGTCTGCACGCTGTCGCTGTCGTTCAACAATGACGGACCGCTGGGTACGTTCTGTCGCTACATCTGCGATAACGGCACTTACATCGCGCGTTACGACGACCTGTTCGACGGCAAGAACAATGCGATCGATGTGTCGCAGGTCGACGTGTCGATGAACGGCATCGAACTTCAGGACCGGGAGTTCTTCGCGGCGATCCGGGAGAAGCGCGAGCCCAACGCCAGCGTGTCGCAGTGCCTCACCGCGATGCGCACGCTGGACACTCTCGAGAAATCCCTAGCGTAAGAATGGGGTCAGGCCCCAATTGCTAGCAAAAGGGGTCAGACCTCATCGCATCCTGAGCCCGCCGACTCGAGTGCAGTGAGGCTTGACCCCTTTTGCTAGCAATTGGGGCCTGACCCCATATTTTATGGTGCTGCTTCGACTTGGTTCAGGTACTCGACCAGCTGATCGATCTGCACCGATGTCAGCGACGACAGATTGCTGTGACTACCGGCGGGATTCGCCGTCGTGAGTACGTCACGCAGCGTCGCGGCTGAGCCGTCGTGCAGGTACGGAGCCGTTGCCCACAGGCCGCGCAGTGTCGGCGTGTCGATGCCATCGAGCGGACCACCCAACCGATTGCCCGATGACGGCTTGAGCGTGCCGACGTTGTGCCGCTGGCCATCGGTCATCATCGGTCCGCTGTGGCAGGACTGGCATCCCCGTGACGTGAAGAGCGCAAGTCCGGCGGTGGCGTTCGCAGTCAGCGTGCCGTTGGGCTGTCGCTTCGGACTGCGGCCGGGGGTCGACAACGAATTGACGTACGCGGCGAGCGCATCCAGGTCGGCGTTGACGCCGGCCTTCGGCAGCCCAAGCGGCTGGTTGCGTGTGCCGGTATTGAAGTCACCATTCGCCATGAAGCCCGTACCGCCGAAGAACTGACGGATGTCGTTCTCGAAGTCCTGCACTTCATCGAAGTTGCCGCTCCAGTGCAGCGGAACCGTCGCCTGTCCGCCCTGGCCACGCAGTGATTGGGTGTTGCGCAGACCTTCGCCGCGATCGGTGAAGTCCCACACCTGGCCATCGTGGTCGCCGTCGACGTGGCAACTGGCGCAAGCGATGTAGGCGTCGAGGCTCATGCGCGTATCGGCGGCGTTGTAGAAGATCTGTTTACCCTTGAGCACAGCCGCACTCATCTTTTCGGTAGCGACAGTGTTGACCTGCGCAAGTCGCGGCAGCTGGTTGAGCGCCTGATTCATTACTGGCGCGCCGTCGAACACGCTCACCATGCGGCTCATCAGGTCCTGCGTGAACACTCGCTTCGTGACCGGATCGATCGCTACGCCGCCCGGCGCGAGGCCGGTATCGTTGCGCGCGATTTCCTGGCCCAGCTGGTTCAGCACGATGATCCGGTTGTTCCCCTGCAGCGTGACGAACGCCAGCGCGCCGGTGTCACTCAGCGTGATCGCCGAGGGCTGACTCATGTTGTCGAGATCGAGCCTGCGACTCAGTTGCTCCTGCCCCTGGTTGAGATCGAGCCTCGAGACGATCGCACGCACCGTCGTTTCGAAGGTGAGCGGATTCCCGTCACGCAAGGCGCCGCGCAGGATGTTGTCCTTCTTGCCGACGACCCACGCGATGCCATTTGCCGGATCGGCCGCGATCCCGGATAGATAGTTGGGCAGGCCGCGCCCGCCGAGCGAGCCATCGGGGGTGCTGACCTCGAGAGGCAACTGCAGCGTGCCGGCGTTGGCAAACGTCGCGAGGTCGACGGTGCGGACCGTGCCCGCGTTGCCCGTGGAGATGAACTGCGACACCAAAAGCTTCTTGCCATCCGCGGTGACGGCGAGCGCGCGCGGCGTCGTGCCGAGCGCGAGCACCGCGCCGAGCGTGGAGTTCTGCGACGTGAATTTCTGAATCTGGCCTGCGCCCTGGAGCGCGAGGTAACCGGTCGCGCGGTCGGGCGTGAGCACCACGCTCACGGGCGCTGCGCCCCACGGCAGGGTCAGCACCTTTACCGTGGCGCCGGTCGTGGCGTTCAGTACCCACACGGTGTCGTCGTCTCTGCACGCGACCCACAGCTGGTTCGACGCGTCGATCGCGACGCTCACCGGGCGCTTGCCGACATTGATTTCGGTCTGTAGAGCGAGCGTGTCTGCGTGCAGCGCTGTGACGGTGTCGCTGTCCGGGTTGGCCACCCAGACGCGGCGCCCGGTCGAATCAATGGTGATCGAGCTCGACTGTGTCGGCTGGACGTTCGCGCTGCCTGCCACCGGAGTGTTCATCATCGTGGTGACTTCAGTCGCCGGGAGCGCGCGATTGAAAACACGAACCTCGTCGATCCGGCCAGCGAAGTACTCACCCCAGATGGCGTTGCCACCAATGCGCAGCGGCGTGCTCGAATTCGCCATGTTGCCGGTGGCGGCGACCGTGCTGGTCAGTACGCCGTTGACGTACATGCGAAGGTTCGTCGCATCGTACGTCACGGCGAGATACGTCCAGGTGTTGAGCGGCAGTGCGGCTGTTCCACTGGCTGACTTCGTTACGCCGCTGGCCACCCGCATGCCTTGTGGGAATGAGGTGTTGCTCGAACCGTAGAGCGCGTACACCAGGTCCGAAGTGTTCTCTTTCATGATCAGCGTACGCCAGCTGGCAGCGCTCGCTGTCGGATAGACCCACGCCGAGAGCGTCATCCCGTTGGTCAGGTCGAGCGTGGTGTTGTCGGGGATGTTCACCTGGCTGCTCGTGCCGTTGAACGTGAGCGCGCTGCCGTACTTCCCCGACGCAGTCCACGTCGTGTTGGCCAGCGTGCCCGTGTTTCCCTTGCCCGAGCTGTCCGCCACCGAAGTTCCGCTGCCCGCATCGAACGAGTACGCGGCCACGAGACCGGTCGGAACCTGCCCGCCCGCGTTCAGTACCACGATGTTGACGCTCAGTGACGTCGCCGTGTTGTTAGCGGTATCGCGAGCGACCGCGGTCAGCACGTGCGCGCCGTTCGCGGCGGTCACGGTATTCCAGCTCACGGAGTACGGCGCGCTGGAATCCTCGGCGCCCAAGGCCACGCCATCCAATTTGAACTGCACGCCCGCCACGGCAACGTCGTCCACGGCATTCGCACTGATCGCGAGCGTTGCGCCCACGGTGTCACCGTCGCGCGGCGCCGTGATGACGACGACGGGTTTCGTCGTGTCCGGCAGCACGCTCGTGAACGAGATCGTCGCCGCGTCGGAGCCGGAGATCTTCGAATCGTCGCTGCGCGCGACGTAGCCCGTGAGCGTGTGCGCACCGGCTGCGACGCTGTCGATCTGCATCCCGCCGCTGAGCGCCTGCACCAGCATGTCCGGGCCGCCGTCGAGACGAATGGCGACGTGATCGGCCTCGGCCTGGTCACCCGTGGTCGAGTAGCTGACGCTGATCGTGGTGCCAGTGATCGCGGAGCCGTTCACCGGCGAAGTGATGTTGAGCTTCGGCGTGTTGCTAGTCGTCGTGAACGTGACCGCGCTCGAGTCGGAGCCGGTGATCTTCGACTGATCCGAACGGGCGAGATAGCCGTTCAGCGAATGCACGCCGGCCGCAACGCCGGTGAGCTGCACCGGGCTCGTGCGCGGCGCATACGTGATGGCGTCATTGTCGAGCTTGAGGGCCACCAGGCTCGCCTGGCTGACGTCGCCCGACGTGGTGAACGCAACGGACACCGTTGCGCCTGCAATCGTCGCGTTGTTGGCCGGCGTGGTGATGGTGAGCTTCGGTCCGCTCGGAGGCGCACTGATGTTCATGTCCGTGGTGACTTCGGCCGCGGAAAGCGCGCGGTTGTACACGTGCGCTTCGTCAATGAGTCCGGCGAAGTATTCGCCCCAGATGGAATTGCCACCGATGCGCAGCGCCCCGGTGGACGCGGCCATGTTGCCCGTGGCCGCCACGGTCCGGACCAGCGCGCCGTTGAGATAGATACGAATGTTGCTGCCGTCGTAGGTCGTGGCGAGGTGGCTCCAGGCATTCACCGGGAGCGCGCTGGGGCCGACCGCCGATTTATCCGTGCCGCCCGTCGTGATGTAGGCGTTGGGTAGAGAAGCCGTATCGGAGCTGTAGAGCGCGTAGACGAGAGCCGTGCCCGCTTCCTTGAGCAGTACGGTCCGCCAGTTGGCATTCGCTGAAGGGTTGACCCACGCGGAGAGCGTCATTGCACTCGTGAGATCCAGCGACGCCTTGTCGGCGACGGTGACCATGCCACTCGTGCCATTGAAGGACACCGCTTTCCCGGACTTGCCGGCCGCGCTCCAGGTTGCTCCACCATTGAGCGTGCCCGTGTTCGATTGACCCGACGCGTCCGCGGTGCTCGTGCCCGATCCTTCCTCGAAGGAATACGCCGCGACCAGGCCGGCTGGAGCGCCGGTGCCCGAGTTGCTGATCGTGATGTTCACGGCCGCGGAAATCGTGGTGTTGTTAGCGGCGTCGCGCGCGACGGCCGTGATGACGTGCGCCCCGTTCGTGGCGTTGTTCGTCACCCACGAGATGGAGTACGGCGCACTCGAGTCCTCTGCCGCGATGGCGACGCCATCCAGGCGGAACGTGACACCGGCGACGAGCACGTTGTCCGACGCGTTCGCCTGCAGAGTGAACGTGCCGGAAATCGTGGAGCCTTCCGCGAGACCGACGATCGAGACGGTCGGAGGAACAGCATCGGCCTGCACCGCCACCGAGATCGTATTCGATGCCACGCTCTTGCCGCCCGCCGCGTCGACCGCCAACACGATGTAGTAGTAAGTGCCGGCAGCAAGGCCCGCGTCGGTATAGATGGTGCCCGTGGTCTGACCGACGAGATTGGCCGCCGAAGGCGTGAAGCTGGCGGAGGTGGACCGATAAATCTCGTATCGAACGACACCTACATTGTCGGTGGCGGCCGTCCAGTTCAGCGAGCTCGCGCCAATGCTGCCCGTGCCTTGCAGGTTCCCGGGGGCGCTCGGCGGCACGCTGTCTTCATAGGCTGCCGGGAAGCGCACGAACTTCGCGACCGATGGCACGCCCGCGTTGCTGACGAGGAACAGCATGTAGTAGCCCGGCGGCAGCAGATTCGGGTTCGACGGTGCATTGACCTGGATGCCGCCGGACACGACGCTGAACGTCACCGGCACGAAACGCTGGTCCTGGTCGAAGTTGTGCGTTGCAGCGCCCGGGCGGATCAGGTTAACCGCGCTGAGGTTGGCGCCATCCGGCGTCGGCACGAAGAACGAAGTGCCGTACTGCACCAGCGATGGCGCTGAAGTGATGGTCGGACGTGGGCCTTTGAACAGGTACGGCGGCGAATAGATCTCGAGGTTCGTCTGATCCTGGCCGCCCGCGATGTTGCCCGAACCGGAGACGACCACGCGCGCGTCCGGGAGCAGCACCGCGGTCGAGTGATAAATGCGCGCGACTTGCGCCGAGGCCATCGTCTTCCAGGTCTCGGTCTCTGGCGACCACAACTCCGCCTGCAGCACGCCGGTCGTGAGGTTGGTCTCACTCTTCTTGCGCGATCCGGAAGTCACCAGAACCGTGCCGTCCGCCAGGCTCGTGAGATTGTGGAAGGTGCGCGGATACGCCATCGACTGTGTCTGTCGCCAGGTCGGGTTGGCGTCGTTCATGTTCAGCACGTAGGTATTCACGCCCGAATCCGCGTTGGGCGTCAGGCCGTCGTTCGACGAGGTGCCGGACTTCACGATGCGGCCAGGCGCGTACATCGCGCCGCTGCCGGCGTCGAGCATCTGCGAGTCGATCGTGGTCCACGTCTGCGTGGCGATATTGAGCGCGCGCGTGATGGTGGGCGCTTCAGTCGTGCCCGATTGCAGCAGGCGGCCGTCCGCCAGTAGATAGACCATCGGGTACTGCGGGATCGACATCTTGGCATTGGTGAGCTGCGTCCAGGTCTTCGCCACGGGGTCGAAGAGCTCGGGCGTTTCGACGAAGACCGATTCGCTGTTCACCGAGCCGGAGAGGATGATCGCCTTGCCGTCGCCCAGCATCGTGAGCGTGGGATACCAGCGCTTGAAAGCCATGTCGGGCAGGTTGTGCCAGGTCTGGGTGACCGGGTCGAAGGTGTTGCTGTCGGCGATTCCCAGGATGCCGCCCGCCTTGTCGTGACCGCCTGCCACGAGCAGGCTGCCATCGGCGAGGTGCACGTTGGCCGAGCAGAAGATGTTCGAGAACGGATTCGGAACGTCGGTGATCGCGTTGTTAGCCGGGTTCCAGAGCTCGCCGTAGTTGGCCGCGGAGGCGAAGTCACCCGCCCAAAAGAGCAGCTTCCCCGTGTGCATCAGATTCAGGTTCACTGCCACCGTCGGCAGCGGCACGATGGTTGGATCCCACTGGCCGACGATCGAAGGATCGTTCGGATTCACGATGTTCACCGTGAAATTGCGGGACGCGGCATCTGAGCCTGCGATCTTCGAATGGTCCGCGCGCGCGAGGTAGCCACCGAGCGTGTGCGCGCCGGCGGTGACGGTGAGCTGTGTCGTGCCGCTCACACCCGTGGTCATCGCGACTTCCACGCCGTCTAGGATGAGGTGCGCGTGGTTCGCCTGGGAAAGATCGCCGCTCGAGGAGAATGCGACGGTCACGGTGCTGCTCGTCAGAACCGCGTTGTTGGCGGGCGCGGAGAACGACAGCACTGGCGGAGGTCCCGCGGCTGTCATCGTGAAGGTGATCGTGGCCGAGTCGGACCCGGTGATCTTGCTGTTGTCCGCACGCGCGACGTATCCCGCGATCGTGTGCGTGCCGAGACTCAACGCGTCGATCTGCATCGTGCCCGAGAGCGTCATGACGTTCATGGGCGTCCCGCCATCGAGGCTGAACACGACGTGGTGCGCTTCGGTGAGATCGCCGGTCACGCCGTACGTGACGCTCGCGGTGGTGCCGACGATGGACGAGTTGTTCACCGGCGCGGTGATGCTGAGGACAGCCGGCGGTGGGGCTACGGTGGTGAAAGCAACGGCAGCCGCGTCGCTGTTGTCGATCTTGCTCTGGTCGGCGCGGGCCAGCCAGGCGTTCAGCGTGTGCGCACCGTACGCGACGTTCGTGAACTGAGCGCTGCCCGCGACCGGTACATAAGTAGTTGCGCTATCGAGTTTTACGGCGACGAAGGCGGCCTGGCTCGTATCGCCGGACGAGGAATAGCCGACATTGACGGTCTTGCCCGTGATCGTCGCGCCCGCGGCGGGCGCGGAAATCGTCACGCGCGCAGGCGTCGCCGCGCCTGCCATATCCGCCGCGATTTCAGTGACGCTGAGCGCGCGGTTGTAGACCTTCACTTCGTCGATTGAACCTGCGAAGTATTCACCCCAGATCGTGTTGCCGCCGATGCGCAGCGGACGCGTCGAGCTCGCGATCGAGCCGGTCAGCGCCTGGGTCGAGACGAGCACGCCGTTGGTGTAGATGCGCAGCGACCCGGACGAGTACGTCGCGGCGAGATGCGTCCAGGTGTTGAGCGGCAGCGTGCTCGTGCCGCCGACGCGCTGGCTGGTCGAGCCGATGCGCACGTAGGCCGCAGGCACATTGACGTCTTCGTTCGCGTAGAGCGCGTAGGCCAGCTCACCCGTGACTTCTTTCATCACGACCGTGCGCCACACGCTGCCCGCGGCCGTGGGATAGACCCATGCCTCGACAGTCATGGCGGAAGTCAGGCGCAGGGAGGCCGCGTCGGGAATGTTGACGACGCTGCTCGTGCCGTTGAACGACAGCGCTTTGCCGTACTTGCCGGAAGTAGTCCACGTCGCGTTGGAAAGCGTGCCCTTGTTGTTGTTGCCCGAGGCGTCGTTGGCAATCGTGCCTGTGCCTTCCTCGAAGCTGTAGGAGGCAACCAACCCGCTTGCCTGCGCGTGCGCCACCGTGCTGCCGAGGCAGATCGCGAGGATGAAGAAGACAACTTGAAGAAGGGTCGCGGCGGGCGCTGCGCGAAATCCGGAACGGGGCACTAACAATCTCCCTTTCAGCGTCTCTTTGACGGGAAGGGAGATACGCAAAAGCACCCGGCCAGCAGTGCCCTTGCACCACCCGGCCGAATCATTGCGCAAGCCTCCCAGACCCTCTGCTATTTTGTGACCTGATTCACAATGCAATCAGGCTCTTGGACGCGAAATAGAATGCAAGCCTCGTGCAAGAGTTCGGGGGGCCAATCGTTTCAAACGGTTACTGGTTGGCGCGCTCCTCGGGCCCGGGCGACTGTAAGATTTATCGGCGCTTTTTGACAGAATCTGGGGCGGACTTCACTCCCGCCATTCATCCGATTCGTCGGTGAACAGTTCCGCGACCACCTCGCGCAGCCACTTGTTCTTCGGATCGCGCTGGAAATTCCGGTGCCAGTGCAGCTTGAGGTCGATCTTCGGCGTGCGCATCGGTGGCTGCGCGATGCGGATGTCCATGTGGACGTCCTTGACGAACAGTCCCACCGCGTGCGGCACCGTCACGACCAGGTCCGACCGCGAGATGATCGAGGGAATGCTCAGGAAGTGCGGCGTCTCGAGCACGACGCGCCGATGGAGTTTCTTCGAACGCAGGTAACGCTCGAAGATTTCGTGCGTGCGTCCGGCGCCGTACACCACCGCGTGCTCGAGGCTCAGGAACTGAGATCTGGAAAGCGTTCCGGCGGTGACCGGGTGATCGGCCCGCAGCAGGCACACGAAATGGTGAAAGAACAGGTGCTGCTCGAGAAATGATTTCTCGCGCAGATCGGGAAAGTATCCGACGGCCAGATCGATCTCGCCGGTCGCGAGGCTGCGTTCGATGTGTGCGGCGCTGGCCGCCACCGAGCGAATCGTGGCGCGCGGCGCGAGCTCGCGCAGCCGCTTCAGTATTTTCGGCAAGAACACCATCTCGCCGAGATCGCTCATGGCGAACGTGAACGTGCGCTGGGTGGTGCCGGGCTTGAACGCGGACTCGGACACGAAAGTGTCGTCCATGCTGCCGAGCGCATCGCGCAGTGGCTGGAACAGCGCGCGCATGCGCGCGGTGGCCTTCATGCCGTGGCCGGCGCGATGGAACAGCGGATCGCCGTACTTCTGGCGCAGCTTTGCCAACGCAGTACTGACCGCCGACTGGCTCATTCCCAGCCGCTGCGCGGCGGCGGTGACGCTGCCATGTTCATGGATGGCGACCAGCACCGGCAGTAGATTGAGATCGAACGCGCGGCTCACGGCACTATCTTCCTCAGCGATAACCGATATTCGATTTTCGCAATTGAAGATACGCCGCTTCTTTCCTAACGTCACCGGCGTCGTCAACCATTCGGCGACGGGGGGAGAACATGAAGAAGGAACTACCGGCTACCGCCCTCCGGCGCGCGTTGGCGCTCGCGGGAGCAGCAACGTTCGTCACGGGCGCGCCCGCCCAGGAACCCGAAGGGTACGCGCTCGAGGAAATCACCGTGACGGCGCGCAAGGTGTCCGAGAATCTGCAGGACACGCCCATCGCCATCACCGCGTTGACGGGCGACGCGCTCGCCGACCGGCAGGTGTTCAACACCAACGTGCTCGACCAGGTCGTGCCCAACCTGCAGTTCGGCGACAACGCCGCGCTCGCCGGCAACAACCACTCCTCGCAGGTTTTCATCCGCGGCATCGGGCAGACCGATCCCACCTCGACCGTAGATCCCGGCGTCGGCCTGTACATCGACGATGTGTACATGGGCACCGCCGTGGGCGGCACCATGGAATTGCGCGACGTCGAATCCATCCAGGTACTGCGCGGTCCGCAGGGCACGCTCTTTGGCCGCAACACCATTGGCGGAGCCATTCTGATCTCGACCAAGGATCCGGGCGATGAATTCGGCGGCACGGCGCGCGCCGGCCTCGGCGCGGACAATCTCATCGACGGCTTCGTTGCACTCGACGCGCCCTTCTCCGCTGCGGTGAAGGCGCGCTTCGCCGTTGGCGTCCGCAAGCAGGATGGCTACGTCACGCGCACTGACGGCACCGACCTCGGCGACACCAACACGCTCACGGCGTCGATGAAGTGGCTGTTCGCGCCAGCGGAAAAATTCAAGGCCAGGCTCGCGTTCGACTACACCAAGGCCGACGAGAACGGCAGCCCGCTGGTGTTCGCGGCCATCAACGAAACGGCGACGTTTCCGCGCGTCGCCAGCGCGGATGCTGGCTGTCCCGGCGTGGTGTTTCCTGCCTCGGGCCCGGTGCCGATGATCGCCGACGACCGCTGCGCGAACGATCTGCAGGCACGCGGGCCGTTCCGCAACAACGGCACCGCGCCGCTCACGAGCTGGCTCGAGAACTGGGGTGGCTCGCTCAACCTTGCTTTCACGTTGAGCGACGCGGTCGAACTCAAATCCATCAGCGCCTATCGCAAGATCGAGTGGAAAGGCGTGCGCGACGCGGACAACACGCCGCTCACCATCCTGCACACCTTCTACGACGTGCAGGGCGACCAGCTGAGCGAGGAGCTGCAGTTCACCTACAAGTCCGACCCGGTGGTCGGCGTCGTCGGCCTGTACTACTTCGAGCAAACCTCGGACGACATCGCGACCGTGGAGCTGAACCCGCCGCCGCCCGGCGTGCAGCGCGACAGTGACAACAACAAGGTGGACAACAAGAGCTGGGCCGCATTCACGCAGTGGACCTGGAACTTCACGGATCGTTTCGCGGCGACGGTCGGCGGTCGCTATACAGAGGATGACAAGGGCTCGTATCCCGACCAGTTCGACTACGCGACTCCCGCGGTCAAGCAAGTCCCCGTGCAGTGGTATCGCGACACGTTCAGCTCGTTCACTCCGTCGGGGTCGGTGTCGTTCCGCTGGAACGAAGATGCGATGACGTACCTGAGTTATTCGGAGGGCTTCAAGGGCGGTGGCTGGAACAGTCATTTCAATTCCGTCCTCACAGAGGATCAGCTGGCGGCACTACAGGAGTTCAAACCCGAACAGGCGCGCACCATCGAGCTCGGCGCCAAGCTCGACCTGGCGGATCGCACCGTGCGACTCAACCTTGCCGTGTTCAGTTCCGACTACGAAGACATGCAGCTCACTTATCGCGGGCCGGCGCCCGCCGGCGTCGCGCCGTTCATCACCAATGCCGGCAAGACCAGCATCGATGGCGCCGAGGCAGAGCTCACCTGGGCGCCGCTCGAAGCGTTGCGCATCGAAGGCAGCGTCGGTTTTCTGGATGCGACCATCGACGATCTCAGCAATATCCCGTTCGCCGTCTTGCCGCCGGGGCTCGTCGAAGGCAACCGCCTGCCGTTTGCACCGGAGTGGCAGTACCACCTCGGCCTTGCGTACACCGCGCATGCGGGCGCATTGGAAATCGTGCCGCGCATCGACGCCTCGTATCAGGCGGAGACCTTCTTCGACGCGACCAATACGCGCGAGATCGCGCAGGACGATGCCGTCACCACGGTGAATGCGTCGCTGCAGATCCGCGGCAACGACTCGAAGTGGCGAATCACCGCGGGCGTCAACAACGCCACCGACGAGCTCTATCCAGTCGCCGGCAATTCCTCGCTGAGCACGGGCAGCGGCTACGCGGAGATCGCGTACGCGCGGCCACGCGAGTGGTTCGCGACGTTCCAGTATGAGTTCTGATGCGCCGTCTCGCATCCGCACGCAGGTAGCAATCATCGGCAGCGGCCCCGCCGGCCTGTTGCTGGGACAGCTGTTGCACCAGGCCGGCATCGATGCGGTCATCGTCGAGCGGCGCAGCGCGGAGTACGTCCTCGGGCGCATCCGCGCGGGCGTGCTCGAGCAGGGCACGGTCGAAGTGCTCGATCGTCTCGGCGTTTCGCAGCGGCTGCATGCCGAGGGGTTGATCCACGACGGGGTCGAGATCGGGTTCCGCGGCCGGCGCCATCGCATTCCTCTCAAGACGCTGGTCGGCAAGACAGTGACGGTCTACGGACAGACGGAGATGACGCGCGATCTGATGGAAGCGCGCGCCGCCTCCGGCGCCACTTCGATATACGAAGCCGAGGCCGTCGCGCTGCATGACTGGAGCGGCTCTGCGCCGACCGTCACGTATCAGCGCGATGGAATTGCGCACGAGATCGCGTGCGACTTCATCGCCGGCTGCGACGGTTATCACGGCGTCAGCCGGCGCAGCGTGCCAGTCGCCGCGCTCAAGGTCTTCGAACGCGTGTACCCATTCGGATGGCTCGGCGTGCTCGCGGATGTTCCCCCGCCCTGGCGCGAGCTGATATACGCGAATTCCGAGCGCGGCTTCGCGCTTGCCAGCATGCGTTCGCCCACGCGCGTGCGCTGCTACGTGCAGTGCGCGCTGGACGACAAAGTCGAGCAATGGAGCGACGCGCGTTTCTGGGATGAATTCCGGCGGCGCATGGGCGAGGAGATCGCGGACCGCATCGCCGCGCCCCCATCGATCGAGAAAAGCATTGCGCCCCTGCGCAGCTTCGTGGTCGAGCCGCTGCGTCACGGCCGGCTGTTCCTCGCCGGCGATGCCGCGCACATCGTGCCACCGACCGGCGCGAAGGGACTGAACCTCGCGGTCAGTGACGTGTTCTACCTGCACGAAGCATTGCGCGACTTCTATCGCGATCGTTCGGAGTATTCGCTCGATGAATACTCCCCGCGTTGTTTACGTCGCATCTGGAAGGCGGAGCGCTTCTCGTGGTGGATGACGCGGCAATTGCATCGCTTCCCCGGCGACGCATTCGCGGCGCGCATGCAGGAAACGGAGTTGGAATACCTGTTCGACTCGGTCGCCGCGCAGACCAGCATGGCGGAGAACTACGTCGGATTGCCGTTGGGTGCGAGCGGAATTCACGGCCAGCGCTCATCACGCGTGTTTGCAGCGAGTCACCCAATCAGTTGAAGATGCGGCCTATCGACAGCGACAGGTCACATGATGCCTCCAGAAAATGGGTTCTCGGTCCGGCGACTCGACGTCGTGACCTCGCGTGAATTCGCGGGCCTGTGTGAGTTGCTCATAGATTGCGTCGCGGGCGGCGCGTCGGTGAGCTTCATGCAGCCAATGACGATGTCCAAGGCCGCGGACTTCTGGCGCGACGTGGCCGGCGGCTTAACGCGCGGCGAACGCGCCCTGGTGGTCGCCGAAGATGCGCAGGGGAAAATCCTTGGAACCGCTCAGGCCATCTGGCCCGCGGCGGAGAATCAGCCGCATCGCGCGGATGTCGCGAAAATGCTCGTCCTGCGCAGCGCGCGCGGCCAGGGCGTCGGAGCGGCGGTGCTCGCCGCCGTCGAACAGGCGGCGCGCGAGGCGGGTAAGACGCTGCTGGTGCTCGATACCGCGAGCGCCGAGGCGGAGCGCCTCTATGAGCGCGGCGGCTGGCAGCGCGTCGGCTCGATTCCAAAGTACGCGCTGATGCCCGACGGCCCGTTCTGCAGCACAGTGTTCTTCTACAAGGATCTGTCCGTACGTTGACGGCGATGCGCGCCTTGCAACAAGCTCGCTCATTCCTGGTGGAGAGCGTCAATGAAACGTCGGGATTTTCTGCAGCACCTGGGTGCCGGCTCCGCCTTTGCCTTTCTGCCGGCCTTCACCCGCGAGGCATTCGCCGCGGCCGCATCGCTCGATGATCTGATCATCAGCGAAGTCGAGATCGTCAAGGTTTCTGGCACCCATGAACTCGTGCCGGGACTCAACCGGCAGTACCAGGTCAATCCGCTGCACGTGTACGAGGAGCGGCGCCCGAAGCCGTTCAAGGACCCGCCGGAAAGCACCAAGGTCGAACGCCGGCCACTGTCGCATTTCTACGTGCGCGTTCGCACCAAGGGCGGCGTGGAAGGCCTGTACGGCGCACTCGACAAGGAAGCACTGCCGGCGTTGTTGGGCACGCTGCGGCCGCTGGTCATCGGCCAGAACGCGCTTGCCGTCGAGCGCATCTGGGATCAGATGTACCGCTCGAACCGCCACTCGCGCGCCAGCCATTTCATGATGGCCATCAGCTCCATCGACAATGCCCTGTGGGATCTGCGCGGCCGGCACTTCGGCGCGCCGGTGTTTCGCTTGCTGGGTGGGCCGACGCAGCTGCCGGTACGCGTGTACGGCAGTTGCCTGGGTTACTCGATCGATCCGCCCCTGGCGGGCAAGCGCGCCGCGCAATTGAAGAAAGACGGCTTCATCCAGCAGAAATGGTTTCTGGGATACGGCCCCGGCGACGGCGCGCGCGGCATGGACTTGAACGTGCAGCTGGTGAAACACCTGCGTGAGGCCGTCGGGGACGACGTGCAGATCATGTTCGATGCATACCAGGGCTGGGATCTGCAGTACGCGCTCGAGTGGTGCCGCAAGGTCGAGCAGTACCGCCCCTACTTCGTCGAAGAAGCCGTGCCGATGTCGGATCTCGAAAGTTTCATCCGGCTGTCGAAGTCGACGACGATTCCGATCGCCACCGGTGAGCATCTGTACGGGCGCTGGGAGGCCGAGCAATTCTTCAAGGCCGACGCGCTGCAGTTCATCCAGGCCGATCCCGAATGGTGCGGCGGCGTGAGCGAGACGGTGAAGGTGGCGCACCTGGCGTCGGTGCACGGCGTCAAACTACTGCCGCACTGTCACAATGTGCACGCCGCGCTGCATATCGTGGCGAGCCAGCCGCCCGCGGTATGCCCTTTCGGCGAGTACCTCATCAATCACGTGCCCGAGAAACTGCATTTCATGAAGGATCCGCTGCTCACGAGCAATGGATTGGTGCAGCTGTCCGAGAAGCCGGGTTTCGGAATCGAGTTCGACCCGGCGAAGGTCGAGAAACAGGAAGTACTGACGTCGATCTGAATTTTTCTTCGATCAACTGGAGCAAACAAGTGCCCAAGAGTCTCGTTGCAATCGCCACATCCCTGCTGCTGGTATCGGCCGCGCACGCCGCGGACATCACCGTGAGCCGCCAGACCGCGGCTTCGAAGCAGGCGCGCGCGGGCGACGCGGAGTTCCGCGCGCTCTACAAGGAGCTGGTCGAGATCAACACCACGCTGTCGGTGGGCTCGTGCACGAAGGCGGCGGAGGCAATGGCGGCACGGCTCAAGGCCGCGGGCTTCACCGATTCGGAGTTGCAAATCATCCAGCCAAAGGAGCGCCCGCAGGACGGCAATCTCGTGGCGTATTTGAAGGGCACGGACCAGTCACTCAAGCCGCTGCTGCTGCTGGCGCACATCGACGTCGTCGAGGCGAACCGCGCCGACTGGGAGCGCGATCCATTCACGCTCGTGGAGGAAGGCGGCTTCTTCTATGGCCGCGGTTCTTCGGACGACAAGGCAATGGCCGCCGTGTTCACCGATTCCATGGTCCGGTTCAAGCGCGACGGCTACAAGCCGAAGCGCGGTATCAAACTCGCGCTCACCTGCGGCGAGGAATCGCCGAACGTGTTCAACGGCGTGAAGTACCTGATCGAGAATCACCGCGACCTGGTCGACGCCGCGTTCGCGCTCAACGAAGGCGGCGGCGGACGCTACGACCAGGCGACCGGTGTGTATCGCTTCGTCGCGGTGCTTGCGGCCGAGAAGCTCTACCAGGACTTCACGCTGACCGCAGTCAACCAGGGCGGACATTCATCACGGCCTACCCCCGACAACGCGATTTATCAGCTCGCGCACGTACTCGAGAGGGTCGAGCAGCATTCGTTCCCGATCGAGTTCAACGACACGACGCGCGGTTACCTCGCGAAATTCGGCGCCATCGAAGGCGGCCAGAAAGGCGCGGACATGATCGCGGCCGCCAGGACACAGGATGAGGTGGCGATCGAACGGCTGCGCAAAGACCCGTCGATGAACGCAATCCTGCACACCAACTGCGTCGCGACCCAGCTCGCGGGCGGACACGCGCCGAATGCCCTGCCCCAGCGCGCGACTGCCAACGTGAACTGCCGCATCATGCCCGGCCACGATCCCGCGAAGATCCGCGATGAACTGATCGCCGCCATTGGCGACGCCGGTGTGAAGGTCGAATTCCAGGCTCCTCCGGAGACGCCGGGCGCCCCGCCGCCCCTGTCAAAAGAAGTGATCGGCCCCATCGAGGCACTGTCGAAGGACATGTTTCCGGGCGTCGCGGTGATCCCGACGATGGCCGCTGGCGCGACGGACGGACGCTTCTTCACGCCAGCCGGCATCCCGACATACGGCGTGTCAGGCATGTTAGGCGATGGCGCAACCGGCAACGCCCATGGACTCAACGAGCGCATCCGCGTGCAGACGCTGATCGAAGGACGCGAGTTCCTCTATCGCCTCACGAAGATCTACGCCGGCGGCAAGTAACCTAGTAGCCCTTCTGGAGATCCACGACCGACAGCAGCTTGTCGCCGGCCACGAAGCGGCGCAGCTGTTCGCGCAGGATCAGTTCGCGAACGGCCTGGCCGAGATCGGAACGCGCGGACATGTGCGGCGTGATGATGATGTTTTTCGCCTTCCACAGCGGATGATCTTTCGGCAGCGGTTCGGGCTCCGTGACATCGAGCCCGGCGCCGGCAATGACGCCGTTGTTGAGCGCGGCGACCAGATCGTCCGTAACGACACTGCCACCACGCCCCACGTTGATGAAGAACGCGGTCTTCTTCATGCGCGCGAACATCTTCGCGTCGAATAGTCTGGTCGTGGAAGGCACCAGCGGCAACGTCGACACGACCACGTCCGCCTGCGTGATCAGCGTCGGCAGCTCGTCCGACAGGCCCACGTGGCTCACGAAGTCCGGGCCCTCGCGCGAGCTCGCGCGCGTGGCAATCACGTTCATTCCGAGCGCGTGCGCGCGGCGTGCAACCTCGGTGCCGATACCGCCGAGGCCCACGACCAGCAAGGTCTTGCCGGTCAGTGCCTGCGGCTCGGACCCTCTGAAATTCCCGCTCCACTCCGCCGTGCCCTGGCGTGCCACCGACACCTGCAGCGAGCGCGACAGCGCGAACATCAACGCCGTGGTGTGCTCGGACATCACGGGTCCCAGGACTGCCTTCATGTTGGTGACGACCAGACCGGGTTTCTGCAGACCCTTCTTGCCCAGGCAGGACTCGACACCCGCCGAGTAGACAGACACCCAGCGCAACTTCTTTGCGGCCGCGAGTACGCGTTCGTCGCAAACGCTGTCGTCGCCGCCGGCGATCGCATCCGCAGTGCCCGCCTGCGCAATCATTTCCTCGACGCTGCCGACCATGACGATCTCGAGATCGGGCGCGGCAGCCTGCAGCGCATCAAGCGACTGCTTCGAGTTGGCGGTCACTGGACCGTTCATGTTGATCACCAGGCGCTTCGGGGCGCGCCAGCCCGGCAGGTCGCGCAGCGCCGTTGCGCCTTCGTCCAGACCCAGTTGCTTGATGGCTTCGACCGCTTTCGGGTCCGGCGCCGGCGCGTCTTTCGCCGCGGCGACGGTCACAAACGATAGGGACGCGGCTAACAAAACCGCGCGAACCAGGGCTTTCTGCATTCCAGTCTCCTGTGGCAACCAGACCGCGCGTCCCGCGCGGGCGGCTATCTTGCCACGCCGGGCTTTATTGCAGCAGCCCGGCCTTGACCTCTTCCTGCGACATGAGCTGCACCTGGACCGGCTTGGTGTGCCAGATCTCATTGCAGTATTCGCGGATCGTGCGATCGGAGGAGAACTTGCCCGAGCGCGCGGAATTGAGAATGGACATGCGCGTCCAGCGGCCGACATCGCGATAGGCCTCGTCGACCTGCGTCTGGCAGTCCGCGTACGACTGGTAGTCCGCCAGCACGAAATACGGATCGTGGTACAGCAGGTTGTCGACCAGCGGCTGGAACTGCGAGCTGTTGCCGCGCGAGAAGAAACCATCGCGGATCAGCTCGATCACCGCGCGCAGTTCGTCGTGAGATTCGAGCACCTCCATTGGCCGGTAGCCCATCGCACGCCGGGCGACGATCTCGTGCGCCTCGAGGCCGAACAGGAAGAAGTTCTCGACGCCCACTTCCTCGCAGATCTCGATGTTGGCGCCGTCCACCGTGCCGATCGTGAGCGCGCCGTTCATCTGGAATTTCATGTTGCCCGTGCCCGAGGCCTCCTTGCCCGCGGTCGAGATCTGCTCGGACAAATCCGCCGCAGGGTAGATCTTCTGGCCATTGGTCACGTTGAAATTAGGTAGATAGACCACCTTTATCAGGTCGCGGACGCCCGGGTCGCGATTGATGATCTCCGCGGCCGCCGTGATCAGGCGGATGATGAGCTTCGCCAGGTAGTAGCCCGGCGCCGACTTGCCGCCGAACACGAACACGCGCGGCTCCATCGTGAACTTCGAATCGGTCTTGAGCCGGTGATACAGGCCGATGACGTGCAGGATGTTGAGGTGCTGGCGCTTGTATTCGTGGATGCGCTTCACCTGCACGTCGAAGATGGCGGCCGGATTCACGACGACACCGGTGCGTTGCTCGATCAACCCGGCCAGCGCCGTCTTGTTCGCGTGTTTGATCTTGTACCACTCGGCGCGGAAGTCCGCGTCATCCGCCAGCGGCTCGAGCTTGCGCAGTTCGTACAGGTCGCGGATCCATTCGTCGCCGATGCGTTGCGAGATGCAGTGCGACAGCCGCGGGTTCGCCAGCACCATCCAGCGCCGCGGTGTCACGCCGTTGGTCTTGTTGGAGAACTTCTCGGGCCACAGCTGCGCGAAATCGCGCAGCACGTCACTCTTCAGCAACTCCGAGTGCAGCGCCGCCACGCCGTTGATCGCGTGGCTGCCGACGCTCGCCAGGTGCGCCATGCGCACGTATTTCTCGCCGGCCTCATCGATGAGCGAGACGCGCGCGATGCGCTCTTCGTCACCGAAGAACGCCATGCGCACTTCGTCGAGGAAGCGCGCGTTGATCTCGTAGATGATCTCGAGCACGCGCGGCAGCAGGCGGCCAAACATCGGCAGCGGCCAACGCTCGAGCGCCTCGGGCAGCAGGGTGTGATTGGTATACGCGAAGGTCTGGCGCGTGATGCTCCAGGCGCGGTCCCATTCCATGTTCATCTCGTCGACCAGGAGGCGCATCAACTCGGCCACTGCAATCGACGGATGCGTGTCGTTCAGCTGGATCGCGAACTTCTCGTGGAACCGTTCGGGCGGAATCTTCTGCACCTTGCAGATGCGCAACATGTCCTGGAGGGAACACGACACGAAGAAATATTGCTGCTCGAGCCGCAGCTCCTTGCCGCGCGCCTGCTCATCGTTCGGGTACAGGACCTTGGTGAGATTCTCACTGGCTACCTTCTGGTTGACCGCGCCGTAGTAGTCGCCGCGATTGAACGTGCCGAAATCGAAAGACTCCGGCGCCTCCGCCTTCCACAGCCGCAGCGTGTTCGACGTGTTGACGTGATAACCGAGAATGGGCGTGTCGTAGGGAATGCCGTTGACCACGTGGCCCGGCACCCAGCGCGTGCGCTTGCGACTGAATTCGTCGTACCAGACTTCCGTGTGACCGCCGAACTTCACGTCGCAGCACCATTCGGGCCGCGCGATCTCCCAGGGGTTGCCGTAACGCAGCCACTTGTCGGTTTTCTCGACCTGCCAGCCGTCGATGATCTCTTGCTGGAAAATGCCGAACTCGTAGCGGATGCCGTACCCGAGCGCGGGCACTTCGAGGGTGGCCAGAGAATCGATGAAGCACGCGGCCAGGCGGCCGAGGCCACCGTTCCCGAGGCCCGGCTCGTCTTCGTGGGCTAACAACTCTTCGAGGTCGAGCCCGAGCTCGGCCACCGCGGTGCGCGCGGTTTCGTAGATGCCGAGGTTGATGAGGTTGTTGCCGAGGTGCGGGCCCATCAGGAATTCCGCGGACAGGTATGCGACGGTGCGGGAACCCTGCTTGGTATAGGCGGCCGCCGTGCTGATCCAGCGTTGCAGCATGCGGTCGCGGACTGCGTATGCGAGCGCCATGTAGTAGTCGGTCTTGGTGGCGAGCGCCGGGAACTTGCCCTGGATATAGAAGAGGTTGTCGAGGAAGGCGTGCTTGATCGCCTCCTTGGTGAGCGCGGTGCGATCGTGGTCGATCTGCGCGGGCGGGCCTGCGGCGCTCGGGAGGCTGGTTACG
>DATHJZ010000290.1:0-12797 GCA_035286365.1 Steroidobacteraceae bacterium | reverse complement strand
GCGGCGTCGAGCGGCGGCGTGGCGGCATCGGGCGCCGGCGCGGCCGGGTCGGCGGTCGCAGGCGTTGCGGGTTGCGGATCCTGCGCGAAGGACGACGCGGCGAACATGGCCCATGTCAGAAGCAGGGCCATGATCGCGGCGGCGCGGACGTGAAGGCTGGGTGTCGGCATAGTTTTACTCATCTAACAAATTGCGCAGTTCGCGCACGTACTGGGCTTCGTCACGGGCCTTGAATTCGCGGTGCGCCGCGCGCAGCACACCTTCGCGATCCACGAACACCATCATCGGCAGGCGGTCCACGCGATAGTCGCGACCGGTGCTCTCGGGCGCGGCGATCAGCAGCGGGAACTTCACGTCCTGGGCGCGCGCGAACTTCTCGGCGCGCGCCAGGTTGTCGTCGAGATTGACGGCGAGCACGACCAGCCCGGCGCTGGAATAGGTCTTCGAGATGCGGTCGAGCGCCAGAAGCTGTGCCCGGCAGGTATTGCAGCTGCCGCTCCAGAAGCTAACTACCACCACCTCGCCGCGGTGCTCGGAGACGCGCACGTTCTCGCCCGACAGGCCGCGCGCCACCAGGTCCGGTGCGGGTTGGCCGACCAGGTCGTATTTCTCGGCCGCGAGCGCCCCTGCCAGCGGCAGGAGGCAAATCGCAAGCGCAGCAAAACGCGCCTGCAAGGCGGCCTTGGATCTCACTAACAAACTAGTGCTCACGATAAAGAGACTTAAGCGGACACCGGACAAGCGGAAACCGGATTCGACGCAAACAGACGCGCGAAACCTTCCCATAGCCCACTTAACAATGTCAACGAAACGCGCAACCCTTTGCGACGCACATCCGGTCGACGAAACAGGCAAAAACGCCAAGGGAGCGTCGGCAACACGCGACATCGCGGCGCCCACGCTCCCTTGATCGATCAATGGAGTCGGACTGCTAGACCGGACTGCTGACCGTACCGCTGCACAGCGGCTCGATCATCGTGAGACTGTCGCGCAGTGCGGTCCCTCCCAGGCCGTGCGAGGGGAACAACGTCGGGAAGTTGCCTTCCTGGCCGTGCAGGGACATGTAGTTGAGGATGACGGTTTCGACCAGCAGGTTGACGGCATTCGCCGCCGGGCTCGAGGTCGTCACCACGTCGCCGTTCGCGCTGTACGAACCGATCTGCATGCGCGTGGCACTGCGCAGCGCGGGACGCCCGGTCGGCTTGTAGACGAGCACGAACGACGAGGCAGTCGCCTGGTTGTCGCTCGCCCAGTCGAGTTTGCCGCGGCCTTCGACGCTGTTGTTGACCACGCCGTTCGCCGACAGCGCGCCGTCGCTGAACACGTAGATCATGAGCGGGATCTGCTTGCGCGCCGCGTATTCGAGGCAGGCGCCGATGCAGCGGCCCGCGCGGAAGTTGCGCGTCTCGCCGGTGTTGCGTCCCTGGCCATGATAGTCGTAGCCGCCCATGGTCACGGTGCCGGCGCCGGCATAGCCGCTGATGACCATCTTCATGATGGCCGCGGCCTTGCGGAACTCACCGTCGGCGTTGTATTCGGCCGTCGTGAAGATAGGCGTCACTCCGCCCGGCTGGTCGGGCTGCGCGACGATGTGCGGATCCTTGTTCGGATCGAGCGCGGACGGCGAGCGGAAGTTGTCGGCGAGGTAGGTCGACTTCACGTAGCCGCAGCGCACGAGCTTCTGCAGGTCGGCTTCGGCCACCGCGCCGAGCTTGGTCTGCGCGCGATCGACCCGCTTGTGCGACAGGCGCGTCATCGATTCGAGCACCGCGATCGCGTCGTCGGAATTGGTGAACAGCGTGCCGAGCTCGCCGGTGTCGACCAGGCCGGTGACGTCGCTGGCGCGGTCCACCTTGGTGGGACGCGCGGCCGGATTCATCATCGACGCGGGCGCCATCGAGTTACCACCCGAATCGGTGTTCTGCGAGCCGATCAGCGTCAGCAGCTGACCATCCGCGCCGACCCGGTTGATGCCGTACATCGGGTTGTGCGGGTTGTTGCCGGTGTCGTTTTCCGAACGAGCCGCGATCGGAAAACCGTTCGTGTTGGCGCGCGTGGCCACCTGTGTCGACATTTGCATGCCGCGCAGGATGGCGCCGTCCGAGTGCCAGGCCGCACCGAATTCGGTGTTCACGAAGTTGTTAGTCGGGCTGGCCGCATTGGCCGAACCCGGCGTCATGTTGCCCGGCAGCCCGAGCTTGGCGTAGCCGGCCGTCGAGAGGAAGTTGGTCGGATTGCCGCCCGCGCCGATGAGGATCTCCGAACCGTTGAGGTTCGCACCACCCGCGAGGTCGAAGCAGATGAACGGCACCTTGCCGGCACCCGCCGTGATGTTGCACAGGCCGCGCATGGCGTCCAGATCGGGCGACATGGCGCGCGCCTTGTCGGCGCCGATGAGCATGGCGAGCGCGGCGGGCGCGGCGATGATCGCCGGTCCCGTGCGCATGCCCTGGGCGATGAAGTCCCGCCGCGTGACCGGTGCCTTGTGGCTGCCTTCGTGCCGGATCGGCTCATCGAGGCCCAGTGTGCGCGGCGATTTCTTGGTGCGAATGATCATGACTTCAGCTCCATTTCCTAAATCTGGCCTTACTGGATCAGCGTCGTGCCGCTGCCGAGCACAGCGCCGCACGCGGCTTTCATTACCGTGCCCGTTCCGCCCGCGGCGGAGCCGGTGGGTCCTGCGACCAGCTTGTTGATCAGGCTGTCGAGTTCGGCGCTGATATCGCTGTCATCCGGATTGAACTCGAGACCCGTGCTGATGCCCTTCTGGAGCAGCGCATCGATCACCAGGTCGCGGTTCACCAGGTTCGGCGTGCCGACGCTGCCGAATGTCGCGACCGCGGTGGCGGACGGATTCAACATGCTGCCGTAGAAGGCCTGGCGCAGCGGCGTCGATTCCACCATCTGGCTGCAGTACTGGATCGCGAGCTGCGCGATGCCGGTCTGCTGCGCCGGACCGAAGGTGCCGAGCTTCTCGACCGACGGCAGCGCCTGCTTGACCAGTTCGTACGTCGTGACGACGCGCGTGTTGGTCGGCGGAACCCCGGTGATCTGCGACAGCGTCGCATTGAGCTCATCGAAGGTACGCAGGCCCACATCCGATTCCGGATCCGAATCCACGGCCGCCGGCG
Organism: Steroidobacteraceae bacterium; assembly: GCA_035286365.1. Taxonomy (GTDB): domain Bacteria; phylum Pseudomonadota; class Gammaproteobacteria; order Steroidobacterales; family Steroidobacteraceae; genus CADEED01. The sequence continues at coordinate 9,666 of DATHJZ010000290.1, read as the reverse complement.
GCACGGGGACGGGCAGCGGGGCCGCCGCATGGCTGCGGGTGCCGATCTTCTCGAAGGACAGGAAGAACAGGTCGTCGAGCACGCCCTTCTGCAGGGCGATGACCGTGCCGACGCTCGACATCTTCTGGCCCGCACCGGCGGTGTAGGTAGCGCCGATGTTCGCCTTCAGCGGCGAATAGGCCTGGCCTGAATGCGCTTCGGCGCCGTTCACACCGATGCGCACACCCTCGATCGTGAGGTTCGCGACCGACGCGTTCGGATCGAGACTGATGAAGGTCGGCTTGTCGAATTGCAGGCCGTAGCTGTCGAGCTGGCTGGCCTCGAGCATCACGTACGCCTGGGGCACGTCGACCAGGTGGCTGACGTTGAACAGCATGAAGTATTTCTCGCCGACGCCGGCTTCGAAGTTCTGTTCGATCTGCGTCGCGGTCAGTGCGCGATTGTGGATCGCGACCAGGCGCAGCACGCCTTCCCACTGACGGTTGGTCGAGGTCTCGTTGCCGAGCACCAGCGCGAAGGTGTCGTCCCAGTCGGCGAGCGAACCGCCGCCCTGGGCGTCGACGTCACCGGTGTCGATACCGTTCACATAGATGCGACGGCCTTCGACCGGGCTATACGTGAGCACCACGTGCTGCAGGGCCGCCTGGGCGTCCATGTCAGCGGCGCGTGTCAGCAGCACCGGATTGCCGTTGGAGTTGGTCTCACTGCTGCGCGTGTACGCCTCGTACTGGTACATGCGCTGCGCGAGCGTGGCGTTGCGCGCGTTGGCGCCCGCCGAGTAGCTCACGATGAAGGCATCTTCCTGCGCGACGTTGGCGTTGTTGACCCACGCCTCGAGCGAGAACTCGCCGGTCGACTTGATGAGGTCGGTGAGTTTCTTGGAAGCGGCCGAGGTGCCCTGCACCTTGCCGCCCGGCTTCACGTTGATGCCCCAGCCGCCGACCCACGTGACGTCTCCCGACATCGTGAGATTGAGCGCAGGCTCGTGACCGCTGGTGTCATAGACAATGTTGCCCATGCCGGTCTTGAACTCGTATTTGGCAATAGTCGCCGCTTCGTAGCGATTGCCACCGGCAGCGACGGTGCCGTCGTACAGGGTCAGGCCCTTGGAGATGAGCAGGTCCGCCGGGACTTCCGTGACCGGAATCCGGTCGGCGAAATCGTTGATCGCATCGAGCATGGTCTGCGCGTTGGCCGCGCAACCCGCCGCGCCCCAGCAGTTGTGCGATTCATCGCGCAGGCGCACGACCAGGCGCGACTGATCGGTGTTGTCGAGGTTGACCTTGGCCTTGATGGCCGCGTAGGCCGTCGCCGCATCGGCATCCGCGAAGAACGGCTGCTGCATCGTGGCCGAGTTCGACGAATGGCAGCGCACGCAGTTCGCCGTGCCGGCGTTGCGGACCAGCGCGTACAGAGACGAGCTCGCGAAATTGGTGGTGTCGCTGGGCGGATTGACCGGATCGTTCGGGCCTGCGGGGAACGACTTGCTGCCGCCCACTTCTTTGATTGCGGGAGCCTGCAGCTGAATCTGCGTGCCGCCCGTGGCGCTGGCACCGGCCCAGTTGCGGATCCACACGGTGAGTGTGTCGGCGCAGGCCGCGGGTGACTGCAACCAGCAGTTATGGCCGCCGGCCACCTTCAGCACCATGCGGGACTGATCGGGCTGCGTGAGGTTCACGACGCTGTTGGCCTGCGTGTAGGCCTCGTTCACGTTGTCGTTGCGGGCAAACTGCGGCGTCTGGCCGCCGGCGTTGTGGCACGAGCCGCAACGGTTGTTAGCCTTGATGTTCTCCCACAGGTTGATGCGGAAGGCCTGCACGTCGGCATTGGCCGAGGCGGGACCGATGTAGTCCGTGACCGGGGGCGCCTGCGTGATCGGATTTTCCGTGGTCGGCGCGCCGCCGCTCGAACAACCAGCCAGAACGGCGGCCGCGAGCGCGGCGCTGATCCAGCGGAGACCTTTAGACTGCATAAAGTTCATGTGTGTTTCCTCAATCGCCCATGCAGCGGACAGCGGCTTCAGCAAACACTTCTTTCAGGTGATGGCCGTTGTTCTTGTAAATGGTGGTCAACTCGCCGACCTTCGCGCGATCCTGCGCATTGCCCGGCGCGCGGAAGCACACCGTCTTGAAGATCTTCTCGACCTGGCATTGAGCGAAAGCGTCGCTGTTCGCGAGCTCCTGACCCATGGACTTCGCGCCCTGGCCCGACCCGGGCAAAGACGTGTTCCATCCCAGCAGCGAGTTCTGGCCCTGGCGCCAGCGGTTCTCCCAGTGGTCGTCGGGGGTACGGAAACCCGGCGCGAAATTGGTGTCGTTGTTGAAATACTTCGGCTGCACGGCGTCCGGCGTATAGACCAGGCGCATCGTGCCCGGCGCATCGGCGGTGCCGTTGTCGAAGTCGTAATAGGCAAAGGCGCGCGAGAGCGGATCCATGCCGCTATGACAGCCAATACAGTTGTTCAGGAAGATTCGGCTGTCGCCACCGGGCGAGCGGCTCACGTCCTGGCGGATCATGTCGGGCGGCAGCGAGGTGTCGTGCACCTGCTCCATGTCGCGGCACATGTGGTTGATCATCGTGAAGCGGAACATCGCGCGGTTCGTGCCGTCGATGAAGAACGCTTCGGAGGCGGCGCGCGAGGTCAGGAACCCGGCGGTGGCCGCGGCGGGAATACCCAGCACCGACGACTGCGTCGTAGGCTGCAGCGCGGTCTTCAGGTTCAGCAGGTTCGTTTCCGCGTTGGCGTAATGATCGTTGTTCGAGGCCGAGGCCGCCGGCGTCGCGCCGCTCACCGTATAAGTGAGGTCGCCAGAGAGCGCGGTGCTGAAGTCGACGTCGTCGCGAACCATTCCGATGAAGGTGGCGACGTAGTCGTTCAGCGGCGCAAATACCGTCTGGTCACGGTTGGTCCACGGCACCGCCATGTTCTTCAGCGTGACGTTGTAGAACGATGGTGACTGGGTGGCGATGTTGGCTGCCCCGATTGCGTCGTTTGCCGCGACCAGCGCCTCCATCTGGGTGAGGGTCGCCTCGCTGGGCGGCACGCCCGCGATGCGATCGTGGATGCGCTTGGCCTTGTCGCGATCGTTCGCCGACGCGGCAACTGCCACGCATGCGAGCACACACGCCAGAGCGATCTTTCTCAAACTTGAAACCTGTGGGGTATTCATTTGCCTCATCCACATCCCTTTTGACGGAGGCAGTATCACGCCGCCCCTATCAACAACTGTTTGTCTCCGCTCCTGTACGTCTCCAAGCGGCGACAGCACCATTTATTACGTACCTCTTGTAGCCTTCCGCCCCAGGACTGCGAACCACGTCACGCCGCGAGGCGCTTTAGGGCCCTAACTACAACAGTCGACAAGAGAACCGCGTTGTCGGGCTGGCTGCTGTGACGGCGTCGGCAGATCGCCGCGGCCTCAAGCGGGATGATTGCATTACGTCACATGCCTGTGCGGCAATGCACAAGCAGTGGCAGTGGAGGACGCAGTGAATCGATCTTCAAAAAACGCGAACCGCATCACGGCCGGATCCCTGATCCGCGGCCTGGCTTGCAGCGTTCTCGGCTTGTTAGCGGGCTGCAGCGAAGGCCCGGGCGGCGGCGGCATCGGCATCGGCAACGGCCAGGACCCCGATCCGGCCACCGTCGATTTCCCGATTTTCTACATCCGGCACCAGGTGCCGGAAGATCAGGACAACGTCACGCGCGTGCGTCCGTTCGTCGAGGACGACGACTACAGCGCCACGTTGTGGAAGCGCGACCGCGCCTCGCCGGGCTCGCCCGAAGTCGAGCTCACCGCACGCCTGCGCGTCGATCCGCTCGGCACGCCGGACGACCGTTATGACATCAAGGATCTCGCCGTCGCTCCGGATGGCCTGCACGTTGCCTTCGCGATGCGCGGGCCGTTGGACGATTTCGATGAGGACGAGCCCCCGACCTGGAATATCTGGGAATACAACATCGAGACCGACACGCTGCATCGCGTGATCACTTCGGACATCATCGAGGAAGAAGGCCAGGACGTGGCGCCTGCCTATCTACCCGACGGTCGCATCCTGTTTTCCTCGACCCGCCAGCGCCAGGCCAAGGCGATCCTGCTCGACGAGGGCAAGTCGCAGTTCGAAGCCGCGACCGAGGCGCGCAACGAATCCGCATTCGTGCTGCACGTCATGAACGCCGACGGCACGGGCATTCACCAGATCTCCTTCAACCCCTCGAGCGACCTCTATTCCACGGTGCTGCAGAACGGCCGCGTGTTGTTCACGCGCTGGGATCGCGCGCCGGGCCGCGACGGCTTGCATCTGTACTCCAGCAATCCTGATGGCACGGACACGCAGCTGCACTACGGCGCGGTCTCGCATCAGACCGGCACGGCGGTCGCGGGCGTCGCCACGAACGTCGAATTCATGCGCGCGCGCGAGATGAGCGACGGGCGTCTCATGGTGCTGACGCGTGCAAGGACCAATGTCGATTTCGGCGGCGCGCTCACCATCATCGACGCCAACCGTTTCGTCGAAAACAACCAGCCGCTGCTCGCGAACGCCGGCACGGCAGGTCCCGCGCAGACTCCGGCAACGCTCAACAACGTGCGCACGGTACCCGGTCCTTCGCCGGGCGGCCGCTTCGAGTCCGGCTTTCCGCTGTGGGACGGCACGGGCCGCATCCTCGTGAGCTGGACGCAATGCCGGCTGCACGACGTCGGCGGCTCAGACCCGACGCGCATCATCCCCTGCACCACCGCGAGCGCGACCGATCCGGCCGCCGTGACCGCGCCGCCGCTGTACAGCATCTGGATGTTCGACCCTGCGCAGAACACCATCCTGCCGGTCATGGCGCCGGTCGAAGGCGTGATGGTCGCCGAGGCGATTGCCGCGCAGCCGCGCGTGCCGCTGCCCACCGTGATCCTCGACAAGCAGCCGCCGGTCGAACTCAATGCCGATCTCGTCGCCGAAGGCGCCGGCCTGCTTTCGATCCGCAGCGTCTACGACATCATGGGTGTCGACCAGGCGCGCCTCGCCAACAACACCGGCTCGACCATTACCGCCGTGTCCAACCCGGCTAACGCGCAGTACGCGAATCGCCAGGTTCGTTTCGTTCGCATCGAGAAGCCGGTGTCGCTGCCCGACGATGACGACATCGCCGATCCCGACAACTCCGCGTTCGGTCCCACGGGTGTGATGCGCGAGATCGTCGCGTACGCGCCGGTCGAACCCGATGGCTCGGTGCGCATGAAAGTGCCGGCCAACATCGCTTTCCAGCTGAGCCTGCTCGATGTGAACGGCCGTCGCGTCAACAACAATATCCATCGTGCCTGGCTGTCGGTGCGCCCGGGTGAAATGCTCGAGTGCAACGGCTGCCACACGCGTACCGTACCGGCGGGCTCGCCGGCCGGGACCGCGCCGCTCGTGCACGGCCGCAAGGGTCTGTTCAACTCCGCGTACGCGGGCGCGACCAACACCGGCGCCGCATTCCCGGGCACCGTCAACACCATTTCTCCTGAGCTCGGCGACTCGATGGCGCAGGCGCGTTCGCGTGCCGGCTCGTCGTGCATCGACCTGGTCACGACGATCGAGCACTGCGGCCTGCAATCGACCACACCGAGCGCCAACGTCGTCTACGACGAGATCTGGAAGAACGCCGCACAGCCCGCGGATTCGTTCGCGTACGCCTATCAACAGATGACGACCGCCTTCCCGACGAACCCGGGATGCTTCCCGGTGTGGACGCCGACCTGTCGCATCACGATCCACTACGCGACCGCGGGTACACGCCCTGGCCACATTCATCCGTTGTGGGCAGTACCGCGTCCGGCCGCGGGCGAAGTCGATGGCACCGGCAATATCATCTTTCCGGATACCTGCACCTACTGCCACAGCCGCGTGAGCCCGGCCGATCCGGCGGTCGTGCAATTGCCCGCGGCCTCGCTCGAACTCACCGATGAAGTGTCGGACGAAGACGCCCTGCAGTTGCGCGCTTACCGACAACTGTTGTTCCCGCGTCCCGAGCTCGAGCTCGTGAATGGCGCGATCCAGGTGCGTCAGATTCCCGTGCTCGATGATGATGGCAATCAGGTCGTGGACGACAACGGCAACCCCGTGTTCACGACCGCTACGCTGCCGGCGTCGATGGGGGCCGGCAATGCGCGCGGGTCGCGGTTCTTCGCTGTGATGAACAATGCGACACATATAGGTATGCTCTCGACCGCTGAACTGCGCTTGCTTTCGGAGTGGCTGGATATTGGAGCCCAGTATTACAACGATCCGTTCCCGCCGACTCCGCAGAACTAGTGCGCTCGTTGTCTTTGCATGTTTTTTCTCGGTCGCAGCGTTAGCGAAACAGACCGAAGCAGAAAAAGCGGCCAAGGAAGAAGCGGCCCAGGAAAAGCTGCTCCAGGTTTTCGTCAGCGAGCCCTATCTCGAACTTGCGACGGGACCCGGACGCGGCTACCCGGTGTTCCATGTGGTCGAGCGCGAGGCATCCGTCGACGTGCTCTTTCGCCGCACCGACTGGTTCAAGGTGCGCGACGAGCACGGCGTCGAGGGCTGGGCCCGGGCGCGCGACATGCGCCGCACGAAGCTCGCCGACGGCTCTGCCTTCATCTTCAACCTCGGCGACATGGCGGGCTTCACCAGTCACAACTGGGAGATCGGCATCGGCGGTGGCGACTACGGCGGCGCGAGTCTCATCAACGCGTATGGCGCCTACTCGCTCACCGACAACATGAAGATCGAGATCACGCTGTCGCAGTTCCTCGGCAACTTCTCGAATGGCTACAAGGCCGAGGCCGGCATCACGCACGTGATGTTTCCGGAGTGGCGCATCTCTCCGTTCCTCGAGCTCGGCACCGGCGTCGTGTACGTCGAACCTCGCGCGACTATTATCCTGCCCGACGACCGCACGGACCAGACGGCCTATGTGGGCGCGGGTGTTCGCATGTATCTCACCCGGCGCTTTTTCCTGCGCGCCGATTATCGCTGGCACACGGTCTTCACGAGCCGCGATGACAACCAGGAGTTGGAAGAATGGAAAATCCTAATCGCCTGCTTCTTCTGACCACGGCGCTGTGCGCGACGCTGCTGCTCTCCGGCTGCTCGCTGCTGCGCTGGCCGTGGTTCGGCAAGAACAGGAACGTCGAGCAGCAACAGACCGAGGAACAGGCCGCCGCCGAGGAAGAGGCGGAAGACGCCGATGCCACGCCGCCGCGCGTCATCGAACCGAACGTGGCGCGTCGCAAGATAAAGACACCCAAGATCGACAATGAGAATTGGGAAATCGGCGCGGGCGCCGGCTTCGTTTCGATCGAGGATTTTGGTACGAACTCCAGCTACGCCGGACAGATCTCCTACCATGTGACAGAAGATTTCTTTTTCCGGGCGGATATCGGCCAGTCGACCGCCGGAAAAACGTCATTCGAGACGCTGGGTGGCGACATCGAGCTGCTTACCGGAAATCAGAGACGCTTCACGTATTACAGCCTCTCGCTGGGCTACAACTTCCTTCCTGGCGAGGTCTTTCTCGGTCGCAAGCTCGCCATGAACAGTGGTTTCTACTTGTTGGGTGGCATCGGTAGCGTGAAGTTCGCCGGCGACAATCGGCTGACCGTGAATCTGGGCGCGGGATTCCGCGTCCTGCCGACCGATTGGCTGGCGATTCATCTCGGAGTCCAGGACCGCGTGTTCAACTCCGACTTGTTAGGCGAAGACAAAGTCACCAACAACATAGAGATGCTGCTCAGCGCGACCGTCTTCTTCTGACGGAGTAGCTTTATGTCGGCACGCACGGTTAAAGGAATAGCTAAAGGTCTCGCGCTCGCGGCGGCATTCGTGTTGCCGGCGTTCGCCGCCACCTCGTCCGGTCCCGCCCCGGCGTTCCAGCTGTCGGGTCGCGGTGGCAAGGCCATCGACCTGTCGCAGTTCAAGGGCCAGGTCGTGATGATCAATTTCTGGGCCACCTGGTGCGGCCCGTGCCGGCAGGAAATGCCGCTGCTCGAAGACATCTACAAGAAATACAAACCCATGGGCTTCACCCTGGTCGGCGTGAACGTCGAGCCGGATGCGAAAGGCGCTGAAGCCTGGCTCGCCAAGCAGAAGCCGGTGAGCTTTCCGATTGCGTTCGACACTGACAGCAAGGTCAGCAAGATGTACAACGTTGCCGGAATGCCGAGCACCGTGTTCGTCGATCGCAAGGGCAACATCCGGATCATGCACAAGGGTTACAAGCCCGGTGACGAGAACCTGTACCTGACGCAGATTCGTTCGATGCTCAAAGAGTAATCAGGAGTGAAGGCCATGCGCATCCGCGGTTTGTTTGTTCTGTCCGCCCTCGCCGTCTTGTCGGCGGGCTGCAGCTCGATCGAGCCGTGGGTGAAGCCTTACGATCGCGAGAATCTCGCCGATCCCATCATGTCCTTCACGCGCGCGCCGATCTCGCAGGACTTTCTGGATCACGTGTTCGAGTCGCGCGAAGGTTCGCGTGGCGCCACCGGCGGGTCCGGTGGCGGTTGCGGCTGTAACTAGCTAGGTTGGTATCGGCCGCATGTTCAACAAAGTACGCACAGGTCTCCGGCGATTCGTCATAACCTGCCTCGCTCTTGCGGGCGCGACCGGTTTTGTCGTCGACGCTGCTGCGGGCGTGTTGCCCGAGGATCGCGCCGACGTCCTGTACTTCCGCTACGAGGGCGGCGGCGTGACGATCTCCGGCCCCTCGATGCTCGTGCAGAAGAGCATCGGCGAACACGTCTCCTTGTCCGCCAACTACTACATCGACATGGTTTCTTCCGCCTCGGTGGACGTGGAGACTTCCGCGAGCCCGTACGATGACGAACGCAAGCAGTCGAGCTTCTCCGCATCGTTCCTGCTCGGCAAGTCGACCTACAGCGTCGGCTACGTGAAGAGCGACGAGAGCGACTATCTGGCCAACACGACGATCCTGGGCGTCAGCCACGACATGTTCGGCGACCTGACCACCATCTCGTTCGGCTACAAGACCGGCAAGAACGACGTGTTCCGCAACGTGAAGATCGACGGTGTGAAGGTGAACGACCCCGCATTCGCCGAGCACATGGAGACGCAGGGCTACAACGTCGGCATCTCGCAGATCGTCACCAAGAACCTCATCCTCTCGGGCCAGTTTGAAGTCGTCACCGACGAAGGCTTCCTGCGCAGCCCGTATCGTTCGGTACGTTTCTTCATCGATCCGTTCAGCCAGGGACGTCAGGACGAGATCTACCCGAACACGCGGTCGAGCAATGCCGCCTCGATCCGCGCCAAGTACTTCCTGCCCTACCGCGCCGCCATCGACGGCATGTATCGCTTCTACACGGATACCTGGGGCGTGATCGGCCACACGGGTGAGCTCGGTTACGTGCACCCGCTCGATCTGCCGCACTTCGGCGGTCAGTGGATCTTCGAAGGCCGCGTGCGCTACTACACGCAGACCGCCGCCGATTTCTACCAGGACATCTTCCCGCGCGCCGACTTCAGCAACTTCATGGCGCGCGACAAAGAGCTTTCTTCCTACAACGCGATTACCGCAGGCGTAACCGCAACGTACGAGTTCAAGATCGAGCGCTTTCCGTGGCTTTCCAAAGGCTCGCTCAATCTGCGCTACGACTACATGACCGTGAACTACGATAACTTCCGCGACGCGCGCTTCAGTCTCGGAAG
>DATHJZ010000289.1:0-36157 GCA_035286365.1 Steroidobacteraceae bacterium | reverse complement strand
CGCCGACGGCGCCATCGGCACGGTCAAACTACTGCCGCTGCTCGACCTGGTCGGCACGCTGTTCATCAACCTGCTGAAGATGCTGATCGTGCCGCTGATCCTGGCGTCGGTGATCACCGGCGTCGCCGGCCTTGGCACCGGACCCGATCTCGGCAGGCTCGGTGGCAAGACGCTGGGCTTCTACGTACTCACGACGCTGATCGCGGTGCTGATCGCGCTGATGCTGGTCAATATCGTGGAACCCGGCGTCAAGGACGGGCAACCGGCCCGCAGCCTGCTCGCGCTCACTGCCGACGCGGCGGAAGTCACCGAGGGCGTGAAACACCGCGCAGAGACCAGCATTCTCGACACGATCAAGGGCGTGGTACCACCGAACATCGTCGAGGCCGCCGCCAACACCAAGCTGCTGGCGCTGGTGTTCTTCGCAGTGTTGTTCGGGTTTTTCCTGGCACGCATCCAGGAACCCTTCAAGGGGACGGTGCTCAATTTCTGGCAGGGCATTTTCCAGATCATGATGCGCATGACCGGCTGGGTCATGCAGCTCGCGCCCATCGGCGTGTTCGCGCTGATCGCGAAAGTGGTGGCGCTGTCGGGCTTCGAGGGCGCAGGTCCCCTGCTGTTGTTCGCTGGCTGTGTCGTCGCCGGCCTCGCGCTGTATGGTTTCGTCGCTTTGCCGATCCTGCTCGCCACGGTTGCGCGCGTGAATCCGTGGCGCCTGTATCCGGCGATGGCACCCGCCCTGCTGACCGCGTTCTCGACCGCGTCTTCTTCGGCGACGTTACCGCTGTCGCTGCGCTGCCTGGAACAAAACGCGAAGGTGTCCGAGCGCATTGCGGGCTTTGTCATGCCACTCGGGGCGTCGGTGAATCACGCCGGCAGCGCGTTATATGAATGCGCCGCCGCGATGTTCATTGCGCAGGCGTATGGCCTGCACCTGTCCTTCTCCACGCAGTTCACCGTCGTGGTGCTCGCGCTGATCACTTCCATGGGAATTGCCGGCATCCCCGCGGCGTCGCTGGTCGGCATCGCCATCATTCTCGCGGCGGTCGGCCTGCCGGCTGAAGCGATCGGCGTGCTGCTGGTCTTCGATCGCATCCTCGACATGGCGCGCACGGCGATCAATGTGCTCGCAGATGCGGCCTGCGCTGTCATCGTGGCGCGTCTCGAAGGCGAGACAGCTGTGTTGGGGGATCCTGCCAAGGTTTCTGCCTAGCAAGGTTGGGCTTGAAGAGAAGACCAAGAGGCGCGCTTCCTGCAGCCTCGTCAGCGCTCAAGCGAGCGCGCCCTTCGGGTGCCCGAAAACGGGGCTACGAAAAGCTACGTCTTCAAAATTGGCTGCGCTGAGGGGCACTAGGGGCTTTTCGCTTAACGCCCCGTTTTCGGCGCGCTCGATTCGCGCTGACGAGGCTGCAGGAAGCGCGCCCAAGATCCGCTCTGCAAGGCCGGCTAGTTAGTCCGAGCTCTTCGCCACTAAGCCAACGCCGCCATTCGCCTTCGCTGTGCTTGTGCTCCCCGGAGCCAGCGACCGTGCGGAGTCGCCAGGTCGAGGGGTCCTGTGGCTAGTTAGCATGCCGGCGGGTCGATGGCGGTGAGGTGCCGCTACGTGCGGGCGAGGCGCTCTGTTGAAGGCTTCGAGAGCGGGCGTAAAGCGCGCCGAAAACGAGGCGTTAAGCGAAAAGCCCCTAGTGCCTCTCAGCGCAGCCAATTCGGAAGACGTAGCTTTTCGTAGCCTCGTTTTCGGGCACCCGAAGGGCGCGCGTCCCCGACCGCTCTCGAAGCCTTCAACAGCGCGCCTCGCCCGCGGGCAACCGAACCCCTCAGCCCTCGGCCTCCACCGGAAAGCTCATCCCGACAGTGGAGAACCCACCATCGACATAGAGAATCTCACCCGTGATTCCGTTGGCGAGGTCGGAGCACAGAAACGCCGCGGCGTTGCCAACATCCTCGAGCGTGACATTGCGGCGCAGCGGTGCCACGTCGGCGACGCGACTCAGCATCCTGCGGAAACCGGCAATACCGGCGGCCGCGAGCGTCTTGATGGGGCCGGCGGAGATGCCGTTCACGCGAATGTTGTGCGCACCCAGGTCGGCGGCCAGGAAGCGTACGTTCGCCTCGAGGCTGGCCTTGGCGAGGCCCATGACGTTGTAGCTGGGGATCGATTTGACGGCGCCGAGATACGACAGCGTCACGATGGCGCCGGCGCGTCCGGCCATGAGTGGTCGCGCAGCGCGGGCGAGGGCAGTGAGGCTGTAGCTCGACACATCGTGCGCGACCCTGAAAGCCTCGCGCGACGTGCTCTCGACGAAACCGCCGGCCAAGGCCTCGCGCGGCGCATAAGCGACCGCGTGCACGACGATGTCGAGCGAGCCCCAGGCTTGTTTGATGGCGGCGAAGGCCGAGTCGATCTCGGCGTCATTGGTGACATCGAGCGGCAGCACGAGTTTCGAACCCAGTGACTCCGCCAGCGGCGCTACGCGCTCCTTGAACTTCTCGTTGACATAGGTGAATGCGAGTTCCGCCCCTTCACGATGCATCGCCTGCGCGATGCCCCAGGCGATGGAACGATCGGATGCCACGCCCACGATGAGCGCGCGTTTTCCGCTCATGAACCCCATGTTTGATCCCCTATGGCCAGTTAATCGAGGCCGGCATTCTGCCAGCTTCAACCGTCCAGGAGGAAAATCAGCGGCGGCGGACGTTGACGGTGAGTTTCTGGCCGGGGCGCAGCGTGGCGTGCGAGCTGATGCCGTTCCAGTTCACGAGGTCGGAGACCGTGACGCCGAACACCTGCGCGATGCGCGACAGCGTATCGCCGCTGCGTACCTTGTAGCTCACTTCGCGCGAGCTGCCGGACGAGACTGATTTGCTGCTGCTGCTATTTCTGCTTGGCGCGGCTCGCGTGTTGAGCACGAGTTTCTGGCCGGCGCGCAACGTGTCGCCCGGGCCCATGCCGTTCATGCGCGCGAGCGTGGCGACGTCCATGCGATGACGCTTGGCGATGCGCCAGAGAGAATCGCCGCTGCGCACGACGTGCACGGCGGGACGTCGGCCCGCGCGGCCGCCGCGCCCGTCGACGCGGGCTGCCGCCAGCATGACCTTCGGCGGCAGATTGACCACCGCGGTCGGTACGCGCAGTTCGGCGCCGACCACGAGCGCCTCGGTGCCGAGATTGTTCATGTCGCGAACTACAATTGTCTGGGTCTTGTACTTCTTCGCGATGGTCGCCACCGATTCGCCCCGCTTCACGGTGTGCAGCGAGACGCGCACGCGTTCATCGGGACTGAGTAGTTCGAGGTTGCGGCGGAACGCGTCAGCGGTGTCACGCGGCAGCAAGAGGAAATGCGGACCGGCCGGGTCGGTTGCCCAGCGATGGAAGCCCGGGTTGAGTTCGTACACTTCGTCGAGCGTGATGCCCGCGAGCTCCGCCGCGAGCGTGAGATCCAGCTGACCGCCGGTGTCGACCTTCTCGAAGTAGGGCTCGTTCGGAATGGGGCTGAAGGCGATGCCGTAGTCCTCGGGATTTGCGACCAGGCGGCGCATGGCGAGAAGCTTCGGTACGTAGGCGCGTGTTTCGGCGGGCAAGTGCAGGCTGAAGAAATCGACCGGCAATCCCTTCGCGCGGTTGGCGTTCACTTCGCGCTGGACGCGGAACTCGCCGCAGTTGTACGCGGCGATGGCCAGCAGCCAGTCGTCGAAGAATTCGTCGTGCATGTACTGCAGGTATTCGAGCGCGGCGCGCGTCGAAGCAACGACGTCGCGACGGCCGTCGTACCACCAGTCCTGCTTGAGACCAAAGCGCTCGCCGGTGCCGGGCATGAACTGCCACAGGCCGTTGGCGCGCACCCACGACTGCGCATAGGGCTCGAAGGCGCTTTCCACCACCGGCAGCAGCGCAAGCTCGAGCGGCATGCCGCGCGCCTCGATCTCTTTGACGATGTGGTGCATGTAAGGAACGGCGCGGCCGAACACGCGCTCGAGGTATTGGGGGTTGTTGGCGTAAAAGGCCAGCTGTTGATCGATGCGCGGCGACTCGACGTCGTCGATCTTGAAGCCGGCGCGGATGCGATCGAATACGTCGGGATATTGTTCAGGGGTCAGGCCGGCCAGCGTGTGCGTGCCATCGGCAAGCGGTGCATCGAGCCCAAGGTCGGCGGCGGCGTCATCCGCCTCGACCGACAGGCCGGCAACCGCGTCGGTGGGCGCGGCATTCGAAACCGCGACTGTCGTTTTGGAGGGTGCCGGCGTGGCTTTCGCAGACCGAACGGGTGCCGCTACGGGGGGCGCTGCCTCGGGCGCGGGGGTAGCCACCACAACCGGCGGCAGGCTGCCGGTGGCGCTATCAATGGGCGGTGTCGCACATCCCGTGAGGGCGGCGGCAATAAGAAACAGTGGCGCCAGTGCGCGCCGTTCCGTTAATCCGACAGTCAAATCACACCCCCAAGGGCGGCAGTGGCAGGTACCGTTTTCGTAACATGACGGTACTTCGTCGTTGCCCGGTATTTAAGCCGTAAGTTCACAGGATTGCTACCTTTTTTGTGATCTAATTCACGCCATTTGTGACGCACGCCACTGCCTCCGCTGCCGTCGATACCTGGCTAAGGTCTGCCCTGGGCCAATCTGTGCTACAGGCCGAATCCGAGTTGATGGTTGAAGCCTTGGACGACGTTTTCGGCTGGGAGTTGCTGCAGCTCGGAACCTGGGGCTCGCGTAACGGTTTGTTGTCCGGTTGTCGGACCCGACGTCACGCCGTTGTCGCGCACGATCGATCGGATTCCGCCGATGCCGATATCGTCGCGCGTCTGTCCCAGTTGCCGGTCGCCAACGGCGCGGTCGACGCCGTCATCCTGCCGCACACCCTCGAATTCGAAACCGATCCCTACGCAGTGGTGCGCGAAGCCGATCGTGTGCTCGCGGGCGAGGGGCAATTGATCGCACTCGGATTCCGGCCGTGGAGTCTGTGGGGCTTCCGCAGCCGCGCGATCAGCCGCGGCTATCCACCGGGCCTGAAGCGCATGTTGGGCGCGGGCCGGCTGGCGGACTGGCTCGAGCTGCTCGGCTACGACGTCACACTGACGCGCAACTATCTATTCACGCCGCCGTGGGGCGGCACCGCGCCGCGGCCCGGCGTGTCGTCGGCGTTGCTGCGGCGAGGCTGGATCAAACCCTGGCCGGCGGGCGCATATCTCATCAAGGCGCGCAAGCGCGTGTACACGCTCACGCCCATCCGGCCCAAGGCACGCGAGCGCGCGCAGGGCATCGGCGGCCTGGTCAAGCCCACGACGCCGCGCGAGAGCTCCTGAGCAACACGCAACCGCGCTAGACTCGCGCCCCATGCGCCAGATCGTTCTCGACGTTGAAACCACCGGCCTCGATGCCAGCGCCGGGCATCGCATCATCGAAATCGGCTGCGTCGAGATTTTCAACCGCCGCCCGTCCGGCCAGAAGTTTCATCGCTACCTGAATCCGGAGCGCGA
The DNA here is from genome assembly GCA_035286365.1 of Steroidobacteraceae bacterium. GTDB lineage: Bacteria > Pseudomonadota > Gammaproteobacteria > Steroidobacterales > Steroidobacteraceae > CADEED01. The sequence goes on along the minus strand of DATHJZ010000289.1, from coordinate 30,683 downwards.
GATCGACGCCGGCGCGCTCGCCGTACACGGCATCGACCTCACGCGTCTGCAGCAGGCGCCGAAGTTCACTGAGGTTGCCGCTGAACTTCTGACCTTCATCTCGGGCGCTGAGCTGATCATTCACAATGCGCCCTTCGACGTCGGCTTCCTCGATGCCGAATTGGCGCGTCTGCCGGGCGAAGCTCGCACGGTCGCGGCATTGTGCAAGGTGCTCGATACGCTGGCGCTGGCGCGCAGCCTGCATCCGGGCCAGCGCAACGGCCTGGATGCGCTGTGCAAGCGTTACAGCGTCGACAACAGCAAGCGCGAGCTGCATGGCGCATTGCTCGACGCCGGCATCCTGGTGGATGTCTATCTCGCCATGACCGGCGGGCAGAGTGCTCTGGCGCTGGCGCCAGAATCGCAGCGCGCGGCCACACCCACGAATTCAGGGATGATCAGGCTCACGCCCGGGATCGCGCTTGCGGTACCAGTTGCGAGTGCCGAGGAATTGGAGCGCCACGAGGCCATGCTCGACCTGATCCACAAGGCGAGTGGTGGCAAGGCAGTCTGGCGCGCCCCGGATGGCGACCCGGCGCACAAGAATCATTGATCCCATAGAGAACGCATAGTCATGGATCGCAAGGACCGCTCGTGAAGATTCTGCTCACCGGTGCCGCCGGCTTCATAGGTTTCCACACGGCGCGCAAATTGCTGGCGCGCGGCGATGAGGTGATCGGTCTCGACAACCTCAACGACTACTACGATCCCACGCTCAAGCGCGCGCGCCTCTCGATCCTCGAGCGCGAACCGAAGTTCCGCTTCGTCAAGATGGACCTCGCCGATCGCGGCGGCATGAAGTCGTTGTTCGCGCGCGAGAAATTCCCGCGCATCATCCACCTTGCGGCGCAGGCGGGCGTGCGTTACTCGCTCGAGAATCCGCATGCGTACATCGACAGCAATGTCACCGGGACGGTAAACGTGCTCGAAGGTTGCCGCCATAACGGCGCCGAGCACCTGGTGTTTGCCTCAACGAGTTCGGTGTACGGCCTCAACACGCACATGCCGTTCTCCGTGCATCGGGGTGTGGATCATCCATTGTCGCTGTACGCCTCCACCAAGCGCGCCAATGAGCTGATGGCGCACAACTACGCCGCGCTGTTCAAACTACCCGTGACCGGCCTGCGCTTCTTCACGGTGTACGGCCCGTGGGGGCGGCCCGACATGGCGCTGTTCCTCTTCACGAAGAACATTCTCGAGGGCAAGCCCATCGACGTGTTCAACAACGGTCACCACAAGCGCGATTTCACCTTCGTGGACGACATCGCCGAGGGCGTGATGCGGACGTGTGATCGCATTGCCGCGCCTAACCAGTCGTGGAGTGGCGACAATCCGGACCCGGCCACTTCCAGCGCGCCGTTCCGCATCTACAATATCGGCAACAACGCGCCGGTGGAGCTGAGCAGGTACATCGAAGTGCTCGAGGACTGCCTTGGCAAGAAGGCCGTGAAGAACATGCTGCCGCTGCAGCCCGGCGATGTGCCCGATACGTTCGCCGACGTCGAAGACCTGGTGCGGGATGTGGGCTACAAGCCCGCGACCCCGGTCGAAGTCGGCATCCGCAAGTTCGTCGACTGGTACCTCGAGTACTACAAGAACAAAGCACCGCAACCGACGCGCGTGACCAACCTCGGCTGAGGAAGCTGCGGTAGAGTGCGGGCGTGAAAGTCCCGCTGCTCGATCTCAAACCCCAGTACCGCGCGCTCAAGCCCGAGCTCGACGCGGCCTTGCTACGCGTCAGCGAATCGCAGTACTTCATTTTAGGACCCGAAGTGAAGGCGCTCGAAGCTGCGACCGCGGCATATTCGGGCTGCAAATTCGGTATCGGTATTTCCTCCGGCACGGATGCATTGCTGATCGCATTGATGGCGCTCGATATCGGCGCCGGCGATGAAGTCATCACCAGCCCGTACACGTTTTTTGCGACCGCCGGCACGATCGCTCGCGTCGGCGCGCGGCCCGCATTCGTCGACATCGATCCGGGGACGTTAAACATCTCGCCCGATGCGATCGAGAAATTCATCGCGGGGTGTGCCAACCGCGAGGGCGCGCTGATCAATCGCGCCACCGGTGGCCGGGTGCGTTCGATCATGCCCGTGCATCTGTATGGGCAGATGGCGGACATGAAGCGCGTGCAGAAGATCGCGCAGCAGCATTCGCTCTCCGTTATCGAGGACGCCGCGCAGGCCATCGGTTCCGAAGACGAGGCCAGGCGGCGCGCCGGTTCGATCGGCGATATCGGCTGCCTGTCGTTCTTCCCCACCAAGAATCTCGGCGCGTTCGGCGATGCCGGCATGTGCGTCACCAACGATGAAAAGCTCGCCGCGAAGCTCATGAAGCTGCGTGTACACGGCATGGAACCGAAATACTTCCACGAGCTCATCGGCGGCAATTTCAGGCTCGACGAGATCCAGGCGGCGGTGCTCAACGTGAAGCTGCCGCATCTCGATGCGTGGAGCACCGCGCGCGCCCGCAACGCCGCGTTCTACGACGCCGCCTTCAAGCGCGCCAACCTCGCAGGCTCGGTGGTGAGGCCGCCGCCCGCGCCGGCCGGTTCGCGACACATCTACAACCAGTACTGCATCCGTGTGCCGCGCCGCGACGAACTGCGCGCCTGGCTCGGCAAAGAGGGCGTGGGCTGCGAGATCTACTACCCGTTGCCGCTGCACATGCAGCAGTGTTTCGCCTATCTCGGGCACAAGCCCGAGGACTTCCCGCAGTCCCTGCGCGCCTCGCGGGAAACGCTCGCGCTGCCGATCTATCCGGAGCTGGCGGAGTCGCAACTTCAATACGTTGTCGATACCATCGCGGGCCTGTTTCGCAGCTAGAACGCGTCCGATGGCTCAAGACAATCTGACCGCCGCATGGCGTGCCCTGAAGGCCCGCTCGACTGAAGCCCGTACCGCGACCCTGCGCGCGCTGCGCGACGCGGACCCCGCGCGCGCCACCCGCTATTCACGGGAAGCCGCCGGGCTGTACCTCGATTTTTCCCGGCAGCGCGTCGACGACGACGACCTGCGCCTGCTTGCGAGCCTGGCCGATGCGGCCGGATTGCGGGCGCGCATCGAAGCGATGTGGCGGGGCGACCCGATCAACACCACCGAAGGGCGCGCGGTGCTGCACACGGCACTGCGCGTGCCCGGCGTGGCGGCGGATGGTCCGGGCGGCGCGGACATCGCGCGCGAGGTGCTGGCCGAGCGCGAGCGCATGCTGGCGTTCGCCGACGATGTCCGCAGCGGCGCGGTGCGCGGCTCAGGCGGCGCGAGCTTCACCACGGTCATCAACATCGGCATCGGCGGCTCGGATCTCGGGCCGGCGATGGCGATCGAAGCACTGCATCCACTGACCCACGACGCGCCGCGCGTGCGCTGCGTTTCGAACGTCGACGGCACGGATCTCGCCAACGCGCTCGAGGGCGCGGATCCGGCGCGCACGCTGTTCATCGTCGCATCCAAGACCTTCAGCACGCAGGAAACACTCGCCAACGCGCGCAGCGCACGCCAGTGGCTGGCAGCTAAATTGGGTGAGGCCGCCGTGCCGGCTCACTTCGCGGCCGTGTCGACCAACGCCCAGGCGATGGACGCCTTCGGCGTAAACCCTAACTACCGCTTCATGATGTGGGACTGGGTGGGCGGGCGCTATTCGCTGTGGTCTTCGATCGGCGTGTCGATCGCGATCGCCATCGGCCGCGCGGGCTTCATGGAGCTGTTGGCCGGCGCGCACGAGATGGACGAGCATTTTCGCAGCACGCCCTGGGAGCGGAACCTGCCCGCGCTCATGGGCTTGTTAGGCGTGTGGAACATCAACTTTCTCGAATTGCCGACGCTGGCGGTGCTGCCCTACGACGGCCGGCTGAAGCGCTTTCCCGCGTATCTGCAGCAGCTCGAGATGGAAAGCAACGGCAAGTCGGTGAGCCTCGCCGGCCAGCCGCTCGCGCATTCGACCGCGCCGATCGTCTGGGGCGAGGCGGGCAACAATTCGCAACACTCCTTCTTCCAGATGCTGCACCAGGGCACGCTGCGCGCGGCGCTCGACCTGTTGCTGCCGGCGCGTTCCTCGGCGGACAACCCGGCGCAGGCCGAGCTCGCCATCGGCAACTGCCTGGCGCAGGCCGAGGCGTTCGCCTTCGGATACTCGCTCGAGCAAGCCACCACTGAGCTCGCCGCGCGCAGATTGCCGCCCGAGCGCGTCGAACTTCTCGCGCGCCACAAGGTCCATGCCGGCAACCGTCCGGTGAGCGTGGTCGCTTTCGAGCGACTCGACGCGAAGACGCTGGGTAGATTGGTGGCGCTGTATGAACACAAGGTGTTCACACAAGGCGTCGTCTGGGGAATCAATTCGTTCGATCAATGGGGCGTGGAGCTCGGCAAGAAAATGTGTGAGGAAGTGTTGCCGCTGGTGAAGGATCCGGATGCAGCCGATGGAACGGGCGCCATGCTGAAGCCGCTGCTGAAGCGCCTGCAAAGCTGGAAGCGATGATCTTCGGGAAAAGTCTCTCGGGCCGTGCGACGCGGTTGGGATTGATGCTGATCGTCGCGCTGTCCGGAGCCGCGACGGCGGTTGCCGATGCGGGCTGGTTCGAGTCGGGCGACACGCAGCTGCGGATGGATCTGCAGTTGCTCAACGACGCCGGCATCATTCGTCTGCCAATCAACCAGTGGCCATTGCCGCACGCGTCCGTGCAGTACGCGTTGTCAAAAGCCAAGGAACATTTTGCGACCAATGCGGCGGTTGCTGATGCGCTCGAGCGCGTGCGGGCGCGCGCCGCGGGCCGCCGTCAGATCGCTCTCTCGGTCACGCTGTCGGGCGGACAGCAGGCACTGCTGCGCGACTTCGATACGATCGCGCGCGAAGACGGCGAACTCGGCGCGCGCGCGGCTTACGACGGCGATCGCTTCGCGTTCGGTGCGACGGTGACCGCGGCCGCCGATCCTGCCGACGGTCAGGAGCTGCGCGCGGATGGCTCGCACGCCACGATGCAGCTCGGCAACTGGCTGTTGAGTGCCAATACGCTCGATCGCTGGTGGGGGCCGGCTCACGACGGCGGCCTGATCCTGTCGAACAACGCTCGTCCCATGCCGACCCTCATGGTGGAACGCGCCGCCGCGATGCCGTTCGAATCACGCTGGCTGAGCTGGCTTGGGCCCTGGCGCTTCAGCTTCGGCCTCAGTCAGATGGAAGATCACCGGCAGGATATCGACCGCCCGCTGTTCATGGCCTGGCGGGTGGAGGTGATGCCGTTCAAGGACATCGAGCTTGGGATTTCGCGCACCGCACAGTTCTGCGGCCGGCAGCTGCACTGTGACCTCGATACCTTCTGGAACCTGCTGATCGGCAATGACAACGTCGGCATCGACACCACCGCGGAAAATGAGCCTGGCAACCAGATGGCAGGCTTCGACATACGCTGGGCCTCGCCCATCGGCAACTGGCCATACGCCGTCTATTCGCAGATGATCGGCGAAGACGAATCGTCTTATCTACCGGCGAAATACCTGGCGCAATACGGCGTCGAGACCTGGAAGCCGTTTGCGAACGGTGCGTTGCTGCAGGTGCATCTCGAATACGCGACCACCACCTGCTCGGCGAACACCAGCCGTGGCCCGTACTACAACTGCGCGTACAACCAGGGGTTGTTCGATGCCGAGGGCTATCGTTATCGCGGCCGCGTCATCGGATACACCTCCGACCGCGATGCCGAGAACTACTCGCTGGGCGCGACTTACTCGGCGCCCGGCGGCGACCTGTGGTCGATGACCGCGCGGACCTCGCGTCTCAATCGCGACGATTTCAACGATTTCAGCAACACGGTGAGTTACCGTCCGGCGGACTACTCCTCGTTGGAACTGGGCTGGAAGGGGCAAATCCTCGACCAGCGTGTTGCGATCCAGCTCGGCGTCGAGTCGCTCGAACCTGCCGGCGGTCGGCGCGAAGTCGAGCCCTTCGGATTTTTGAGCTGGCATCACGATTTCAAACCCTGAGTGTGTCGCCGCCAGTCCGAAAATTCGTGTTTTTCGTCTCCCTGGGCATCGCAGTCGTCGGTCGGGCGGATCCCTGGCTCGCGCCGGGCAACGAAGGGTTGCGCAGCGACATCCAACTACTGGCCGACGCGGGAATCCTGCGCGGGCCGGTCACCACCTGGCCGATGTCGTGGCCCGACATCGCGCGCGATGCGCTCGGCACCTCGATCGCCGATCTCGATGACAATACTGCCGATGCGCTGCTGCGCGTCCAGCGCCTGGCGCGCGCAGCCTCGGCGCGCGGCTACGCGGGTCACGGATTACGCGTGTCAGCCGCGCATGAGCCAACCCAGTTGCGCGATTTCGCCGATACCCCGCGTGAAGAAGTGGAACTAGCCGTGCGCGCCAGCTGGTTGGGAGACCATTTCGCAGCCAACCTGCAAGGGTCGGTGACCGCCGGTCCGGACGACGACAAAAGGTTTCGGCCCGACGGCAGCTACCTCGGGGTGAGCATCGGCAATTTCATGATTTCCGCCGGCTACATGGAGCGCTGGTGGGGGCCTGGCTGGGACGGAAGCCTGATCCTATCTACCAATGCGCGGCCCATCCCAAGCCTCACGCTCGAACGCAACTACACCGATCCCTTCAGAACGCCCTGGTTATCCTGGATCGGCCCGTGGCGTGCAAGCATCGCGGTCGGCGAGGCCGAGTCGCGCGGTGTAGCGGTACCGAACGTGCGGTTCATGGCCGCGCGAGTCAACTTCAAACCGCGGCCGTGGCTCGAATTCGGTCTCACGCGCACGGCGCAGTGGTGTGGCGGCGACGCGGAATGCGATTTTGGGACTTTCATGGACATGCTCCTCGGGCGCGACAACAGCGACACCGGCGATGACCCCGGCAACCAGCTAGCCGGGTACGATGCGCGCGTGCGTTCACCGTGGAAGGCGTTGCCACTGGCGCTGTACACGCAATGGATTGGCGAGGATGAAGCCAGTCACCTGCCGAGCAAGTTCATCGGGCAATTCGGCCTGGAAACCTGGTTTTCGAGTGCTTTGGGGGGCATGCGCGTGCTCGCCGAGTATTCCGACACCGCCTGCTCGTTCACGCGCGAACGGCAGGAGTTCAACTGCGCTTACCGCAATGGCAGATATCCGCAGGGCTATACCTACCGGCACCGCCTGCTCGGGCATTCGATGGATAACGACAGCCGCATGTTTTCGCTACGCGGCATCCTGACGGCCGCGAATGGCGACACTATCAGCGCTACGCTGCGCCGGATCGAACTGAATCGGGACGGTGGCGATCATGCCATCAGTTCGATTCCCTTCGATTTCGACAATGTAGAATTGCGTTACTCGCGGCGGCTGGGCCCGGCCGTGGCTCATTTCGGTGTTGGCTATGACACTCATTCCCCGGTTGTCGGGGCGCGCTCGGAAGTCCGTGGATTCGTGAATTGGGAGCAAGGTTTCTGATGTCAAAGAAATGGCTGATTGTCTGGGCTGCCGTGATGGCGGCGGCTTCGTTGCCGGTGTCAGCACAGGTCCCGACTGCCGATCAGCTGGAGATACTCAAGAGCCTGTCACCCGAGCAGCGCGAGGCATTGGAGCGTCAGCTAGGTGTCGAGCCGGGCGCATCATCGCAACCCGAGCGCAATGACAGCAGCCGCGACGACGCGGCGAAAAGCACCGTGCGTGTTCCGATTTCGAGCGATCCCCAGGCAGAAGAGGAATTGCTCGAGTCGAGCCGCCGGGTGCTGCGCGCGGACGATTCGCTGATCATTGAAATCGATTTCGAACTGCTGCCGGTGCGCGATCAGAACGAAAACGCCGAGCGCCGCCCGACGACCAGCCAGCCTGCAATTCTGACGCCAACCACGCCGCCCACCGCTGATGCGGATGTCATTCGCTACTCGCCATTGGGGCGGCAGTTACGACAACTCTCCGACGAAGACCGTACGCGGCTCGAGGAACTGCGCGAGCTGATCCGCTCGCGCAATCCCTACCGCTTGTCGCGCGATGGTCAGTTGCAGCTGCCGGGCTTCGCGCCAATCTCACTGGCAGGGTTGACCGAAGCACAAGCCGCCCTGCGCATGTCGGTCGAACCTGCGCTTCGGGACTTCGATTTGCGCATCACTCGCTTACCGCTCAAGCGCATCGGGACGGAGGCACTCAAGCCATTCGGTTACGAGCTCTTCGAGCGCAATGCCTCGACATTCGCCCCGGTCACCGACATTCCTGTGCCGGTGGATTACGTCGTTGGCGCAGGGGACCAGTTCCAAGTGCAGCTGTACGGCAGCCAGAATCGCACGATGCGTCTCACGGTCGGCCGCGACGGGCGCATCAACTTTCCCGAGCTCGGCCCGATCAGTGTCACCGGGCGGCGGTTCGCGGAGGTGAAATCCAGCATCGAGGCGCGGGTTGCACTCCAGATGATCGGCGTGCGCGCCAGTGTCTCGATGGGCGAACCGCACGGCATTCGCGTGTTCGTGCTGGGTGAAGCGCGACGCCCGGGTTCTTATACGATCAGTGGTCTCGGCACGATCACCTCGGCGCTGTTCGCGGCCGGGGGTGTCGAGCCAATCGGCTCGCTGCGTAACGTGGAGCTGCGGCGCCAGGGTGCGCTGGTGCGGCGCTTCGATCTCTACGACATGCTGATTCGTGGTGACACCACCGACGACGCGAAGCTGTTGCCGGGCGACGTCGTGTTCATTCCCCCCTCCGGGCCCACCGTCAGCGTCGCGGGCGAAGTGCGCCGGCCAGCGATTTATGAGACACGCACAGAGACCACGATCGCCGAGCTGGTGAACCTGGCGGGCGGTCTGACCGCCGAAGCGGACACTGCGAAGGCGTCGCTCACGCGGATCGACGAGGCCGGCAGGCGCGTCGTGCTCGCCGTAACGCTCGGTGGCACTAACAACGATTCGCAGCGCATCCGCAACGGCGACCTGCTGCGGATCTCGCGTCTGCGTCCGACTCTCGACGCCGGGATCGTTTTGGATGGGCATGTGCATGCTCCCGGCGTGTTTCCCCATCGCGAGGGCATGCGGCTCACCGACGTGCTGCATTCGGTCGACGACCTGATGCCCAACGGCGACCCGCACTACGTTCTCATCCGGCGCGAGCTGCCGCCCGATCGCCGCATCGTTGTGTTGTCTGCGGATCTTGCGGCGGCGCTGGCGGATCCCGAGTCGGCCGCGAACGTGCCACTCATGCCGCGCGACCGGCTCATGGTCTTCAATCTCGAAGCAGGTCGCGACCGCGTCATCGAGCCGTTGCTCGAGGAGCTGCGCCTGCAGTCGAATTTCGATCACCCGACCGACATCGTGCACATCGATGGGCGGGTCAAGGTCGCGGGCGACTATCCACTGGAACACGGCATGACCGTACGTGACCTGGTGAGGGCCGGCGGCAGTCTGTCCGACGCCGCGTACGGCGGCACGGCGGAACTGACGCGATACCAGATCGTCAATGGCGAATCGCGGCGCACCCAGCTGCTCGCGCTCGATCTTGCCGCAGCCGTCCGCGGGGATCCGGCGGCAAATGTGCTGCTGCAACCGTTCGACACCCTGACGATCAAGACCGTTCCGGATTGGGCGGCAAAGGAAGTCGTGACAATTCGCGGCCAGGTGCGGTTTCCGGGCACCTATCCGATCGCGCCGGGTGAAACGATGCGCTCGCTGATGGCGCGCGCCGGTGGGTTGTCGGAACTGGCCTTTCCCGCGGGCAGTGTCTTTACGCGCAAGGAATTACGTCTTCGTGAACAACAGCAGGTCGACGTGCTCGCGAGTCGACTGCAGAACGATCTTGCCATCCTCGCGTTTCAAGGAGCGATCGCGAACCAGACGCAGGCCGGTACTCAACTCTCCGTCGGCCAATCCCTGCTCGCGCAGATTCGCGGCGCAAAGGCGGTGGGCCGCCTGGTCATCGATCTGCCTCGTGTGCTCAGTGCTACGTCGGGATCACCCGATGACATCGTGCTTCGCGACGGCGATGAGTTGTTGGTGCCAAGGAAGCAGCAGGAAGTTACGGTAATCGGCGAAGTCCAGAGCCCGACATCGCACCTGTTTCGCGCAGAATTCGGACGCGACGACTACATCGGCTTGAGCGGCGGCATGACTCGCAAGGCCGACAAGGACAAGGTCTACGTGGTCCGCGCAGATGGCAGCGTAGTCGCCAATTCCGGCGGCAACTGGTTCAGCCGTGGCTCGCAGGCGCAGATCCGTGCCGGCGACACAGTGGTCGTGCCGCTGGATGCGGAACGGCTGCCGGCGCTGCCGTTCTGGCAGGCTGTGACCCAGATCATCTATAACCTCGCGATCTCGGCAGCGGCGGTCAATTCGTTCTAGTTTGACGCTTCAAGTCATTGACAGGCCTGGGGGAGCTACCTAAACTCCGCTGCGTTCAATGACTGAACGCAACGAGAGAGCGGGTTTGTTCGCCGGAAGCCACGCGCTATTCGAAGACTGTTTGCCCACTACCGAGGCCGCTCGGTCCTGGTTTCTCATTCACACCAAGCCGGCAGGGGAGCGACTCACGCAGGTCAATCTCCTGCGTCAGGGCTTCAAGGTCTATTTTCCCCGCCTGCTGCGGCGCACCCTGCATCGGGGCCGCTGGCGCGAGCGGATCGGAGCGCTGTTTCCACGCTATGTGTTCGTTCAGGTCGAGACGGAGCGCCAATCGCTCGCGCCCGTGCGTTCGACCGTCGGGGTCACGGCTGTGGTGCGATTCGGCGCGCAGCTCGCGACCGTTCCACATTCCCTGGTGAGCGGCCTGATGGCACGCGAGGAGCCGGGTTCCGGGCTGCACCGCCTGCGGCAGCGCCCGCTGCACTCCGGCATGCGTGTCAGCATCATCTCCGGCGCGCTCTGCGGGCTCGATGGAATCTTCGATCGCGAGGCTGGCCAGGAACGCGCCGTCATCCTGCTATCGTTGTTAGGCCGCAGCACACCGGTGTGCGTGGACCAGGCTGCGCTTTCACGGCAGTGCGCATGAATACCAGTGTGCACTACAAGCTCATGAGGCTGCTCGAGGAAAACCCTGGCATGAGCCAGCGTGATGCGGCACGCGCGCTTGGTGTCAGTCTCGGCAAGGTCAATTATTGCCTGCGCGCGCTGATCGGCCGCGGCTGGGTGAAAGCGGCGAATTTCAAAAACAGCCAGAACAAGGCCGCCTATCTATACGTGCTCACGCCGAGCGGGCTGCATGGCAAGGCGCAACTGGCTGTGAAGTACCTCAAGGAAAGAGTCAGCGAATACGAGGCGTTGCGAATCGAGATCGAGCAGATGCGTCGAGAGACGCGTCTGGATTCCGAGCCTTGATCGCCTGCGGGAGAGCGATCTCCTGTTGATGGCGCAGTGATTTTCGGTCCGCGATGCGAAGCGATTTGAGCCCTTCGCAGGCGGTAGCGTGGGCGAATGCGGGTGACTAACAATGTCGAACGATGAAACTACCAGCCATGGGGCCGGCAGCACGATCAACCTCGTGTCGGTGCTGGAGGTCCTTTGGCGCTACCGTCTGCTCGTCGCGATCTGCGGATTCGGCCTTGCGGCGATCGCGACCTACCTCGCGCTGACCACCGAATTCGTCTATCGCGCCGAGGTCGTCATCACCCCGGTGCGCCAGGATGACGGCAATGATCTCGGCGGGCTTGCCAGCCGCATCGGCGGGCTTGCCAGTCTCGCGGGCATCAATCTGCAGGGCAACAGCAGCGGGCCCGAAGCCCTTGCAATGCTGCGCTCGCGCCACCTCGCGGAAACCTTCATCGCGCGAGGCAAACTGACCCGGCAAATTCTGCGCAATGCGCGCAAGCAAAGCCTCTGGCTGGCCGTCGACCAGTTCCGCCGGACCGTGGTCGTGGTCCGCCAGGATAAGGAGAACGGCACCACGATCGTGTCGGTGCAATGGCGCGATCCAAAGGAGGCGGCGCTATGGGCGAACCAGTACGTGGCGCTGGCCAATGAGATCCTGCGCAATCGCGCGCTCGAGGATGCCAGCCGCAACATCAAATACCTCAATGAACAGATCAACAAGACGCAGGTTGTGGACATCCAGCGGGTCATGTACGGGCTGGTGGAAAACGAAACGAAGAAGCAAATGCTTGCGAGTACCCGCGCGGAATACGCATTCACGGTCGTCGATCCGGCGGTGACGCCTGAAGAGCGCATCTGGCCGCGCCGCGCCATCATGGTCCTCAGCGGTGGTGTGCTCGGCGGAATTCTGGGCGCGCTGATAGCGCTCGGCCACAACCTGTGGCGCAACTACGGCAAGAAACGATCCGCGTGAACGCCGAACGTCCACTGCTGCAACTGCTGCGAGCGCTGTGGGGCCATTTGAGTCCGCGGCGGCGTCGGCAGTTCGTGCTGCTCCAGGTCCTCATGTTCTCGAGCGTGATCGCGGAAATCGTGAGCATCGGCGCGGTTGTGCCTTTCATCGGCATTCTCGCGGCCCCCGAGGCTGCGCTGCAGAATCCCGCAGTCGCAGTCTTTGCGCGCATGCTGGGCGTGAGCGCAGCCAGCGAGCTCAGATTGCCTTTTACCGTCTTCTTCGCGGTGGCGGCGTTGCTGGCGGGCGTGATCCGGCTGGCGTTTGCCTGGGCCAGCACGCGCCTTACCTTCGCGACCGGCGCTGACCTGAGTCTCGAGGTGTACCGGCGCACGCTTTACCAGAGCTACGAGATCCACATTCAGCGCAGCAGCAGCGAAGTCATAAGCGGCATCGCGACCAAGATTGGCACCACGATGCTTGGCGTGTTGCTGCCCGCGATCACATTGTTGAGCTCGGCTTTGCTGCTCATTGCGGTGATGGCGACGCTGATCATCATCGACCCGTTTGTCGCGATCGTCTCGGCGCTGGGCTTCGGCGTCACCTATGCCATGGTCACATTGGTGACGGATGGCGGCCTGCGACGCAACAGCCGGATCATCTCCAGCGAGCAGAACCATGTCGTGAAAGCCCTGCAGGAGGGGCTGGGTGGCATCCGCGACGTGCTGCTCGACGGCACGCAAAGTTTTTACAGCGGCCTGTACGGGCGCGCCGATCGCGCGCTGCGGAGCGCACAAGGCACCAATGTCTTCATCGCTCAGTCTCCGCGACCGATGGTGGAAGCCTTCGGCATGATCCTGATCGCGGCGCTCGCCCTTGGGCTCGCCGGCCGCGAAGGAGGCATTGCGCAGGGGCTACCGGCGCTTGCGGCGCTTGCACTCGGCGCCCAGCGCCTGTTGCCGGCGCTGCAGTCGACCTACGCTTCATGGACCACGATCGTGGGGTATCTTGGCGTGCTCGACGATACGATCGCACTTCTCGATCAGCCGCTACCAGAGTGGGCCACCACGCCGGTTCCCGCGCCGCTGCCGTTCGGTGAGGCCATACGCTTCAACAACGTGCGCTTTCGCTATTCGGCGGATGGTCCCTGGGCGATTGACGGCCTCGACCTCACCATCCCGCGAGGTGCGCGCGTGGGCTTTGTCGGCGGCACCGGCGGCGGCAAGAGCACCACAATGGACCTGCTCATGGGACTGCTGCGCCCGGTGGAGGGCACGATCACCGTGGACGACCAGGCGCTCGACGCGCACTCGATCCGTGCCTGGCAACGCAACATCGCGCACGTGCCGCAGTCTATCTACCTGGCGGACGCCAGCCTCGCGGAGAACATTGCTTTCGGCCTGCCGCGCGAGCGCGTCGACATGGAGCGCGTCAGGGACGCGGCGCGTCGCGCTCACATCGACCTGCACATCGAGAGCCGCCAGGATGCGTACGAATCGCTGGTCGGTGAGCGCGGCGTGCGCCTGTCCGGCGGACAGCGGCAACGTATCGGGATCGCGCGTGCGCTCTACAAGCAGGCGAGTGTGTTGGTGCTCGACGAGGCCACGAGCGCGCTCGACAACGTCACCGAGAAATCCGTGATGGAAGCCATCGGCGAACTCGCCCGGGACCTGACGATTCTGGTCATCGCCCATCGCCTGACCACCGTGCAGCGTTGCGATTTCATCGTGCAGATCGAGAACGGCCGGATCGTCGCCCAGGGCACATACGAACAGCTGCTCGCAACCAGCCAGAGCTTCAGGCAGATGGCCCACGCAGCTCACGCATGACACGCCCCGAGAAATTCATCCCGCACTCCCATGGCTAAAGTTCTGATCACCGGCGCCGACGGTTTTATCGGTTCCCATCTCACCGAGGCGCTGGTGCGCGCCGGTCACGACACGCGCGCGTTCGTGAACTACAACTCCTTCAACTCCTGGGGTTGGCTCGACCATTGCGCACCGGACGTGAAGGGCAAGTTCGAAGTATTCGCCGGCGATGTGCGCGACGCGCACTGCGTTCATACCGCGATGCAGGGTCACGACACCGTGCTGCATCTGGCGGCGCTGATAGCGATTCCGTATTCGTATCACGCCCCGGCGAGTTATGTGGACACGAACATCAACGGCACATTGAACATCGTGCAGGCAGCGCGCGATCTCGGCCTGCGCCGCTGCGTACATACCTCGACCAGCGAGGTTTACGGCACAGCGCGTTTCGTGCCGATCACCGAAGAGCACCCGCTACAGGGCCAGTCGCCGTATTCGGCCACCAAGATCGGTGCCGATCAGATCGCGCTGTCGTTCCACAAATCCTTCGGCACGCCGGTCACGGTGCTGCGGCCGTTCAACACCTATGGCCCGCGTCAGTCGGCGCGCGCCGTCATCCCCACCGTCATCACGCAGCTCGCCAGCGGCAAACGCCGTATCCACCTGGGAGCGCTGAGCCCGACGCGCGATTTCAATTTCGTCGCCGACACCGTGCGCGGATTTCTCGCCGCGATCGATGCCGATGCCGCGGTAGGACAGGTGGTCAACATCGGCAGCGGCTTTGAGATTTCCATCGGCGATACCGCCAGGTTGATCGCCGAGATCATGGGCGTCGGCGTCGAAATCGAAACTGACGAACGGCGGCTGCGTCCGGAAGCGAGCGAAGTCGAGCGGCTGCTGGCCGCCAATGAGCGCGCGCGCGAGCTGCTCGGCTGGTCGCCGGCATATGCCGGGCAGGCGGGCTTGCGCCGCGGGCTGGAAGAGACCATTGGCTGGTTTCGCGAGCCGGCGAATCTCGCGCGCTACAAGTCCGATGACTACAACCTGTGAACGCCATGGCTGCACCTCTCGACACCGATGATCGCGCAGCGTTATCGGCGCGCGTGGTCGCAGCCATCCGCGCGGCCATCGGCGACGCGAGTGTCGCGCTGCACGAGCCTCGGTTCGCTGGCAATGAGTGGCTTTATCTCAAGGAATGCCTCGACTCCACTTTCGTCTCTTCGGTGGGCAAGTTCGTCGACCGCTTCGAAGCGGAGCTCGCCGCGTACACGGGCGCGCAGCATGTGGTTGCGGTCGTGAACGGCACCGCGGCGCTGCACATCGCGCTGCGGCTCGCTGGAGTGGTTCCGGGTGACGAGGTCCTCACGCCAGCGCTCACGTTCGTCGCCACGTCGAACGCGATCAGTTACTGCGGCGCCATACCGCATTTCGTCGACAGCGAGGAACGTACGCTCGGACTCGATGCGCGGGCGCTGCGTGACTATCTGAAAAGCGTTGCGGAAATGCGCGGTGGCGTGTGCGTGAATCGCGCCACCGGGCGGGTGCTGCGCGCCGTCGTACCCATGCATGCCTTCGGCCATCCCGTCGACCTGGATGCGCTCGCGGCGGTGGCGTACGACCATGGCATCGTCATCGTGGAGGATGCCGCCGAGTCGCTCGGCAGCCTGTACCACGGCGTGCACACCGGCACGCGCGGCCTGTTCGGGACCTTGAGTTTCAACGGCAACAAGACCATCACCACCGGCGGCGGCGGCGCGATCCTCACCAACGATGCCGCTCTCGCGCGTCGCGCGAAACACCTGACTACCACCGCCAAGGTGCCGCACCGCTGGGAATTCCGCCACGACGAGATCGGCTACAACTACCGGCTGCCCAATCTCAACGCCGCGCTCGGCTGCGCCCAGCTCGAGCAGCTGCCCGCGCTCATCGACGCGAAGCGCCGCCTGTTCGAACGCTACGCGGCGGCATTTGCGGGACTCGGCGGTCTGCACCTCGTGCGCGAACCTGCGGGATGCCGCAGCAACTACTGGCTGCAGACTTTGCTGCTCGACGCGCCGCTCGCGGCCGAACGCGACTCCGTGCTCGCGGCGACCAACGACGCCGGCCTCATGACGCGGCCGATCTGGCTGCTCAATCATCGGCTGCCGGCATTCGCGAACTGTCCGCGCATGCCGCTGCCGGTTGCCGAGTCACTCGAGCAGCGCATCATCAACATTCCCAGCAGCGCGCAACTGGCGCTGGAGAGCGCGTGAGCCGCGAATCCATCCTGCTCATCGGGGCCGGCGGTCATGCGCTTGCGTGCATCGACGTAGTGGAGGCCGACGGACGCTTCGAGATCGCGGGACTGGTCGGCTCCGCGGCGCAGGTCGGTGAGAGTGTGCTGGGCCATCGTGTGCTCGGCACCGATGCCGATCTGCCGGCATTGCGTGCGCGCGTCGGGCATGCGCTCGTCGCGGTCGGACAGATCAAGACGCACGAACCGCGCCGCAGAATCTTCGAACAGCTGCGTGTGCACGGCTTCGACTTGCCCGTCATCGTATCGCCGCGCGCGTACGTATCTGCGCACGCACGCGTCGGTGCCGGCAGCATCGTGATGCACGGCGCGGTGGTGAATGCGCGCGCCGCCGTTGGCGAGAACTGCATCCTCAACAGCCTGTCGCTCATCGAACACGGCGCCACCGTCGACGATCACTGTCACGTCTCGACGGGCGCGCTGGTGAACGGCGGCGCGCACGTCGGCGCCTGCTGCTTCATCGGCAGCGGTGCGGCGGTGCGCGAGGGAGTAACGGTTGGCGAGGGCAGCATCATCGGCATGGGCCAGCAGGTGCTGCGCAGCTGCGCCGCGGGCTCGCGATTGCCGCAGGTAGCGGGAGCATGAGCACACTCATCATCGCGGAAGCGGGCGTGAACCATAACGGCGATGTGGCGATCGCGAAGCAGCTCATCGATGTAGCAGCCCGCGCGGGCGCCGACCTGGTGAAGTTCCAGACCTTCAGCGCCGATCGCCTGGTGACGTCGGCCGCCGCCAAGGCCGACTATCAAACCCGCAATACCGGCAGCGATGAGTCGCAGCACGCCATGTTGCGCCGGCTGGAGCTGTCGCGCGCCGACCATGACACGCTCATCGCGCATGCTGCGAAGGCGGGCATCGGGTTTTTTTCCACGGGCTTCGATATCGAAAGCGTCGACATGCTGCTGGCGCTCGGCGCCACCCGCATCAAGATTCCATCGGGAGAGATCACGAATCTGCCGTACCTGCGCCATGTGGGGGGCGCTGGCCGCGACGTGATCCTTTCGAGCGGCATGGCGACGCTCGCCGAAGTGACGGCCGCGCTCCAGGCGCTGGAGGCGGCGGGGACACCGCGCGCGCGCGTGACCGTGCTTCACTGCACCACCGACTATCCCGCCGCCATGGGCGACGTAAACCTGCGTGCCATGCTCGCGATGCGCGCGGCGCTCGAGGTGGACGTTGGTTATTCCGATCACACCGTCGGCATCGAAGTGGCGATTGCGGCCGTGGCACTGGGTGCGACCGTCATCGAGAAACACTTCACACTCGATCGCAGCCTGCCAGGACCCGACCACCGCGCGAGTCTTGAGCCGGGCGAGCTCGCGGCCATGGTGGCTGCGATCCGCAATATCGGCCGCGCGTTGGGCGAGTCGGTCAAGCAGCCGAGCGCGGCCGAGGAAAAAAATCGCGCGGTGGTGCGCAAGTCGCTGGTTGCCGCGTGTGCAATCGCCGCGGGCGAATCCTTCAGCCCGGCCAACGTCGTAGTCAAACGTCCGGGTACCGGCATCTCGCCCATGCGCTGGGACGAGGTCATGGGGCGGCGCGCGCGGCGCGCGTTTGTTGCCGACGAGTTGTTAGAGCTATGACACGGCGTATTTGTGTGGTCACCGGCACGCGCGCGGAATATGGGCTGCTGCGCTGGGTCATCGACGGCATATCGCGCGACGCGCGACTGCAATTGCAGCTGCTCGCCACCGGCATGCACCTGTCGCCCGAATTCGGATTGACGGTCCGCGAGATCGAGAACGACGGTGTGCGAGTCGATGAGCGGGTGGAAATGCTGCTGAGTTCGGACACTCCCGTGGGACTCGCGAAATCCACGGGCCTCGGTCTGATCGGATTCGCGGACTCCTTCGCGCGACTGCGGCCCGATGTGGTGCTGGTGCTGGGGGATCGATTCGAGATCTTTGGCGCCGCCGCTGCCGCGATGATGGCGCGCATACCGATCGCGCACCTGCACGGGGGCGAAGCGACGGAAGGGTTGATCGACGAATCCATTCGCCACTCGATCACGAAGATGTCGCACCTGCATTTCGTGGCAACCGATGACTATCGCCGGCGCGTGATTCAGCTGGGGGAGCAGCCGGAGCGCGTATTCACGGTCGGTGGCTTGGGGATCGACAACATCCGCAGGCTTGCGCTGCTCGATCGCGCCGAACTCGAGCGCGTCACGGGTATTCGCTTCAGGCGCCGGAACCTCATGATCACGTTCCACCCCGTGACCCTGGAAACCGCGACGGCCGGCATCCAGCTTGCCGAATTGCTCTCGGTGCTCGAAACGCTCGTAGACACCACGCTCATATTCACCATGCCCAATGCGGATACCGACGGCCGCGTTCTCATCGAGAAGATCAATGCTTTCGTCGCGCGTCGTGAAAATGCCCATGCCTTCACCTCGCTCGGCCAACTGCGCTACCTGTCGTGCCTGCAGCATGTCGACGGCGTGGTGGGGAATTCCTCGAGCGGGCTCACCGAAGCGCCGACGTTTCGAAAGGCCACCGTCAACGTCGGCGACCGTCAGCGTGGCCGGCTCAAGGCGGGCAGCGTCATCGATTGCGTCGCGGAGCGCTCTGCCATTGCCGCCGCCATCGAACGCATGTATTCGCCGACCTTCCAGGCTTCGCTGCCGCAGGTCGTGAATCCCTACGGTGACGGTGGTGCCAGCGAAAAAGTCGTCGAGGCGCTCGCACACACCGACCTCGACGACATCCTCAAGAAGCGCTTTTACGACTTGCCGGCGTCATGAGAATCGTATTCATCGGAGCGGTGCAGTTCTCGCGGCGCGCGCTGGAGTGTGTGCTCGCGCTGGATGCCGAGGTCGTCGGCATCTGCACCCAGGCGACTTCGTCTTTCAATGCCGATCACTGCGACCTGCGCGCGTTGAGCGAGAACAACGGGATTCCATCCCTCGACGCCCAGGACCTGAATTCTCAGGCGTCGCTGCAGTGGATCCGCGACTGCCGGCCCGACGTGATTTTCTGCTTTGGCTGGTCGCGGCTGCTGCGCAAGCCGTTGCTCGACGTCGCACCACTCGGCGTCGTGGGGTTTCATCCGGCGGCGCTGCCCGCCAATCGCGGCCGGCATCCGCTGATATGGGCGCTCGTGCTCGGTTTGACGCAGACCGCGACTACATTCTTCTTCATGGATGAGTCCGCGGATGGCGGCGACATCCTCTCGCAACGCGCACTCGAGATCTCCGAGTTCGATGACGCCGGCTCGCTGTATGAAAAGATGACCCGGTCGGCGCTCCTGCAGATCGAGGAGTTCGTGCCGCAACTGACGGCCGGCAAATATCCGCGAATCCGCCAGGATGCGAGCAATTCCAATAGCTGGCGCAAGCGTGCGCGCGCCGATGGCCAGATCGACTGGCGCATGTCCGCGCGTTCGATCCGCAACTTGGTGCGCGGGCTCGCGCGACCGTATGCGGGGGCGCATTTCCGCCATCGTGATTCGGACGTCAAGGTGTGGGCCGCCGAGATCATCCCCGGCACCGCGGCCAACATCGAACCTGGCAAGGTCGTTCAGTCGGGCGCGCCGGGGCCCGTCATCGTCTGTGGCGAAGGCGCGATCCGCCTGCTCGAGTGCGAGCCGCCCGCACTGCTCGCAACCGGAGAATATCTTTGAAGACCCTGGTGATCGCACCCCATCCCGACGACGAGTTGTTAGGCTGCGGCGGCACGCTGCTGCGCCGCAAAGCCGAAGGAAACCGGATTGCATGGCTCATCGTCACCGCCATCTCCACCGAGTCCGGCTGGGATGCCGACAAGGTGCGGCGCAGGGAGGCTGAGCTGTCAGCCGTCCGGCACAAAGTTGGCTTCGACGAGGTGTTCAACCTGGGGCTGCCGCCGGCGCGTCTCGACGAGCTTTCAATGGGCGGTATCGTCGAGAAGATCGCCGCCGCGTTTTCGGCCTTCGAGCCCGAGGAAGTGCTGCTGCCGCACCCCGGTGACGCGCACTCCGATCACCGCGTGATATTCGAAGCGGCGGCCGCCTGCACCAAGTGGTTCCGTCATCCCTCGGTGCGGCGCGTGCTCGCCTACGAAACGCTGTCCGAGACGGATTCCGGACTTGTGCCAGGCGCTGCCTTCCTGCCTAACTACTTCGTCGACATCGGCGACTACCTGGAACCCAAGCTGGCCGCGCTGCGCATCTACGAGTCGGAGCTTGGCGCATTTCCGTTCCCGCGCAGTGAGCTGGCGGTGCGCGCGCTGGCCGCACTGCGCGGCGCCACGGCGGGGTTTCGTGCCGCCGAGGCATTTCAACTGCTGCGCGAAAGGCACTGAGGGAGCTCCGGAATGTCGATCGAGTCGGGCAATCGGGAATCGCCGCAACAGCGCTGGCGCAAGGCGCTGCTGCCGCTCGACTCGTCGTTACAGCAGGCCATACGCAATCTTGACGGCAGCGGCCTGCAGATCGTGCTGGTGATCGGCGCGGATGACGGATTCGTCGGCACGCTCACCGACGGCGATATTCGCCGCGGCCTGCTGCGCGGGATGACGCTCGAATCGCCGGTGAGCGGTGTGCTCAAGGCGGATCCGCTCATCGTGCCCCCGGAGCTGCGGCGAGAAGCGGTGCTGCAGCTCATGCGCGCGAATGGCTTCAATGCGATCCCGGTGGTGAACACGGCGCGTCGCGTCGTCGGCCTGCATCTGCTCAACGAACTGCTCAACCCGGGCAGGCGTACGAACACGGTCGTCATCATGGCGGGCGGCAGGGGCACGCGACTCCTTCCGCATACGCAGGACTGCCCCAAGCCGCTGTTGCCCGTCAACGGCAAGCCCATGCTCGAGCACATCGTCGAGCGCGCCAAGGCGGAAGGTTTCCACCACTTCGTACTTGCCGTGCATCACCTCGGTCACATGATCGAGGAGCACTTCGGTGACGGCAGTCGCTGGCAGGTCGAGATCGAGTACCTGCGCGAGCGCACTCCGCTCGGCACTGCGGGCGCCATCGGCTTGTTGGATCCGCGTCCCAACAGCGCATTTCTCGTCACCAATGGCGACGTGCTCACCGACATCCGTTACGCGGAGTTGCTCGACTTTCACGCGCGCAACGCCGCCACGGCCACGATGGCCGTGCGCTTGCATGAATGGCAGCATCCATTCGGTGTGGTGCGCACCAAGGGTGTGGACATCGTCGGTTTCGACGAGAAGCCGATCGCCCGCAGCCACATCAACGCCGGCATCTATGTGCTCGAGCCGACCGCGCTGGATGCGCTCAGCGGTACCGAGCCGTGTGACATGCCGACTTTGTTCACGCGTCTGCAGGAACGCGCGGCGCGCACCATCGTGTATCCGATGCACGAGCCCTGGCTCGACGTCGGCCGCCCGGACGACTACGAGCGCGCGAACAAGCCGCTGGGTGAAAATCCATGATCGGCGGCAAGAGCGCGATCGCGATCATCACGGCGCGCGGCGGATCCAAGGGACTGCCGGGCAAGAACATTCGCGATTTGTGCGGCAAGCCGCTGATCGCGTGGACCATCGAGAAGGCGTTGCGGTCGCGCCATCTCGATGTCGTGGTAGTGAGCACCGACAGCGAAGAAATTGCCGCGGTGGCCCGCCACCATGGTGCCGCCGTACCCTTCATGCGCCCGCCGGAGCTCGCGACGGATCGCGCTTCCTCTTACGACGTGATTCGCCATGCGCTTGCCTGCTATCGCGAGGCAGGGCGCGAATTCCAGTACACCGCGTTGCTGGAGCCGACCTCGCCGCTGCGCGAGGACGACGACATCGACCGCATGCTGCGCAAGCTCGATGAGCGCGCCGCCGATTTCGATGCCATCGTGAGCGTGGGCGAAGTGCACGAGCACCCCTCGATCATGAAACGCTTCGCGGGCGAACGCATCGAACCGTTTGCGCCGGAATTGGTGATGCAGACGCGCCGCCAGGACAACGTACCCGCATATTTCCCCTACGGCGTCGCATACATCGCCAAGACGGCGACGCTGCTCGAGGAAAACACTTTCTACGCCCGTCGCTGCGCGGCGTTTGAGATCAAGCGTTATCAGAACTACGAGATCGATGACATTTACGATTTTCTCTGCGTGGAGTCCGTGATGAAACATGAATGGAGCCTGTCTTGAAATTTCTGGTAGTTGGACTCGGGTCCATGGGCAAGCGCCGCGTTCGGAATCTGCTCGCGATGGGATACGCGGATGTCGCGGGGTTCGATCTGCGCGAAGACCGGCGGGCGGAAGCGCAGCAGAAAAGCGGCGTTCAGACCTATGGCAATTTCGACGAGGCGGTGAGGGCGCACTGCCCCGACGCGCTGGTGATCTCGACTCCGCCGCAATACCACATGACGTACGCGCTGCAGAGCTTCGAGCGCGGCCTGCCGTGTTTCGTCGAGGCCTCGGTAGTCGATGCCGATAAGGCGCTGGATCTGTACCGCCGCTCGCTGCAGACCAAGGTGCTGATCGCGCCGTCGTGCACGATGCGTTATTACCCCGGTCCGAAAAAGGTGAAGGAGCTGATCCGCGCCGGGGCGATCGGCAAGCCGCTCAACATCAACTACCAGACCGGGCAATACCTGCCCGACTGGCATCCGTGGGAGAAAGTCGAGGACTTCTACGTCTCCAATCGCGACACTGGCGCCTGCCGTGAAATCGTGCCGTTCGAGCTCACCTGGCTCAACGACATTTTCGGCAAGGCCGAGCCGTTGGCTTGTTCGCGCGCCAAAGTCACCGATATCAACGCCGACATCGACGACGTCTACCACTGCCTGCTGCGTTATCCCGGCGGGATGATGGCGAATGTCACCGTTGAAGTCATCTCGCGCCCCAAAGCTACGCGCGAGCTGCGCGTGCTCGGCAGCACCGGCGAGATCGTATTCAGCGGCGAGGAGCGTTGCGTACGTTTCTGCAACACCGAACAGCGCGACTGGGTGCGGCATGAATTCGGCTCCGGCACCGTGGAGAAGAACTACATCAATCCCGAAGAGCCCTACATCGCCGAACTCGGAGACTTCGTGAACGCCGTCAAGCAGCGCGATCGAGATCTTTATCCAAACACGCTGCAGGACGATTACGAAATCCTCCAGACGCTATACCGTCTGGAGGAGTTGAGCGGATTGCGCACATGAACTATCGCGACCGGTTGCTCAAGGTGATTCCCGGAGGCGCGCACACCTATTCGCGTGGCCACGACCAATATCCGGCGAATGCGCCGCAGATCCTGGCGAGTGGCGCGGGCGCCTATGTATTCGACGCCGACGGCAACCGGTTTCTCGACTACGGCATGGCGTTGCGCGCAGTCAATCTGGGGTATGCGGAACAGGAGATCGACGAGGCCGCCTGGCGTCAAATCCGCGCCGGCAACAACCTCACGCGTCCGTCGCTGATCGAACTGGAAGCCGCCGAGTTGTTCGTCAGCCTGATCGATTCGGTCGACATGGTGAAGTTCACCAAGAATGGCTCGACCTCGGTGTCCGCCGCCGTGAAGCTGGCACGCGCCTTCACTGGGCGCGAGCTGGTCGCGCGCTGCGCCGAGCATCCTTTCTTTTCGTACGACGACTGGTTCATTGGCTCGACCCCGCTGACACGCGGGATTCCCGCCGAGACCATCGAGAAGACCAAACTATTCGGCTACAACGACGTCGCCTCCCTCGAGGCATTGCTGGAGCGTCATCCGGGCCAGTTCGCCTGCGTGGTGCTCGAGCCGGCGGCGACGCAGGAGCCGACGGACAACTTCCTCGGCCGCGTGCAGGCGCTGTGCCGCAAGCATGGCGCGGTGTTCATCCTCGACGAGATGATCACCGGTTTTCGCTGGCACATGAAAGGTGCGCAACACACATACGGCGTGCAGGCGGACCTGTGCACCTTCGGCAAGGCAATGGCCAACGGCTTTTCGGTGTCGTGTGTCGCGGGCAAGCGCGAAATTATGGAGCTCGGTTCCATCGAATTCGAAGGTCGCGAACGGGTGTTCCTGCTCTCGACCACGCACGGTGCGGAAATGGCCGGGCTCGGCGCGTTTGTCGCCAGCGTGAACTTCATGCAGCGCCACGACGTGGTAGGGCACTTGTGGAGTTATGGCACGAAGTTGCTTGCCTTGATGGCGCGGCAGGCCGCTGCGCACGGCATCGCGGCCAACTTCCGCGCCGGTGGCATCCCGTGTTCGCCGTATTTCGCCACCCTGGACGCAGACGGCAAGGTCTCGCTGCCGCTGCGCACGCTGTTCCTGCAAGAGATGATCCGCAACGGCGTGCTGATGCCATGGATCGCATTGAGTTATCGCCACGGGGACGCGGAGCTCGCGCTCACCGAACGCGCGCTGGACGCGGCTTTCCATGTGTACCGAAAGGCGCTGGAGAACGGCGTGGAAAAATATCTCGAAGGCCCGGTGATCAAGCCGGTGTTCCGCAGGTTCAACTGAGCGACGCCATGGACGATTACACAGAAGCCCTCAAGGTCGACAAGGAAGCCAGTGCGAAGTACTACCAGTCTTCGCTCGCGCGCAAGACCGAGCAGCAGAAGATGTTGGAGCGGATGCTCGCACCCCTGGCGCTGGCGCCCGCGAACATAGCCGACATTGCCTGCGGCGGTGGCGGGTCCACCCACCATCTGGCGAGCCTGTACCCCAAGGCGCGCTACACGCTCGTCGACGCAAACGAGGACGCCATCGCAATGGCGCGCGAGGCCACGCGGGGACTGGACGCGCAGTGCACGGTCGGCGACATCAACGATTTGAAACTGGAGACCGGTTCGTTCGATCTCGTGATCTGCTGGCAGACTCTGTCGTGGATCGACGATCCGCAGCAGGCGCTGCGCGAGCTGGTGCGCATCTGCCGGCCCGGCGCCCGCATCTACGCGAGTTCACTGTTCAACGTACATCACGACGTCGATGTGTATTCCAAGATCGACGACCGCACGCGGCCTTCGTCGGCGCAGGGCCTGCGCTACACCTACAACACCTACTCGCTCGCTTCGATTCGCAGCTGGATCGGCGCGGCGGTGTCCGAGCTGCGCGTCCACGAGTTCGAGATTCCAATCGATCTCGCGCCGGCGGGACGCGGGCTCGGCACTTTCACGGCGCGCCTCGACGATGGGCGGCGGCTGCAGTTGTCCGCCGGCATGCTGCTGAACTGGGGAATTCTCGAGTTGCACAAGTGATCATGACCAGAACCTTCATCATTCCCGGCGATCTCAGCCACCTGTCCGCCGTCAACGAATTCCTCGACGCGCGCACCTGCGGGATCCTGCTCAATATCGCGATGCCGCAGGCTGAGGCGCGCCGATCGGCCTCCTGTCCGTCGCAATTCGCGGAACGCCTCTTTACACTCGAATCGCTGACGCGGCCGGCGCGCGATTCCATTGATGCGCGCGACCGCGATCTGTACGACCGTGCGTTGCGCGCGATTCTCGGCGATGCGCGGGTCTACTACCTCGCGAGCCGCACCTATTTTGACAGCGCGCTCAACAGCACGGTCGTGATCGAGAGAGTGATCGTCAACGCATTGCGCATCATGCGCGCGACGGCGCCGCACCGACTGGTGTCGAGCTCGACGCCGCACTCGGTCGAAGCATGGGTATTCGCGCGCTGCTTCGAGTCAGCCGGATTGCCGGTGTTCGTGCTCGAGCGCACGCCGATCAACAATCGCGCCTGGATATACCGCGGGCTCGATGCGCAGCAGGTCGTGGCGCGTGGTGCGCAGACCGCGCCGGCGCTCAGCGAATACACGCGCATGCAGGTGCGCGAGCAGATCGAAAGCAAGGCGGGTGCGCGCGATGCGCGCGGCTTCTATGTCTCGCGCATGGATTTGAGCTCGGTCAAGGGCGCGGAATCCAACAGGTGGTGGTCGCTGCGTCGCGAATTTCCATTGTTGTTCGCCGGTCGACTGTTGACCATGCCGCTGCGCGCGGCATCCATCTTCCGCAAACGGCAGTTGTTCCGCTCATACCGGCGTCACGAAGTCAGCGCGCTTCCCGACACGCCGTTCGTGATCTTCTTCATGCACTACCAGCCCGAACGCTCGTCCCTGCCTGAAGGTCTGTTCCATACCCAGCAGCTCATCGCACTGCGACAGATCGCGGACGCGATGCCCAAGGGCTGGACGCTGCTCGTTCGCGAACATCCCACCATCTGGCTGCTGCCACTCGACATTTCGGTGCGCAGCGCCGACTACTTCGAGCAAGTCGCGGCATTGCCGAATACCAAGCTGTGCCCGATGGACGTCGACACCTTCGAACTAATCGACCGTTCGGCGGCAGTAGCAACGCTGACCGGTAGCGTGGGTTTCCAGGCGTTGTTGCGCAACAAGCCGGCGATCGTGTTCGGCCTTCCTGCGTACAAGGATCATCCGGCGTGTTTTTCAGCGGGCTCCTTCGCGGATCTCGAACGTGCGTTCGAAGAGCTGCAACGGCCGGATTTCGCGCAGCATTTTTCTCCTGAATCGCTCGAGAAATACCTGTTATGGGTGGAGAGCAATTCAATCGTTGCCGACGATCGCGAACGCGACTGGCTCACAGCCCGGCTGAAAAACTTCCGCGAGTTGTACCGACAAATCTCGGCCGGCGAGCTGTTACCGACCGAGGCGCCCGGCACACGATGATGCCGCCTGCCACGACCGTCAATCCGGCGTCGCCGACGCGGTTCCACGCGGCGTTTACGTGGCTGGAAACCGCGCTGTTCAGCGCGGTCATGTCGTTCGCGATCGCGGCGAGCGCCGCGTTTGCCGACGAGCTGACCAGCTCGCGCCTGCTGCTGGTGCTGTTGCTGCTGTTCATGTTCCAGGTGATGCGCGAACCACGGTTGTTGATCACACGTGAGTTCGTGCTCTACAGCCTGCTCACTGCATGGCTGTGCGTTTCCGAACTGTGGACGCCGGATCCCCTGCTCGGATTGAACACGATTTTCCCCGCAGTCGATTTCGCCCTGATCATTCTCATGGTGGCTTCGCTGATCGCCTGGCACGACACCCGCGCGGTAATTGTCGGGGCGCTGTGGGGCGTGCTCGGCTGCGTTGCGCTGTTTGCGGTATTGACCGGGTACCCGGCGCGGGTACCCACCGGGTTCTCGTACAACGCCTTCGCGACCATGTATTTCTATGGACTGATTCTGGCGCTGCTGTACGGCTGGCAGTCGAACTCGCGCATCCTGCCGCTCGCGATCGCGCTGCTGCTGCTCGCGCATGTCGCCGCGACCACGTCGATAAAGACCAACTTCGGCATCGCGCTCGGCGCGCTGGGTGCATCTCTCGTGTATCGCCGGCAATTCTGGCGCGTGCTGCGTCGCTATATCGTGTACATCGCGCTCGGCGCCGCCGTCATTGCCTATGTCATCCTTTCGAACGAGCACTTGATCGAGCGCATGCACTACGGATTCGAACGTCTCGGCGTCGGCATCCAGGTGCTGAGCGCGCGCGAAGATCAGCAGGGATACGTGGGTTTCAACGAGCGGCGTTACTGGTTGGAGGAGGGGCTGCGCGGCTGGGCCTACAACCCGCTGTTCGGCCACGGCGTCGAGGCTTTCCGCATTCCGTTCGGGATCACTTCGCATTCAACGCCGGTAGACCTGCTCTACAACACCGGGCTCATCGGCTTCTGCCTTTACTACGCGATTCATGCATCTCTCGCCTGGCGGCTGCTGAGATCGAAGGCGGATCAGGGGTTGCGCGCCATCATGCTGGGTTGTCTGATCGCGTACTCGTTCATGACGCTGTCCGGAACTATCTATTACCTGAGCACCATGGCGGTGTACTTCGGCCTTTGCTCGAGCATGCTGGTGCCGCGCACGGCGCCGGCGGAGCCGCGATGAGCGGTGTAATCGGATCGGAGCGGATATTGAAGCGAACCATCACCGCGCCTTGGAACTTCGCGCTGCGGCTGTTGGCGCGCTTGCGTTTCGCGCGCCGCGGCATGCGCGTCGATCCGACTTCGTGGGTGGCCTGGCGCAGCGAGTTGCGCACCGGTGCCGGTGGGCAGATCGAAGTCGGCAAACACTGCGAC
This sequence comes from Steroidobacteraceae bacterium, assembly GCA_035286365.1. GTDB lineage: Bacteria > Pseudomonadota > Gammaproteobacteria > Steroidobacterales > Steroidobacteraceae > CADEED01. Next base: position 2,382 of record DATHJZ010000289.1, on the reverse strand, counting down.
ATACATCCGCTGTCCATGCTGTTGGCTTACGGCGGGAAGATTCGCCTCGGCGATCATTGCAGTGTGAATCCATTCGCGGTGCTGTACGGTCACGGCGGTCTGCGCATCGGCAATGGAGTGCGCATTGCCACCCACGTCGTGATCATTCCGGCCAACCACAATCCGCCATCCGCCGGCTTGCCGTTGCACGCTTCCGGCGTCGCCGCGCAGGGCATCGACATCGAAGACGACGTCTGGATCGGGGCGGGCGCGCGGATTCTTGACGGCGTGCGCATTGGCGCGCGCGCCATCGTCGGTGCGGGAAGCGTGGTGACACGGGCGGTGCCTGCCGGCGCCACGGTCGCCGGCGTGCCGGCGCGCATCATCAATCAGCGCTGAAGCACGCCGACTTCAGCCAACACTTCGAGTAGCGAGGCAATCGATGAGAGAGGTCGTTCATTGGCCGCACGGCAATCGCCTGGTGTATCTGCATGCCAAGGCGACGCCCGAGTACTGGGACGCGTGGTGGCGCGCCACCGGCAAGGCGCCCCCGCCGAGCCCAGACGACGAAGTGGTGCGCGTGACGTCGCGCTACCTGCCGCGCGGCGCAAGATTGCTCGAGGGCGGCTGCGGGCGCGCCGACAAGGTGAAGTCGCTGGCGGTGGCAGGCTACGGGGCGGTCGGCGTCGATTTCGCCGAAGATGCGGTCAAACAGTCCGGCATCGATTACCCAGGAATCGACGTTCGACAGGGCGATGTTCGCAAACTCGATTTTCCCGACGCCAGCTTCGACGGCTACTGGTCGATCGGGGTCATCGAGCATTTCTGGGACGGCTACGAGGACATCCTCGCCGAGGCCGCGCGAGTCGTGAAGCCCGAAGGCATTCTGTTTCTCACCGCGCCCTGGTTCTCGCCGTACCGCCTGGCGAAGGCGCGCCGCGGCGGCTACCAGGTCGTGGAGTTCGAACGCGAGCCGGAGTCTTTCTATCAGTTCGCGTTGCCGCGCGCTGAAGTCGAGGGACGGCTCGCGCGGCACGGGTTCGCGGTGGAGCGCTGGAGTGGCATCGCCGCCGAGATCTCGATGCGTGAAGACATGCCCGCGCTCAAGCGCCAGGTCGAATGGCTGTTCGGTTCGCGTGGTTCGGTATTCAAGCGCGCTTTCCGGCGTGCGCTCAGCGACGGCCTGAGCGGCTATTGTGGCCACTCGTTCCTTGCGATTGCGCGGCGCGCCGCCGTCCGTCGGCCGGCGAAATGAGCCATATCCTGCTGGTATCGGCGACCCTCAACGCCGGCGGCGCCGAGCGCCAGTTGACTGGTATGGCTAACTATTGGGTTGGCAGCGGACATCGCGTGACACTCACCACCTGGAGCGGCCCCGAGGTTGCCGATTTCTATCCGCTCGATCCGCGCGTCGAACGTGTGCGCTTTGCCATCCCCCTCGCGCGCGGTTCCCTGCAGGTGCCATGGATCCTCGCGCGCCGCGTGCGCAGTCTGCGGCGGTTGCTGCACCTGCAACGGCCGGATGCGGTCGTGAGTTTCATAGCCGCCACGAATATCCACACATTGCTGGCATCGACGGGCCTGCGCCTCACGGTCGCGGTTTCCGATCGCGCGCATCCCGCGGTCGACGCGACCGTCACGCGCCCGTGGCGTGTGTTACGGCGGTTGCTGTACCGATTTGCGGATCGCGTGGTCGCGCAAACGACCCAGGCGCGCGAGTGGACGCGCCGCTATTGCGATACCGATTCGCTGGTGATCCCGAACGCACTGCGGCCGCTGGTGCGCGTCGATGCGCCGCGCGAGACATTGGTGCTGGCCATCGGGCGACTCGATCCGCAAAAGGGATTCGATATCCTGCTGCGCGCATTCGCGCTGCTGGCGGGCCGGTTTCGCGAGTGGAACGTCGCAATTCTCGGTGAAGGGCCGGAGCGGGAAGGCCTGCTCGCGCTGCGCGCTTCGCTGGGCCTGGAAAGTCGCGTCGTGCTGGTGGGCGAAGTACGCGATGTCGAATCGTGGCTGGCGCGTGCAGGGCTGGTGGTGCAGCCCTCGCGTTACGAAGGATTTCCCAATGCGGTGCTCGAAGCCATGGGATTCGGAGCCGCCGTCGTCAGCACCGATTGCCTCGCTGGCCCGTCCGATCTCATCCGCGATGGCGTCAATGGTCGGCTGGTGCGCGTGGACGACACTACGGGCCTTGCGCAGGTCATGGCCGAACTCATGGGCAAGCCCGAGCTGCGCGCCCGGCTGGGCGAGCAGGCGGCAGCCGTGCGCGAAACCTATCGACTCGAGAGCGTCATGATGCGGTGGAACGAAGCGCTGGGGTTGGCGAAGTGAGATCGGAATCGAGCAGCGGCCACACGCTGAACGCCGATTTGCCGATGTCGCGACTCGCGCGACTGCGGT
>DATHJZ010000288.1:0-8124 GCA_035286365.1 Steroidobacteraceae bacterium | reverse complement strand
GCACGCGTCGAGAACGCGGTCGCGGAGGTGCGGGCAACCGTGCTCGCGCACGAACGCGCGACCGACATCGTGATCGTCGGCATCGATGCGCAGAGCCTGCGCGCGCTCAGCGAGTGGCCGTGGCCGCGGCGCCACCACGCCAAACTACTCGATCAGCTCACCCGCGCGGCCCCGCGCCGCGTGTTCCTCGACATCGACCTGAGCGCAGTCTCAAATCCTCTGGACGATGCAGTGCTCGAGGGCGCGCTGCGCAAACCGCGCGACTTCCCCGTGGTGCTGCCGACATTTTTCCAGTACGCGAGCGGCGCCGACAGCAAGATGATCGTGAGCGGGCCGAAGGGGCGCTTCGCGCGCAACACGGAGGTCGCCACCGTGAACGGTGAGCCCGGCGCCGACGGACTGGTGCGCCAGTGGCGCAACGCGTGGACCGTCGATGGCAAGCGCGTTCCGAGCGTCATCGACCCGCGCCACCTGCTGACCGAGGATCAGGACGTCACGATCGACTATTCGATCTCTCCCACATCGTTGACCTACGTTTCATACGCCGAGGTGCTCGCAGGTCGCGTGCCGCGCGAAGTCTTCGCCAACAAGACTGTCTTCGTGGGCGCGACCGCGGTCGAGCTGGGCGACAACGTCCCGGTCCCGGTTTACCGCTCGCTGCCAGGCATCGTGGTGCAGGCGCTTGCGATGGAAACCGTGACCGCCGGAGTGCCGCGCGCACTGCCGGCATGGGGCAGCCTGGCAACGCTCGCGGCCTGGACCGTGCTCGCCGCGCTGCTGCTGGGCGCGAGCTGGCGTCGCAATCTGCTGATGCTCGCGCTCATGCTGCCCGCCGTTGCCGGCGCTTCCATCTTTGCGTTTTCCGCGGGGCGGCTCGATCTCGAGATCGCCGCGCCGCTCGCGATCATCGCGCTGCAATTCATAGTGCTGACAGTGCGCTCACTCGATGCACAGACCTGGCGCGCGCTGGCGTACAGTCTCGGCATGCGCCGCCGCGACGCTTTGCTGAAGAGCATCGTCCAGTCGTCGACCGATGCCATCGTCTGTATCGACGAAGCCGGCATCGTCAAGACCGCCAACCCGGCCGCGTCGCGACTGTTCAACTGCGCGGCCTACGAACTCATCGAAGAGCCCATCGCGAAATTCATCACGCTGCTCGCGGGAGACAATTCCGGTGCGCGCCTGGGCGCGCTGCACGGCGTGATTCGCGAGTGCGACGCGCGCACGCTCACGGGCGAGGTGTTCCCGGTCGAGATTTCGGTGAGCCGCGTGCGGCTCAACACCGAGCGGCTGTACACGGCCATCGTGCGCGACATCCGCGACCGGCGCGCGCAACAGCGCCGCCTGCAACACCAGGCCACCCACGATTCACTGACGGGACTGCCGAATCGTGCAGCGCTCATCACGCACCTCGAAACCGCGCTGGCTGCGCAGGTGTCGCCGCCGGCCATCGCGTTGCTGATGCTCGACCTGTGCCGCTTCAAGGAAGTGAACGACACGCTCGGCCACAACATCGGCGACCGTGTGTTGTGCGAAGTGTCGCAGCGCTTCGCACAGACAGTGGGTGAACGCGGGTTCATCGCGCGCATCGGCGGCGACGAATTCACCGTGGTGCTCGACCAGGCCGAGAATACCGAGGACATCGCCAGCACATCGCAGGCGCTGGCCGACTGCCTGCGCGCGCCGATCGACGTGGCCGGCATCTCCATAGAAGTCGGCGTGAGCATCGGCATCGCGCGCTATCCCGGTGACGCCGGCGATGCGCAGACGCTGCTGCGCCACGCCGACGTGGCCATGTACGTAGCGAAGCGCCGCGGCGCGGCATATGAGTACTACGACGCCGCGCACGACGAGAACACCGTGCGCAAGCTCGCCATCGGTGGCGAACTGCGCTCCGTGATCGCCACCGGTCAGCTCGAGCTGCATTTCCAGCCGCAGGTCAACCTGCGCAGCGGCCTGGTCGAGAGCGCCGAGGCGCTGGTGCGCTGGTTCCATCCGACGCAGGGCGCCATCAGTCCGGCGGAATTCGTCGCCATCGCGGAGGCTACCGACCTGATTCGTCCGCTGACCGAATGGACGTTACGTGGCGCACTCACGCAGATCCGCGCCTGGCGCGACAAGGGCGTGCACGTGCGAATCGCCGTAAATCTGTCGGCGCGTCTGCTGCAGGACACCGGCTTCCCCGTGCGTCTGCGCGAGTTGCTGGAGGAGGCGGGGGTCTCCGCTGCGTCGCTCGAACTCGAGATCACCGAGAGCGCGATGATGCTCGATCCGGCGCGCGCGCTGCGCGTGATCCAGGAAATCGACAAGCTGGGTGTGCTCATTTCGATCGACGACTTCGGCACGGGTTACTCGTCGCTCGGTTACCTGCGCGACCTGCCGGTGCATTCGCTCAAGCTCGACAAGTCGTTCGTCATGGGCATGCGCAACAACGCCGATGATCGGATCATCGTCGAATCCACCGCGCAGATGGCGCATGCGCTGCGACTCGAACTGGTGGCCGAAGGTGTCGAGTCCGACTGGGATGCGCAGTTTCTCGCCGCCGCCGGCTACGACTACGCGCAGGGCTTTCGCTATTCGCGCGCGCTGCCTGCGGACAAGTGCCTGGCCTGGATCGTGGATTTCAACGCGACTGCGATGCTCACCGCCGGAGATACCACCATCAGCACGACGTTGCGCGCGCGCGCCGAACACCGCGAATCCGAAGAGGACGGGCGCAGGGCGAGGGGATAGGGGTGCCTTCTCAGCGCTGAGGCCTGAGCTTCGGCACCCATGCAAACCCGATCTGAAATCCGATGTCCGGTGTGTTGTTGAGGTTTTGCAGATTTTCAGTCGCCGCGAACGACGCCACACAGCAGTCGAAGCGATGCCGGACCCCGAGGCTCAGCTGAAACTTGTCGCTCAGCAGTTCTTTGAGGTCCGTCTGATCGTGCCGGTACACGCTCTTGCTGGCATAACCTTGAAGGTTGACGTTGGTGCGCCCGGTCATCTGTCGCTCCCAGCCGATGACGATGGTCGGAACGATCTGGGCATCCTGGGGTGAGGGAACATCCTGGCCGGCGTAGTACACCGCGGCGAAATCCATGTGCAACGCGTTGCGCCGGCCGAGCCGCCGGACCGATACCTGCGCGCCGTAGTCGGTGCGCCCGGTCGATAGCAGCAGACGCTCCCCATCCAGCGGCACCTTGACGGCTGTTTCCACCGACATCTGCCACCGCCCCGGTAGTTTGAAGCCGGTGTAGCGCAATCCGAACGTCGGATCGCTGAACCCGGACGTCGACGGTCCGCCGAGCAGCACCGTCTGCGAGCCCTTGAGGTCGTAAACCAGGTTTGCTTGATTGCGCGCCACGGCGTGCCGGCCGAAGGTGCTGAAGCCAAACGTCTCGTGGAATTTCTCGATCGTCGAATCCAGGAAGCCGCCGTCATACGACACAGCGGTGGCAATGGCATACACCGCCCACTGGCTCGAGATCTTGTAGTGCATCGCCAGATCGAGCGTGGCGGATTCCAGGTCGAGCAGATAGTTCTCGCCGGGCAGATCGCGGATCGCCTGGACCTCCGCCGGGCCGATCTCGCGGCGCACACCTTGTTCCTCGAGGCCGGTGAGGTATTTCTCGACATTGCGACTCAGGGCCCAGGTGTTCTGATAGCCGAGCTCGGCCTCGAAGGCGAACGAATGTGTCTCGATGGATACGGCGTGCGCAGGGCGCATGTCGAGGCGCAGGAAGCCGAACGGCGTGAGATCCCGGGAACGCAACATTCCGTAGAAGCGCCCGCCTTCGGGGCTGTCCCCGGCCGCGGCCAAAAGCGGAAATGCCGCGGCCAGCAGCGCCAGAACCAGTGTCGAGGTGCAAAAACCATTGCGTCGCTGCATCAGCTCGCTTCCTTGCAGTAGTTAGATAGGGAGCGGCGCATGGATAGCATGGCCGCCGCCACCGTCGCGGCGCCGGATCGCATTTCCTCACACCTCCACCGGCACGGGCAACGGGACCGATACCTTTGCACCAGCGCCAGCTTCCCGCCTTTGAAAATGGGCCGACGGGTTGGGTCGGGGACCGTTGCCTCGTCGACCCGAAGGGACGCGGCTCGAGCAGGCTCGTCCCTTGTCTGGGTCGCCGCACCGAGTGGCCGCGAACTCGTTCTCGGCGCCACGGGAGCAGTCGTGGCTTTGGCGCCGCAATGCCCCGGTTCCGGTTCGAAAAGTGGCGGCAGGGATTCGAGCCGGTTCCTCGCGACCCCTTAACGCCCAAAAGCCCTTGAATCTGCTCCCCTTTGACACTTGGCATAACGAGGAAGAAGATGCTGCCAAGTTATTGCACCGACTCGCCGCTGCAGCTTCAGTTCTCAATTGTTGCGCGAGCGCATCAATAAACCAGCAAAAAAGATCCTCCAGGAGGGAAGACGCTGATGAACATTCAACCAACGTTCTCAAGAGCTTCACGGCTCATCATCGGGACAGCGCTCGCGACGATCCTGTCGGCGCCTGCACTGTCACAACAAACGGACGAAGAACCGGAAACGGTCATCGTCACGGGTTCCCGCATTGCTCGCACGTCGGACTTCGGCAATTCATCGCCGGTCGACATCATCGACCGCGACAGCATCGAGAAGGCGGGTTACGCGAACCTGCAGCAGCTCATGGAGAAGATGCCCGCCAACGGCAATGGCGCGTTCTCCACCCGCGGCAACAACCAGGACTCGACGGCCAACGGCGCCGCGTCGATCAGCTTGCGCGGCCTCGGTGCCGACGCGACGCTTGTTCTGGTGAACGGCCGGCGCGTCGCGATCAGCTCCTTCGCGGAAAGCATCACCACCAACTTCGTCGACATCAACTCGATTCCGGTATCGGCCATCGAGCGAGTCGAAGTGCTCAAGGACGGTGCCTCGGCGTTGTACGGCTCGGACGCCGTGGCCGGCGTGATCAACATCATCCTGCGCAAGGACTTCGAGGGTCTGGAGCTTTCGGGCTCATACGGCAACACCACCGAGAGTGGCTACGACGAGCAGAACTACTCCGCGGTGTGGGGTTTCGGCGGCGAAGGCAACAACGTCACGTTCATCTTCGACTACTTCAAGAACAGCACGCTCGAAAACGTCGAACGCGGGGCGCAGATTTCATCCGCGAACCAGACGCCATACGGCGGCGAGGACTTCCGCTCTTCGCGCGGCTATCCGGGCCGCTTCTTCGTCGATGGAACGGTCACGCGTGACCCCGCGTGCCCTGCCGGCAGCATTGCCGGTGCGACCTGCCTGTACGATTTCGGCGTCTGGAATCTGCTGATTCCGGAGTCCGAGCGCGGCGGACTCATGATGATGGCGCACCAGGATTTTGCGAACGGCTCGCAGCTGTTCGTCGAGCTGGCCGCACAGCACAACAATTCAATCGCCCAGGGCGCGCCCACCCCCCTCGACGAGGGTGCGGGAATGACGGTCCCCATCACCAACCCGGGCAATCCATTCCCCGGCGCCACGACGATCGGCATCAGCCGTTATCGCACCGTCGATGCAGGTCCGCGGCAATGGAATATCGAGACCGACAACCTGCGCGGCGTCGTCGGTTTGCGCGGCAAGTTCAGCGACTGGGATTACGAAGTCGCCATGCAACGCGCGCGCAGCGAATCGGAGCAGAGTGGCGACCGTTCCAACGGCTGGGTGCGCACGGATTTCCTGCAGCAGCAGATCGACTCGGGCGCGTACAACCCGTTCGGCGGCACGCAGAATCCGCAGGACGTCATCGACCAGATCACCACGAGCCTCGTTCGCCGGGGCAAGTCCGAGCTGACGATGTACGACGCGACCATTTCCGGCGCGCTGTTCGACTTCGGCGACGACGCGGTGCGGATGGCCGCCGGCCTCGAATATCGCGAAGAATCGGTTGCCGACGTGCCGGACGATCAGTTCCAGCGCGGCCTGATTTTCGGCACCGAGTCGGTGTCGGCCGCAGGTTCGCGCAATAGCTGGGGCGCGTACGTCGAGTTCGCCGTTCCGTTGTTCAAGGGCCTCGATCTTTCCGCGGCCCTGCGTTACGACGACTACAGCGACTTCGGCAACACGACCAATCCGAAGTTGTCGTTGCGTTATGCGCCGATCGACTCGCTCGCGTTCCGCGCCTCGTGGGGCACCGGCTTCCGCGCGCCGTCGCTCGCACAGATCGGACTCGGCCCCTCCCAGGAGTCGCGTTTCTTCAGTGATTCGTTCGGCTGTGCCGAGAATCCGGTCTATTGCGCCGCGACCGACTACGTGATCGTCTTCACCGGCAACCCCAATCTGAAGGCCGAGGAATCCGAATCTTTCAACGTGGGCGTGTCGTGGGAGAACGCGGGGTTGTCGGCGAGCGTCGACTACTGGGACATCACGCAGGACGACAAGATCGACGAAGCGATCGGCTTCACCTACCAGGAAGAGTGCAACGACCAGGCGAGCACCGTCTGCATCCGCGGCACGCCCCTGGCGGGGGACTTGCTCGGGCCCCTGTCGCAGATCAACGCGACGTTCGACAACATCAACAAGCAGGCGGTGAAGGGTATCGACGTCGAAGGGCGCTACCTGTTCAACGTTGGCGACAGCAAGCTCACATTTGGCCTCGCTTACAGCAAGCTGCTCGACTTCGATCGTGTAGAGCTCGGACCCGACGGTGAGTTCGTGACCCGCAAATTGGCCGGCGAGTACGAATATCCCGAAGATCGCGCGACGCTCAGCGCCGATTGGAGTCAAACGAAGTTTGGTGTGTACGCGGCGGTGAACTACATCGGCTCGTTCCAGGATCTGCCCGATTCCAACTTCGACACCGTCGTCGACTACGAGAATGACACCCGCGACGTGGGCGCATTTACGACGGTGAATCTGCAGGGCCGATTCAACTTTACCGACGAAATCAAGTTCCTCCTGAGCGTCGACAACGCGCTCGACGAGGCGCCGCCGTTCGCGGTGGGTGACGGCAACAATGACCTGTACGGGTACGTGCAAAGCACGCACAACCCGCGTGGCCGGTTCTGGAGCGCTCGAGCGGTCTTCACGTTCTGAGCGAGAGTCCACGCGTCGAGCAGGAACTGGGAGAGGGGGGATTGGAGACTGGGGCGAACTGCCCTCTTGCCGAAAGGCAGCGCAGTCTCCGGGGAGCGGGTGCCGTCCGGGAAACCGGGCGGCGCCTCTTTGTTAGGCGTGAAATACCCGCGCACGTCGCCGGCGCTCACTTCAGAGCCGCGTACTTCTCCGGACTGAAGCCCACTAACAAGGTGGCGCCGCGCTCGAGCACCGGGCGCTTGATCATCGAAGGCTGCTCGAGCATCAGTTCGATCGCCTTGCGCTGATCGACGTTCTCCTTCGCCGCATCGGGCAGCTTGCGGAACGTGGTGCCGGCGCGATTCAACAGCACTTCCCAACCCACCGCCTTTACCCATGCAGCCAGCTTCGCGCGCGCGACTCCCGACTTCTTGTAATCGTGGAACTCGTAGGCGATGTCGCGAGACTCAAGCCAGGTCCGCGCCTTTTTCATCGTGTCGCAATTGGGGATGCCGTACAGCGTCAGCGGGTTTTTCACGAAGTGTCAGTTGCCTCCAGGCAGTGGGAGCGGCGATTATGCGCGGCGGAATGGGGAGCAGAAAATCTTGAATGCAGCCGCGGATCAGCGTGCCTATCGCCTGACGTCCATCGACATGCTTCGGGGATTGGTTATCGTCATCATGGCGATCGACCACTCGCGCGACTTCTTCATGTCCTCTGCGACGATCGACCCGCTCAGCGATCCGAACGTCGGCATCGGGCTCTATTTCACCCGCTGGATCACGCATTTCTGCGCGCCGGTGTTCGTGTGTCTCGCGGGCGTGAGCGCGGGCCTGATGGTGGCGCGCAAGTCCCCCGCCGACCTGTTCCGCTTCCTGCTCACCCGCGGGTTGTGGCTCATCTTCATCGAGCTGTTCGTGATCTCCACCGCGGTGAGTTTCTCGCCGGGCGGCATCGCCGAGCTCGGTGGCAAGACGCTGATGTTCATCCAGGTTATCTGGGCGATCGGTGCCAGCATGGTGCTGCTGGCATTCGCGCAATTCCTCGGCCGCCGCGTCTGTCTGTTCCTCGGAGCGGCGATCGTGCTCGGCCACAACCTGCTCGATGGCGCCTGGCCGAACG
>DATHJZ010000287.1:0-16682 GCA_035286365.1 Steroidobacteraceae bacterium | reverse complement strand
ACTGAGCTATTAGGACGACTAACACGATTGGGGCCAGCGCGCAGAATTTTCCGCGCTGCGTTGTGACCGGGAATTCCGGTGACGCCGCCGCCGGGATTTGCACCCGAACCGCACAAGTACAGGCTTTTCAGGGGTGTGCGGTAATCACCGCAGCCTAACACTGGGCGCGCGGCCCACAACTGGTCGAGGCCCGACTCGCGGTGAAAAATATCTCCGCCTATTAGGCCGAGCTTTTCTTCGAGATCGAGCGGGCTCAATGCCGAATGACTGACGACCCTCGCACGGAAGTTTGGTGCGTGCGAATCGACTGTCGCGAAGATGAGGTCGTTTGCACGCTATTTTTCCTGACACCAGTCGCGGCCGCCGGGCAAGGTGTAGGAGAAATGCTGACAGAACAACGGGACAACGTGAGCACCCTTGCGCGCGAGCGTTTCATCGAGCGTGACGAAATCAGCGACCATGGCATCGAAGCCGTACAGCGCCTTGACGCCGTCGCTCTCGAACCAGTGGTCTAACAAGTCGCGCGTGCGCGTGAACAGCTCGTGGATGTCGCGTTGCACACTGGCGGCGAGCGCGATGGCCGTCGGCCAGCGGCAGGAAGTTCTGCATGGGTCGCTCGAGCACCGTGTAGCTCGCACGAGATAACAGGCGCAGGTGAGGCCGTTATGGCCACGCCCACAATGACGACATCGAAGCGGGTTTGGGGGTTGACCTGGATATATTCACAGTGTACAAATCCTCAGCCCTGATTCTTCTTTAAAGGAATCCGCCATGTCCGATCTCACTCCCCGCCAAACCGAAATCCTGCGCCTCATCCAGCGCCAAATTAACGAAACCGGCATGCCCCCCACGCGCGCGGAAATCGCCGGCGAGCTCGGGTTCAAATCCCCCAATGCCGCCGAAGAGCACCTCCGTGCGCTCGCGCGCAAGGGCGTCATCGCACTCGTGCCAGGCGCCTCGCGCGGCATCAAGCTCATGGACACCATGCGCGAGCAGATGGGTCTGCCGCTCATCGGTCGTGTCGCCGCGGGTCGTCCCATTCTCGCCGAAGAGAATATCGAATCCCGTCTCGACATCGATCCGGCCATCTTCCAGCCCAAGCCGCATTACCTTCTCAAGGTGGTCGGCATGTCCATGAAGGATGCCGGCATTCTCGACGGCGATCTCGTGGCCGTGCACCGTACGCCCGAAGTGCGCAATCGGCAGATCATCGTGGCGCGCCTCGAAAACGAAGTCACCGTGAAGCGTTACAAACAAGAGGGTTCGGTGGTGTGGCTGCTGCCTGAGAACGCGGACTTCGAGCCCATTCGCGTCAACATCAAGGAAGACCCGCTCATCATCGAGGGTGTGGTGGTGGGCGTGCTGCGGCGGGGCAAGGCCCTCTCGTGATCCGCCGCCGCCTACGAATCAAACGGACGCCGCCGCTTCGGCGGCGTTAGGAGTGGCGCGCGAGCGCCTGAGGATCATCATCCCATGTTGTTAGGACTGCGTTCCGCTTTTTGTTATGTCGATGACATCGCCGCTGCCAAGCTCTGGTACACCAAGGTGCTGGGCTTTGCGCCTTACTTCGACCAGCCGTTTTACGTGGGTTTCAATGTCGGTGGTTTCGAGCTCGGCCTTTCACCTGAAAGAGCGACACCGGGCAGTTCTCCCCGGGCCTACGGCGCCTACTGGGGCGTCAAAGACGTCAAGTCGTCCTATGCGCGGCTGCTCGAGCTCGGCGCCGCGCCGCGGGGCGAGATCCAGGATGTGGGCGAAGGCATTCTCATCGCCGACGTGCTCGATCCCTGGGGCAATGTGTTCGGGATTATCGAAAATCCGAATTTCAAATTGCAGGTCTGAGGATCACCGATGAAACGCGCCAGCGGCAGTTTCGATGTCAACGTACAGCCGCTGCCCAACGACGAAGTGTCCGCGGACAAGTTGTTCGGCCGCTTCCTGCTGGTCAAGAAATTCAGCGGCGATCTGGAAGCCTCGGCCCGCGGGCAAATGTTGTCCGCGGGTACCGCCACCCAGGGCTCGGCGGGCTACGTGGCCATCGATCAGGTCACGGGCACGCTCGAGGGGCGCACGGGCAGCTTCGTGTTGCAGCACTCGGGCACCATGAATCGTGGCGCGCCCGGGTTGTCGATCACGGTGGTGCCCGATTCCGGCACCGGCGAACTCGTGGGTCTTTCCGGCACGCTCAAGATCAACATTGTCGACAAAAAGCATCTCTACGAATTCGATTATTCACTTCCCGGAATCTGACTTCTCCGGACTTCCGAACCAGGTGCCAGTCCTTCATTCATGCCAGCGACTGATCAACAACTTTCGGAGTTGCTCGCACACCCGTCGGTGTGGCGCGGACGCAGCCGCGCTGCAACGGAGACGCTGCCCACCGGTTTCGCGGCGCTCGATGCGGGGCTGCCCGGCGGCGGCTGGCCGCGCCATGGCCTCATAGAAATCCTCACGCCGCAGCCCGGCGTGGGCGAACTCTATCTACTGCTGCCCGTGCTCGCCGCCCTGTCCCAGGCGTCTCCCGCGCGCTGGTGCACCTGGGTATCGCCACCGCACGAACCGTTCGCCCCGGCGCTCGAGGCTCATGGCGTGGCGCTCAATCGCATGCTCATCGTGCGCACGCCCATGCCGCTGTGGGCGCACGAGCAGGCGCTGCGTTCGGGCGCGTGTGAGATCGCGCTGGCCTGGCTGCCGCGCGCCAGCCCGCGCGCCGTGCGGCGGCTGCAGCTCGCGGCCGAGCAGGGTCGGGCGCTCGGCGTTTTATATCGCAGCCAGCGGTACGCGAACGAGGCTTCACCCGCCATGTTGCGGGTGCTGCTCGATCCGGCGACCGACGGCAAGCCTGGCGCGCGCGTGAGCCTGCTCAAGAGCCGCGGCGGCAGCCGTGAGCCCATCGATCTCGAATGGACCACGGCGGCGTGAGCACAGCCGCATGCATCCACGCGCGTACCGATTAGTTTTTCCGGAACCTAAGCCGAGGCGCACGCCGTCCGTTTTACGGGTGCGGCCGGCGGCGCCTCCGCCTTCGGGACCCGGGCCTTCCGATCAGGCGGCCCTGAACCTCGAACCGCGCGAGTTATGGATTGCCGTGCACGTGCCGCAGCTGCCGCTGCTGGCCTTGCGTTCCGCGCACCAGGCTGTGCCGCTCGTGGTCTTGGATCCCGAAGACCACCAGCAACGCATCATCGATGCCGATGAAAAGGCGCAAGCGGCCGGAGTGCGCATCGGCATGACATTGAGCGCGGCACTGGCAGCCGCGCCGCACATCGACCCGCGCCCACGCGATGCGGCGCGCGAACTCGCCCTGCTGCAGCATCTGGCGGGGTTGGCGGCGACGTTCACGCCGCAGGTGTCCATCGAACTACCCGATAGTCTGCTGCTCGAAGTCAAATCCAGCATCACGTTGTTCGGCGGATTGCGAGCGTTGTGTCGCCGGTTGCGGGACGCCTGTCGTGCCGATCCACTATTTGCCCGGATTCCAGGTGGGCCGCAAGCGGGGGCGCCGCGCTTCACGCTCGCGCCCACCGCGTTGGCCGCGCTGGTCGCCGCGCGCGCCGGCGCGCGTTGCTTCATCACGGATGTGAATCTGCTGCCCGCGCGGCTCAAACCGCTGCCACTCACCGCGCTGCGCTGGCCCGAAGAACAAAACGCGCGGCTCACCGCCATGGGGGTGCGCACGCTCGGTGAACTCATGCGCCTGCCGCGCTCGGGCTTTGCCAAACGCTTCGGGGTGGCTGCGCTTGCCGATCTCGACCGGCTGCTCGGACGCCGCGCCGATCCGCGCCGCCGGCTCGTGCCGCGCGAACGTTATCGCGGACGACGCGATTTCGATCACGAGATCACCGACCACGACCGCATCCTGCAGGCGCTGTCGCCTTTGCTGGCCGAACTCGAGCAATTCCTGCGCGTACGCCAGCGCGGCATCACCGCGCTCCTGTGCCGCTTCCATCATCACCGCGCCGAACCCAGCCGCTGTGTGCTGCGCCTCGCGGCGCCCGAAGCCGGCGCCGCGCGGCTGCTGGCGCTGCTGCGCGAACGCCTCGCGAGCCTCACGCTGCCCGAACCCGTGCGCCGCTGCGACCTGCGCAGCGGGGCGCTGGTCGAGTGCACGCTCGCCAGCAAACCGCTGTGGTCGCCGGGTGAACGGGGGCATGCGCCCGCCGGCGAAATGCCGGCACTCATCGAGCACCTGCGCGCCAGGCTCGGCACGGAGGCGGTGTATGGTCTGGCGCGCGTCTCCGAGCACCGGCCCGAGCACGCCTGGCGCGTGACGGAACCCAAGGGGACAGATTTATTTATTGACGATATGTGGCGACGCCGTGAAAGGTCATCGTCAATAAATAAATCTGTCCCCATTTCGCCATTCCGCCGGCCGCTGTGGTTGCTGCACGCGCCGCAGGAACTGCAATCGCAGCGCGGCCGGCCGCGGCATCGCGGCGCGCTCAAGTTGTTAGCCGGCCCGGAGCGCATCGAAAGCGGCTGGTGGGATGGCGCCGACATCCAGCGCGACTACTACGTCGCGAGCGATGCCGGCGGCGCCCGGCTGTGGATCTATCGCGAATGCACCGGGGCCAAAGGTTGGTTCCTGCACGGTCTGTTCGGATGAGCGCTCCCGCGCCCGACTACGCAGAGCTCCACTGTCTCAGCAATTTCACGTTCTTGCGCGGCGCTTCACACGCAGAAGAGCTGGTCGCCCAGGCGAAGGCGCTCGGCTACACCGCGCTCGCCATCACCGATGAATGTTCATTGGCGGGCGTGGTGCGCGCCCACAGCGCGGTCAAGAAGACAGGCGGCGGCATCAAACTCATCATCGGCGCGGAATTCCGGCTCGAGTGTGGGCTGCACTGCGTCGTGCTGGCGCTCAACCGGCCCGGATACGCGCGGCTCTCGCGCCTCATCACGCGCGGCCGGCGTGCCGCGCCAAAAGGCAGCTACGCGCTCACGCGCGCCGACGTCGCCGAGTTGTTAGGCGAGGCGGCCGCGCCGCGCGCCGGTGAGAACGTGAGCGCGGGCACGCTCGCGCTCTGGTTGCCAGCGCTCAGGTCCTCTGGGCCGGATACAAGCGGGCAGGGCGAATGGCTGGCCAAAACCTTCGCGGGCCGCGCCTGGATTGCCGTGGAACTCATGCGCGACGGCCGGGACCGCGAGCGGCTCGACAACTGCCGCGCCTTGAGCGTCTTGCACGGATTGCCGCTCACCGCGGCCGGTGATGTGCACATGCATCTGCGCGAGCGGCGGCCGCTGCAGGATGCGCTCACGGCGGTGCGCCACGGCGTCACGCTGCACGCAGCCGGCGAGCGCCTGTACCCCAACGGCGAACGCCACCTGCGCGAACGCGCGCGGCTCGCGCGGCTCTATCCACCCGGGTTGCTGGCGGAAACGGTGAAGATCGCGGCGCTCGCCAGCTTCTCGCTCGATGAACTGCGCTACGAATATCCGCACGAACTCGTTCCCGCCGGCGAAACGGCGGCCTCGCATCTGCGCAAGCTCACGGAAGCGGGCGCGCACAAGCGCTGGCCGGCCGGCATTCCGCAGGACATGCGCACGAAGATCGGCTACGAGCTCAAGCTCATCGCCGATCTGTCGTATGAGTCCTATTTCCTCACCGTGCACGACATCGTCGCCGAGGCGCGGCGGTTGAACATCCTCTGCCAGGGACGCGGCTCGGCGGCGAATTCGGTGGTGTGTTATTCGCTCGGCGTCACCGAAGTGGACCCCTCGCGCGGCCAGCTGCTCATGGAGCGCTTCATCTCGCGCGAGCGCAACGAACCGCCCGACATCGACATCGATTTCGAACACGAGCGCCGCGAAGAAATCATCCAGTACATCTATAGAAAATACGGCCGCGATCGCACCGCCTTGACCGCCACCGTCATCAGTTACCGCCCGCGCAGCGCCCTGCGCGACATGGCCAAGGTGATCGGGCTCGATGCGGTGCAGGCGGAGCGATTGTCGGGCGCGATGCAGTGGTGGGACAACGTGGTCGACGACGAGCGCGTGCGCGAGGCCGGCTTCGAGCCCGACAACCCGCAGGTCAAGCGCCTGATGTATCTCGCCGGGCAGTTGCTGGGCTTCCCGCGGCACCTGTCGCAGCACGTCGGCGGCTTCGTCATTTCGCAGGGGCTGCTGGAAGAGCTCGTGCCCATCGAAAACGCCGCCATGGCGGACCGCACCGTCATCGAATGGGACAAGGACGATCTCGACGATCTCGGCCTGCTCAAGGTCGACGTGCTCGGGCTCGGCATGTTGTCCGCGCTGCGGCGCGGGCTCGAACTGGTGCGCGATTTTCGTGGCAAGTCCTGCGCGCTCGCCGACGTTCCCAAGGAAGATCCGCGGGTCTACGAGATGATCTCGCGCGCCGACACCATCGGCGTGTTCCAGGTCGAATCGCGCGCGCAGATGTCGATGCTGCCGCGGCTGAAGCCGAAAGAGTTCTACGACCTGGTGATCGAAGTGGCCATCGTGCGACCGGGTCCCATCCAGGGCGGCATGGTGCACCCCTATCTACGCAGACGGCAGGGGCTGGAAGAGGTGAAGTACCCGAGTGACGACGTCAAAGGTGTGCTGTTACGCACCCTGGGTGTGCCCATCTTCCAGGAGCAGGTCATGCAGCTTGCCATCGTCGCGGCGGGGTTCACGCCCGGCGAGGCGGATGAACTGCGGCGAAGCATGGCGGCCTGGAAGCGGCGCGGCGGTCTCGGCCATTTCGAACAGCGCCTCATCAAGGGCATGCGCGAGCGCGGTTACGACGAAAGTTTCGCGCGCCAGATCTTCAGCCAGATCCAGGGTTTCGGCGAATACGGCTTTCCCGAATCGCATGCGGCGAGTTTCGCATTGCTGGTGTACAGCTCGGCCTGGATCAAGTGTTACGAACCGGCGGCGTTCACCTGCGCATTGATCAACAGCCAGCCCATGGGTTTCTACGCGCCCGCGCAGCTGGTGCGCGACGCGCGCGACCACGGCGTCGAGGTGAGGCCCATCAGCGTCTGCGCCAGCGACTGGGATTGCACCCTGGAGCGTCGCGCGGACGGCGAACCCGCCTTGCGGCTGGGGTTGCGCATGGTCAAGGGATTCCGCGAAGAGGCCGCAACGCGCATCGCCGCGGCACGCGCGGCCAGCGCGTTCGCGAACGTGCAGGATCTCACGCTGCGCGCGGAGCTCGAACGCCGCGAGCTCGAAGCTCTGGCCGATGCCGGGGGCTTGCGCGAACTGTCAGGCAACCGCCATCTCACCTTCTGGCAGGTGGCCGGCAGCGAGCAGGAGCTGCCGCTTGCGCCCGTGCCGCAGCGGACGGAGGGCACGCCGCTGCTCGCGCCACCGACCGAGGGGCAGAACATCGCGGCCGACTATCGTTCGGCGGGGCTCACGCTCGGGCGTCATCCGCTCGCGCTGCTGCGCGAGCAGCTCAACGCTGCGCATATCGTCACCTCGGCCGATCTGCGCGAGTTGCCGCACGGGCGAGTGGTGCATGTGGCCGGCATCGTCACGGCGCGCCAGCGCCCGCAGAGCGCGGGTGGCGTCATGTTCGTCACGCTCGAAGATGAAACCGGCCACGTGAATCTCATCGTCTGGGAGCGCGTGTGGTCGCGCTCACGGCGCATCGCCAACGGATCGCGGTTGCTGGAGGTTCACGGGATGCTGCAGAAAGAAGGGCTGGTGACGCACGTGGTGGCGCAGCGGCTGGTCGATCGCACGCACCTGCTCGGCTCGCTCGTGACGCAGTCAAGAGATTTCAGGTGAGAAAAGACGAGAAGCGGCGCCCGCTCCAGGGACTAACCCAAATCCTTAGACCCATTCATCTTGCGCACGGCCGTGCTCTCGTCATCGATGTTGTAGTCATCGAAGTCGCTGGTCAGCTCCGCGGTGTGCTTGTCTTCGAAGCGACGTTCGAGACGGCGCCAGGCGGGATCGCCAAGCTTCTGGCCGCGCTTCTTTGCGGCGTCCAAATCTTTGGCAAGACGATCGAAGTCGACTTCGCTGGTGGCCTCGAATGCGACTTCTTCCTCGTCTTCGTCGAACTCTTCTGACTCGGGCTTCTCGTTCATAAGTAACGGCGCGACCCCAGATGCGCGCGTTATAAAACGAGAGCCGCCGTCATGCAATGCCCAAAATGAGAATCAGTGGGCGTTCAGCGAATGAAATCGTTCATCTGGAAGATCGGCATGAGCATTGCAAAAACGATGCCCATGACGAACATGCCCATGGTGACGATGAGCAGGGGGCCGAGTAATCCGACCAGCGCGGTCATCATCGAATCGAGCTCGCGCTCCTGATTGGTTGCGGCCCGATCCAGCATGTTGTCCAGTTCGCCGCTCGATTCACCCGACGAAATGAGATGCACCGTCATGGGCGGAAAAAGCTTGCTCGAGGAGAGCGAGCGGCCGATCGGGGCGCCTTCACGCACCCGCGCGGCGGCGGCGGCTACGGCATCGCGCATCGGTAGATTGGTGACGACTTCGCCCGCGATGCGCATGGCCTCGAGCACCGGCACCGCGCTCGCAGTCAGGATGCTGAAAGTGCGCGTGAACCGCGCGGTATTGAAGCCGCGCAGCAGCCGGCCAAACAACGGCAGTTTGAGCAGCAATCTGTGCCAGCGACGGCGGTTATCCGGGTTCTTGAGCCAGTAAACGAACGCGAAGCTGGCGGCGATGATCCCGATGACCAGGTAGAGTCCGTAGCTGCGCAGGAAGTCGCTGACGAAGATCAGCACCCGCGTGGCGAAGGGCAACGTACCCTTACCGGACTCGAACACTTCGATGACCTTCGGCACGACATACACCATCATGCCGGTCACGATGCCGAGACAGATGATCGACAGCACGATCGGATAAAGCAGGGCGCCGAGCACCTTCTGGCGCGTGACTTCGCGATTCTCGGTGTAATCGGCCAGTCGTTCGAGCACGCCATCCAGCCGCCCCGAACTCTCGCCTGCGGACACCGTGGAGCGATAGATCTCGGGAAAGACCCGCGGAAATTCTCCCAGGCCATCCGCCAGCGTGTGGCCCTCCATCACCTTGCCGCGCACGCCGAGCATGATGCTCTGTACGCGCGGCTTCTCGGACTGCTGCGAGACGGCCAGCAGGGCCTCTTCGAGGGGCAGGCCGGCCTTCACCAGGGTGGCGAGCTGGCGTGTGAGCAGCGACAGGTCGCCGGCGGAGATGCCGCGACGCAGCCCGAAGGTGCGCTGGCGCTTTTCCTCGCCGTGTTTGACCTCCGCGACGGTGACCGGCAGCAGCTGCCGTTCGCGCAGCAGCTGGCGCACATGTTTGACGGTGTCGCCCTCGACGACTCCGTTCTGCTCGCGGCCGGCGGTATCGAGGGCCGTGTATTCGAAGGCACCCATCGGGAGCTGGCGGCGTCAGTCCTCGCGCGTGACGCGCAGGACTTCTTCGATCGTGGTTTCGCCGCGCAGGACGCGCTCGAGGCCGTCGTCGCGAATGGACGGCGTCAGCGTGCGGGCGTAACGCTCCAGGTCGTGCTCGGCCGCTTCGTCGTGAATCATGGTGCGCATCTGGTCGTCGACGATGACCAGTTCGTAGATGCCCGTGCGGCCGCGGAAACCGCTGCCACCGGGGCCCGGGCGATACAGCGTGGGAGAGGGATCGTTCGGTCCCAAGGCCAGCAGGCGGCGCTCATAGTCGCCGGCTTCGAAGGCGGTGCGGTTGTCCGGGTTCAACGTGCGCACCAGGCGCTGCGCGATGACGCCGATGAGACTCGAAGACAGCAGGAACGGTTCGATGCCCATGTCTCGCAGGCGCGTGACGGCGCCCACGGCGGTGTTCGTATGCAGGGTCGACAACACCAGATGGCCGGTGAGCGACGCCTGGACGGCGATCTGCGCGGTTTCGAGGTCGCGGATTTCGCCGACCATCACCACGTCCGGGTCCTGGCGCAGGATGGCGCGCAATCCGCGCGCGAATGTCATCTCGACCTTGGTATTCACCTGCGTCTGGCCGATGCCGTCGATGTAGTACTCGATCGGATCCTCGACGGTCATGATGTTCTGGGTGTTGTCGTTGAGCCGTTCGAGGCCCGCGTACAACGTCGTGGTCTTGCCGGAGCCGGTCGGCCCGGTGACGAGAATGATGCCGTGCGGTTTATGGAACAGGTCGTCGATGCGTGCTTCGGTCTTCGGATCCATGCCGAGCGCGCCGAGCTCGAGGCGTCCGGCCTGCTTGTCGAGAATACGCATCACGACGCGTTCGCCGTGTCCCGAGGGCAGCGTCGACACGCGCACGTCCACCGAGCGGCCGGCGATCTTGAGGCTGATGCGGCCGTCCTGCGGCAGGCGTTTCTCGGCGATGTCGAGTTTCGACATGACCTTGATACGTGACACCACCAGCGGCGCGACCGCGCGCCGGCTCTGCAGCACTTCGCGCAGGACACCGTCCACGCGGAAGCGTACGACCAGCCGATTCTCGAAGGGCTCGACGTGGATGTCCGAGGCGTTTTCCTTCACGGCCTGCGTCAACACTGCATTGATCAAGCGAATGATGGGCGCGTCGTCCTCGCTCTCGAGCAGGTCAGCCTGCTCGGGCAGGTCCTGCGCGAGGTGCGCGAGATCGGTGGATTCTTCGACGCCCGAGGCCGCTTCCATCGCATCGTTGCCGGCCTCGTACGCCTGGCGCAGCAGCGAATCGAAATAGGCGTCTTCGACTCGATCGAGCTTCACCGGAACGCCCAGATAGCGGCGCACTTCCGAAACCCCCAGCGGCGCGGCATCCGCCCGATAGACACATTCGGCGACGCCCTCGTGGACGCGGCGCACGAGCACCCCATGACGCTTCGCGAACGCGAAACCGACGCGCTTCGGGCGAACAACCTCGGGCGCGGCGGCGTCGTTCATTGTTTCTGCGGCGCGGGCGCCCCGGGCGGTGGCGTAGCAGTCTGCGGCGCGCCATCGGGACCCACGGGCGCGGGCAGCGTGTCGCGCGGCGGTAACGGTGGCGGGGGCAGAATGGGCAGCTGCGGATCCTTGTTGTAGGGGATCAGCGGCAGGACTTCGCCCGGGTTGCTGGCGGCCTTCTGCTGCATGTCGCGGATGAAGTTGTACTTCGCATCGGTGGCGATGGCCGTCGCGACACCGTCGCGCAGGATCTTCGGACGGATGAAGACCATGAGATTGGTCTTGTCGCGCTTGCGGCTGCGCGTCTTGAACAATTCGCCCAGGATCGGAATGCGGCCGAGATACGGCACGCGCTGTTCGCCGCGCGTCGCGCTGTCACGGATCAGCCCGCCGAGCACCACGATGCCGCCGTCTTCGATCAGCACGTTGGTGTCCACGGTGCGCTTGTTGGTGATCAAACTATTGGCGTCGCCCGACGTGCCTGACAGTTCCGAGCTCTCGATCGAGATCTTGAGCTGCACCCCGGCGTCGTTGATTTGCGGCGTGATCTTGAGAATCGTGCCGACTTCCTGGCGCTGCACGGTGGTGAACGGGTTGATGTTGTTGTTGTCTGTGCCTCCGCCGACGCCGGTGCTCGCGTACGAGCCGGTGATGAACGGCACTTCCTGCGCCACCTTGATCTGGGCCTCCTGGTTGTCCATGGTGACCGCGGATGGCGTCGCGATGACATTGGTGGTCGAATCGCCCTGAATCGCGCGCAGCATGGCGGCGAAATTGATGCCAGTCGCAGCGATGCGCCCGATGCCGAAGGTCGAACCGGCCGGGAAGGCGGCGCCCGACCCCGCGGCACCCGACGGATTGTCGACCGCCGAGGCGAGCTGTATGAGATCGAGCCCGCCGACGGGCTGGACGAACCCCCCGATTGGAATGTTCCGGCCCTCTTCGTTTGACCAGACCGCCCAGTTCACGCCGAGCTCGGCGTTCTTCACCACGCTCACGTCGACGATGATGGCTTCGACCAGCACCTGCAACCGGCGGATATCGAGTTTGTCGACCACGGACATCAGCGAGCGCATCACTTTCGACGGCGCGGTGATCACGAGCGCGTTGGTTTCCGGTTCGGCCCAGATCGTCGTGGAGCGATCGGCGCTGGCCGCAACCCCGCCGCCCGCGCCGCCCGCCGCCGGCGGGCCGCCCGTGATGGCCACGGTGGCGCTGATCTGTTCCTTGAGCTTGGTGGCTATTTTCTCGGCATCCGCGAATTGCAGATAGCGGACCTGCGTATCGCCGCCGTTGTCGAGCGGAGTATCCAGATGCGCCACCAGCGCCTTGATCCGCAGGCGCGAGGACTTGTCACCGCCGATGAGCACGCTGTTGGAACGATCATCGGCGATCACGCGCGACGGTGAACCGCCGCCGCCTTCCTGCGCGCCTTGTTGTGTGAAGAACGTGTTGACCACGCGGACCACTTCGCTGGCCGAGGCGTGTTGCAAGGCGATGATGTCGACGTCGTTGTCGCCCTGTTGATCGATGCGCTTGATGATGCGCATGACGCGGCTGACGTTGCTGGCACGGTCCGAGAGAATGAGTATGTTGCCGTTCGGGTAGGCGGCCATGTGCGCGGCCTGCGGCATCAGCGGCCGCAACACCGGTACGAGCTGCGCGGCGTTCACGTTTTCAACCGCGATGACCTGCGTGATGAGTTCGTCGGAGCCCGACTTCACCCGATCCGGCAGGTCGATGTTCGGCATCTGGCGCGCGTTCGCGTCCGGGACGATCTTGATGATGCCGCCCGATTCCACCGCCACGAACTGATGCACCGACAACAGCGCGAGGAACGCCTCGTAGAAGGCATCCGGCGACATCGGCGTCTGCGACAGCATCGTCACCTGCGCGCGGACGCGCGGGTCGGGGATGATGGTCTTGCCGGTGGCGGCAGCCACGGCCTCGATGACCACTCCGATCTCCGCGTCCTTGAAGTTAGGCGTGATGCGCTGGCCTTTGACGTTGCCATTGCCCTGGGCGCCCACGATGCCGGTCGCGGTGAACGCGAGGATGCCGAGGAGCAGGGCGCCGCGGATGAAAAACTTGGGTCGTGAATGATGGTTCATATTCTTGTTATTGGTTTTCGGATTCCGGCGACGGCTGATCGGTCGGGATCGTGCCATTGTCGCCCGCCCCCAATTGTTCGGCTTCGGATGAGATCTGCGCGACATTGAGCACGAGTTCCTGCTGTCGGCCGTTGCGAGTCACTGTGACGCGTGCGTCGGTGGAAGAGTTGAGGGTGCCAAAGATCTCCTGGGCACGATCCTTGTCGTCGAGCGGAGTGCCGTTGATCGCCGTCACCAGGTCGCCGGCGCGCAAGCCGAGCCGCGCGAACGCCTGGCGGTTGGCGCCCGGATAGACACGGAAGCCGCGCATCTTGCCGCCCGCAAACACCGGTTGGGGGCGCAGGACCTGTCCGATCACGCCGGGGTCGTCGCTGACCAGCTTGCGCATGCGTTCCACCATCGCCTCGTTGCCGTTGGCGGCGGACACGGGCGGCGGCGGTGGCGCCATGCCGACGCCGGATGTGTTGCGCGGCAGGAAGACCGACTCGAGCGCGCCACTGCGATCGATGATGGCGCGGTCGCTGTACACCGAGTGCAGCTGTGCGCCGCCCGACACCTGTTGACCGACGGCGACCACCTTTGCCGTCGCGGCGCTCTCCCCGATGATTGCCATTCCTTCGTTGGGATCGGCGGTGGCCAGGAGCCCGGCCAGCACCAGCGGCATGCTGGAGGGCGGCGCGTTGGCGGCATCGCCATTGGTATTTTGCGCGACAGCATCGCCAAATAGATGAGCATTGACGAGTCCGCCGATGTCGAGCGGAGGCGCGGCCGGCAGGACCACGGCTGGCGGCGCCGTCTGACGGCCGCGACTGCCGAGACCGACCACAATCAGCGCCAGTTGTGCCGCGAGCGCCAGAGCCAGGATGAAGGTCACGACCTGGGGTGCGCGCGCCGAGAGCGTAGAACGCCAGTCGGCCCCGCCGCTGCCGCTCGAACTCCAGATGTTTGCCGTCATTTCCATGATGATACGTTTCGCTCCGCAGCAGCCTCAAGCGCTTGTTCTGTCTTGGCTATCGTCTATCACTGGCCTGGCACTGGCCTGTCGCCAGATGCGTACTTGTGTTGCCAATCGACGACCCCTATAAAGGTCGCCAATGCCCAGTTCCGAAACCGAACGCCCCGATCACGGCGGCGCGGGTCTCGCAGTCGAAGAAGCCGAGCCCAAGACGAAGCAGCCGCCCTTATATCAGGTGGTGCTGCTCAACGACGATTACACCCCGATGGAATTCGTCGTGGATGTGCTCGAAAAGTTCTTCCGCATGGACCGGACGACTGCGACACGCGTCATGCTGGAGGTACATACCCAGGGCAAGGGCATCTGCGGTGTGTTCACATATGAGATTGCGGAAACCAAAGTTGCCCTTGTTACCTCTTATGCCCGTGACCATCATCATCCTCTGATGTGCACGCTTGAAGAGGCGTGATTCGCAGATTCGCAAGTGATCTAACGGCCGAGAGGTTGCAAAGGTGTTATCGCAAGAACTCGAATTCTGTCTCAACGACGCCTTTGCCAAGGCGCGTGACGCTCGCCATGAATTCCTCACGGTCGAGCACCTGCTGCTGTCCATCCTCGAGACCCCCAAGGTGCGCGAAATCCTGCGGGCCTGCGGCGCCGACCTCGCGAAGCTCAAGGACTCGCTCAACGAACATCTCGACCGCACGACCCCGCGCCTCGCCAACGACGAAGATCGCGAAGTCCAACCCACACTCGGGTTCCAACGCGTGCTTCAGCGCGCCGTGTTTCACGTGCAGTCATCCGGCAAGAAGGAAGTGGGCGTCGCCAACGTGCTGATCGCCATCTTCAGCGAGAAGCAGAGTCACGCCGTGCATCTGCTCAACCGCTCCGAGGTCACACGGCTCGATGTGGTCAATTTCGTCTCCCACGGGCTTTCGAAGATCGCCGAGGAGAAAACCGCGAAAGAAGAGGCGGGCGCGGACACCGAGCGTGGCGATGGTGAAGGCGGCAGTGCGCTCGACAAGTACACGAGCAACCTCAACCAGCTCGCGCAGGACGGCAAGATCGATCCTTTGATCGGGCGCACGCTCGAAGTCGAGCGCACGATCGAAATCCTGTGCCGCCGCCGCAAGAACAACCCGTTGTACGTCGGTGAAGCCGGCGTGGGCAAGACGGCCATTGCCGAAGGCCTTGCACGCATGATCGTCGAGGGCAAGGTCCCCGACGTGCTCTCCGACTGCACTATCTATTCGCTCGACATGGGCTCGCTGATCGCGGGCACCAAGTACCGCGGCGACTTCGAGAAGCGCCTCAAGAGCGTGATCGGGGAGTTGAAGAAGCAACCGGGCGCGATCTTGTTCATCGACGAAATCCACACCGTCATCGGGGCGGGTGCCGCTTCCGGCGGCGTGATGGATGCTTCGAACCTCATCAAGCCCGTGCTCACCAACGGCGAGTTGCGCTGCATCGGCTCGACCACCTACCAGGAATACCGCGGCATCTTCGAGAAGGACCACGCGCTCGCGCGACGCTTCCAGAAGATCGACGTGGTCGAACCTTCGATCAGCGAGACCATCGACATCCTGATGGGGCTGAAGCCGCGCTTCGAGCAACATCACGGCGTCACCTATTCGACCGATGCGATCCGCGCCGCCGCTGAGCTCGCGGCGCGTCATATCAACGAAAGACACATGCCCGACAAGGCGATCGACGTGGTGGACGAGGCGGGTGCGCGTCTGCGTCTGAAGCCGGTCAATGAACGCGAGCCGCAGGTCGAAGTGCGCCACATCGAAGAGGTGGTAGCGCGCATGGCGCGCATTCCGGCGAAGAGCGTGTCGAGCACCGACAAAGAGGTGCTGCGCAATCTCGAGCGCAATCTCAAGCTCGTCATTTATGGCCAGGATCGGGCCATCGAATCCCTGGCCGCGGCCATCAAGATGTCGCGCTCCGGCCTGGGCGATCAACGCAAGCCGGTCGGCAGCTTCCTGTTCGCGGGCCCGACGGGCGTCGGCAAGACCGAAGTCACGCGCCAGCTCGCAATCGCCATGGGCATCGAATTCATCCGCTTCGACATGTCGGAATACATGGAGCGTCACACGGTGTCGCGGCTCATCGGTGCGCCACCGGGATACGTGGGATTTGACCAGGGTGGTCTCCTTACCGAAGCGATCGCCAAGCATCCGCATTGCGTGTTGCTGCTGGACGAGGTCGAAAAGGCGCATCCCGAGGTCTTCAACCTGCTGCTGCAGGTCATGGATCACGGCACGCTCACCGACAACAACGGACGCAAGGCGGACTTCCGCCACGTGATCATCGTGATGACGACCAACGCGGGTGCGTTCGAGATGAACCGCGCGTCGATCGGCTTCGTGCACTCGGACAACGCCAGCGACGGTTCCGAGGCGATCAAGCGGCTCTTCTCACCCGAGTTCCGCAATCGCATCGACGCGATCGTGCAGTTCGCGCCACTCGACATGCCGGTCATCGAACGCGTGGTCGACAAGCTGCTGCTCGAGATCGAAGCGCAGCTCGAGAAGAAGGGCGTATCGATCATGCTCGACGACGCCGCGCGCCGCTGGCTCGCCGAGAAAGGCTACGACCCCAAGATGGGCGCGCGCCCGATGGCGCGGCTCATGCAGGAGCAGATCAAACGTCCGCTCGCCGAGGAGCTGCTGTTCGGCAAGCTCGCCGCCGGTGGTCACGTGAAGATCGGCGTGAGCAGCGACGGCAAGGAACTCAAGCTCGAGACCGTGCCGAACGAGATGCCGGC
>DATHJZ010000286.1:0-8623 GCA_035286365.1 Steroidobacteraceae bacterium | reverse complement strand
GAGTCCGACGATGTCCTGGACGATCTGGCGACCCAGGGCAACCCTGACCTGGCCGATCAGGATCTGCGGATCCGTCGAGCGCGGACCGGCTTCCGCCAATGCTTCGACGATGGCGCGCACGTTGCGGATCGGCACGCGCTCGGCCAGCAGGCCCTGCATCACGCGCACGACCACCGCCAGCGGCAGCACTTTCGGCACCAGTTCCTCGACCAGTTTCGGCGCGCTCTTGGCCAGCGTCTTCAACAGCTGTTCGGCCTCTTCGTGTCCAAACAGCTCGTGCGCGTGCGACTGGATCAGGTGCGACAGGTGCGTCGCGATGACGGTGGCCGCGTCGACCACGGTGTAGCCGAGCGACTGCGCGTGCTCGCGCATGCTTGGCTCGATCCATGTGGCTTCCATGCCGAACGCCGGATCCTTGGTTGCGAGCCCGTTCAACGGGCCGAACACACGGCCTGGGTTGATCGCGAGCTCGCGATCCGGATGCACCAGGCTCTCGCCTATGGACACGCCGGCAAGCCGGATGCGGTAGGCGTTGGGTCCCAATTCAAGGTTGTCGCGGATGTGAACTGCCTGCACGAGGAAGCCGAGCTCCTGCGTGAGCTTGCGGCGGATGCCGCGAATGCGGGCTAACAAGTCGCCGCCCTTGGTGCGATCCACGAGGGGCACCAACCGGTAACCGACTTCCAGGCCGATCGTGTCGACGGGCCGCACGTCTTCCCAGGAAAGCTCCTGCACTTCCGCCGGCGGCGTCGGCGGCTCGGGCGCGATCAGCGGCGCGGCCTCCGCCGCTTCGCGCTTCTTGACCAGGCGCCACGCGCCGAAGCCGCACAGCGCGGCGATCGACAGGAACACGAGGTTGGGCATGCCGGGAATCAGGCCCATGATGCCGAGCACGGCCGCCGCGACGCCGAGCGCCTTCGGCTGGCCAAACAACTGACGGCCGAGCTCGCTGCCCATGTCCTGTTCGCGCGAGATTCGCGTCACGATGATGGCGACTGCGACCGACAGCAGCAGTCCCGGAATCTGCGCCACGAGGCCGTCGCCGATCGTGAGCAAGGTATAGGTCTTGGTGGCCTCGCCCATCGGCAGGTCGTGCATCATCGTGCCGATGCAGAGGCCACCAATGATATTGATGACCATGATGAGAATGCCGGCAACCGCATCGCCGCGGACGAACTTGCTGGCGCCGTCCATGGAACCGTAGAAATCCGACTCCGCGCGCACTTCTGCGCGGCGCAGGCGCGCCTCATCCTGCGTGATGATGCCGGCATTGAGATCGGCGTCGATCGCCATCTGTTTGCCGGGCATGGCGTCCAACGCGAAACGCGCGGACACTTCCGATACGCGGCCGGCACCCTTCGTCACGACCACGAAGTTGATGATGGTGAGGATGATGAACACCACCGCGCCGACGGCGTAATTGCCGCCGATCACGAACTCGCCGAACGCAGCGATCACCTTGCCGGCGGCGTGCGATCCCTCGTGGCCGTGCAGCAGCACGACGCGCGTCGAGGCGACGTTCAGCGCCAGGCGCAGGATGGTCACCAGCAACAGCACGGTCGGGAAGATCGCGAACTCGAGCGGACGCTTGACGTGGAACACGGCCATCACGATCACCAGCGACAGCGCGATGTTGAACGTGAAGAGAATGTCGAGCACCACCGGCGGCAGCGGCAGGATCAACATCGCGAGGATCGAGATGAGACCGATCGGTATGCCGATGCCGACGCGCAGCATCGGGCTCAAGCCTGTGTTGTTGGTGGTTGCTTCGGCCATAGTTAGTTAATGACGGGTGGTGGCGGCGGCGTCACGCCGCGTTCGACGCACGCCTTGAGTTGATAGACGTAGGTCAGAACCTGGGCGACTGTCACGTACAGCGCGGCCGGCACTTCGCGGCCGAGATCCACGGTGCGATACAACGCGCGCGCCAGCGGCGGCGCTTCGATGATGGGGACATTGTTTTCCATGGCGATCTCGCGAATGCGCGCGGCGGTGAGATCGGTGCCCTTGGCGACGACGATGGGGGCGCGCATCTTGGCGTCGTCGTACTTGAGCGCGACGGCGTAATGAGTCGGGTTCGTGACGATGACGTCCGCCTTCGGGACTTCCTGCATCATGCGGCCGCGCGCCAGGGCGCGCTGCGCCTCGCGAATGCGGCCGCGGGTCTCGGGCGAACCTTCGCTCTCCTTGTATTCCTCGCGCACTTCTTCGCGCGTCATCTTGAGATCGCGCGAGTGCTGCCAGAGCTGGAACGGCACGTCGAAGGCGGCGATCGCCACGAGTCCAAAGCACAGCACCAGCAAGGCATAACCGGCCAACGCCGCCGAATGCGTAATGGCACCGTTCAGCGGCTCCGAGGAAAGTCCCAGCATCTGCGGCGTCATGCCCTTGAGCAGCACCATCGCGATGACGGCGACGACGCCGACCTTCGCGAGGCCCTTGCCGAGTTCGACCGAGCCGCGCGCGGAGAACATGCGGCCCAGGCCTTTCGCAGGACTCAGGCGTGAGAACTGCGGCATCAGCGCCTGCGTCGAGAAATTCCAGCCGCCGATCGCGAGCGGTGCGGCCAGCGCCGCGAGGAACGTCGCGCCGAGAATCGGCAGAATGATCAACAAGGCCTGGGAGCCCGCGCTCATCAGCGCCGGCCAGATGACGTTTTCGCCAACGGCTTGCGCGGGTTCGAGCGACAGCGAGCCGCGCATGAGCTCGGCAAACTTGCCGGCAGCGCCGCGGCCGAGGGTGTACACGGCGGTCGCGGCCGCGACGCACACCGCGGCCATCGACAACTCGACGGAGCGCGGAACCTGGCCCTTCTTGCGCGCCTCGTCGAGGCGCTTGGGAGTGGCCCGTTCGGTACGTTCCTGGCCGCCCTCCGACATGGCCTAACGTCCCCCACTCAAAGAACGCACGAATTCGAACCCGTTCGCCAGCAATTCCGTGAAGCTGGCCTGCAGCGGACCGATGCCGGCCAGCACCACCAGCAAGCCCACCACGAGAGAAACCGGGAAACCCACCGCGAACAGATTCAGGGACGGCGCGGCGCGGCTGACGACGCCGAACGCGAGGTTGACGATCAGCAGCGCGGTGACGCCCGGCAGCGCGATGCCGATCGCGCCGGAAAACAGCGTGCCGCCCCAGAGGATCAGCCCCCACAGGCCTTCCTGGCCGAGACCGGTCGTGCCGATCGGCAGGCTGTAGAGGCCGGCCACGAGCATCTCGATCAGCGCCGCGTGACCGCCCAGCGCGAGGAATGTGAGCGTCGCCAGAATCACATACAGCTGACCCAGTGCCGGTGTGCTGCTGCCGCGCAGCGGGTCGATGTTGAACGCGAACGACAGGCCCATGCTGTTGGCTAACAACTGCCCCGCCAGGGCCAGCGCGTCAAACACCACCTGGAGTGCGAATCCCAATGCCACGCCGATAAGCAACTGCTGGAACACGACGACGAAACCTTGCGGCGAGAACGGCGCGATGGTGGGCGCGGGGATCAGCGGCACGACCAGGGCGGTAATGGCGGCCGCGAGAATGACGCGCGTGCGCGCCGGTACGAAACGCGCGCCGAAGACCGGCGCCACCATCAGGCAGGCGCCGATGCGCGCGAAGGGAAAGAATCCCTGCGCCACGTAGGCCTCCAGCTGTCCGGTGGTGAGTGCGATCGGCATGGCCTAACCGATGAGTCCCGGAATGCTTTCGATGAGACCGCGCGTGTACTCGACCAGGCTCTTGATCATCCACGGTCCCGTGAACGCCAGCACCGCGGCCATGGCCAGCAATTTCGGAATGAATGACAGCGTCATCTCGTTGATCTGCGTCGCGGCCTGAAAGATGCCGACGATCAGGCCCACCGCGAGCGCGGTCAGCAGCAGCGGCGCAGCCAGCATCAGCGTCATTTCGAGCGCGTGACGACCCACGGTGATTACCATTTCGGGACTCATTGGAAATACCTGCCTGAAGAAACCGTCATCTGAAAAAACTTTGGGCGAGCGTGCCCATCACCAGCGCCCAGCCGTCGATGAGCACGAACAACATGATCTTGAATGGCAGCGATATGAGGACCGGTGACAGCATCATCATGCCCATCGACATGAGCACGCTCGCGACCACCAGATCGATGATCACGAACGGAATGAACAGCAGGAAGCCGATCTGGAACGCGGTCTTCAACTCGCTGGTGACAAACGCCGGCACCAGGATGTTCATCGGCACGTCGGCGGGCGTCGCAAAGCCTTTGCCGCCCGAGATGCGCACGAAGGTGGCGATGTCGGACTCGCGCGTCTGCTCGAGCATGAAACCCTTGAGCGGCACGAGTGCGCGCTTGAGCGCCACATCGGCATCGATGGTGCCGGCCAGGTAAGGCTGCGCGGCCTGGGTGTTGACCTTGTCGACCACGGGCGCCATCACGAACAACGTGAGGAACAACGCCAGGCCCACCAGCACCTGGTTTGGCGGTGTCTGCCCCGCGCCGATCGCCTGGCGAAGAATTGCCAACACGATCACGATGCGCGTGAAGGCGGTCATCATCAGCAGGATGGCCGGCAGCAGCGACAGCACCGTCATCAGGATCAGGACCTGCAGCGTCAACGAGTAGGTCTGGCCGCCGCCGGGTTCCGTGGTCACGGTGATCGCGGGCAAACTACCCGGCGCGCTCGTGGCCGCATCCGCCAGCAGCGGCGCAAACAGCAGCACCAGGATCGTGAGGATACGTCCGAGTTTCATTTACCCAGGCCCTTCATGAGGAGGTCCTTGAAACTCGGCATTTTGGGTCCGGTGGAAGGCGGTGCCGGCGGTGCTTCGGTGTTCGCACCGGCCGGAAAAACATGCAGCGGGCGCACATTGCCCTGGGCGACGCCGATCAGGATGTCGGTCTCGCCGACGCGAACGAGCACGCAGCGTTCCTTCGGTCCCAGCACCTGGTTGCTGAGCACCTGGATGCGATCGCGACCACCGGCCACATTGCCGAAGCCGCGCATGCGCTTGCCCAGCCAGGCGAGGCCCGCGATCAGCGCGAGAATGACGATCAGCGCTAGCGTGACCTCGGCGAGGCCGCCGCCGGTCGAATGCGCGGCGCTCGCGGCGGGCGCGGCAAACAAGGGCGCGTCCATCGTGCGTCCTTACTTGAGTTTCTTGATGCGTTCGGCGGGGCTGACGACGTCCGTGATGCGGATGCCGAACTTCTCGTTCACCACCACCACCTCGCCGTGCGCCACCAGCGTGCCGTTGACGAATACGTCAAACGGTTCACCGGCGGCGCGATCCAGTTCCACCACGCTGCCCTGGTTGAGCTGCAGCAAGTTGCGAATCGGGATGCGGGTGCGGCCGACTTCCATCGACAGCGTGACGGGCACGTCGAGGATGACCTCGAGATTGACGTCGGCTGAGGCGCCTTCGGCTTCCTCGGCTTGCACTGGGGCTTTCGCGTTCATTTCATATTCCTACTAAGAGCTGGCCTTCAGATTGTCTTGCGCAGCAACAGCGCGTCGACCGCGTTGGTTCGCGGACGGCGCACGCGTTGCTCGAATCGAACCGACTGGTGGCCGCGCGACACGCCGTAGCTGCCGCGGAACAGCGGCACGCCCTCGGCGAGCACGGTTGCCTTGCCGGAAAAATCACAGGGAATCACGTCGCCTGCCTTGAGATTGATGAGCTGCGACAGGGTCACGCTGGCGTGACCTAACATCGTGGACAGTTCGATCTCGGCGTCCTGGATGTCTTCCTTCAGGGAGCTCAGCCAGCGATCGTCCTGCGCCGGGCCGACGCCGCTGGCGCCCGCCTCGAGTACTTCCTTGAGCGGCTCGAGCATCGACATCGGCAGCACGATCTGCAGATCGCCGCCACCGCCCTCGAGCGCGAGCTGAAAGCCGCAGATCACCACCGGCTCGGCCGGCGAACAGATCTGCACGAAACTCGGGTTGACCTCGGACTTCACGTGCTCGACGTCGATGGCCGCGACCGGCGCCCACGCCTCACGCATGTCGTTGAACGCCGAGCGCAGCAGCATCTGGATCACGCGCATCTCCGTCGGCGCGAATTCGCGCGCTTCGGCGGACTGCTGACGGCCGTTGCCGCCGAAGAAATTGTCGACTATGCAGAACACCAGCTTCGGGTCGAGCGCAAACAGCGCGGTGCCGCGCAGCGGGTTCACGCGCACGAGGTTGAGATTGCTCGGCAGCGCCAGCGACTGCGCGTAATCGGCAAACTTGGCACTGCGCAGCGGCATGACCGCGATCTCGAGCGGCCGGCGCAGCAGGTTGTAGAAGCTCACGCGCAGGCTGCGGGCGAGCCGCTCGTTGATCAGCTCGAATGCCGGCATGCGCAGGCGCATCGCGCCCGGATCATTCTGGAAGTCGTACGGCCGTACTTCGCCCGAGATGGGCGGCGGGTCGGTGTTGACGTCGCCGGAATCGACGGCGTTCAGCAGCGCGTTGACTTCTTCCTGGTTGAGGACTTCCTGCGCGGCCATGTCTATTGCATCACGAAGGCGGTGAAGTACAGCGCCTCGATCTTCGAGGGCTCACCGCCGGCGCTCTTGACGACTTCGCGCACCGCGGCGAGCGAATCCGCCTGCAGCCTTTCCTTGCCCTCGCGCGTGGAAATCGTGTCGTATTTCTGATTGCCGAGCAGCAGCAGCAGATCGTTGCGGATGCGCGGATCGTTGCTCTTGAGAAGTTCCTGGATATGCGGTTCGCGGGTCATGATGCTGACCGTGACCTGCAGGAAGCGCACCGCGGCCTCCGCCTCGAAATTCACCACGAACGGCGGATCGAGGTTTACGTAGATAGGCGGTTGCACCACCGCTTCTTTCTTCGCCTCTTCCTTGTGGTCGCCGCCCTTCAGGAAGAAGAACGCGCCCGCGGCGCCGCCCAGCAGCACAACGGCAAGGATGATGAACAGCAGCTTCTTGCTCTTGGGAGCGCCTTCTGCGCCCTCTTCGCCTTCAACCAGTTCGTCTTCCGCAAATTCTTCTTCGTCGGCCATGACATCCTCGACTCACGCCTGCGGCGTGTTGGTGGTCTGGATGTGCAACCGCCATGCCACGGGTTTCCTGTGACAGGCATCACGAAAAGTCGGGGAAAGCGCCGGAATTCCGGCGGTTGGAGAAGGGGAAGCGGTGCCGGAAGGCCCGGCACCACTTCCGGCACCAACCTCTTACGCGTAGATATCCAGCAGCGAGGTGCTGACGGCCTGGCTGCTCGCGGCCTCGGTCTCCTCTGCCACCGCGCCGACGGCGGCTGTGCCCGAAGATCGCTCGGGGCGGTTCTGCCCGCCCGACTGATGCGACACGGTCGCGTTGGAAAGCTGCAGGCCCTGCGCACCCAGCAGTTCGCGCAATCGCGGCAGTGACGCTTCGAGCGCCGCGCGCGTTTCCTGATTCGCGGCGCCGAAATGCACGCTGGCTTCGCCATCGCGCACGTTGATCTGAATATCGAGCGGCCCCAAATCCTGCGGCACGAGTTTGAGCGACGCGCTGGATTCGCCATCGCGGGCCATCATCACGAGGCGATGCGCCAGCGCATCCGCCCAGCGCGCATCGTGCACGGGAGTCGACAGTCGCGGTCCGGCGGCCGGCGCAACGTCGTGGCCGCGCTTGGCCGCCAGATCGCCCAACGCACTCATCCAGCCATCTGCCGACGGCTTGTCCTTTTCGGTGGTCTCGCTCTTGGACGCCAACGCGGCGGCAAATGCGCTCACGGAATTCTGCGCGGCCGCGGCCACGAGTGCGTCGCGGTTCGCTCCGCCAGGAGTCGCGGACGCCGTGCCGGGCGGTGCGACGTCGATGGGATTCATCTGCTCGGACACGAGCGCCTGGCGGGTCAGCGAGGCTGGGACCGTACCCTGGCCTGCCTTGCCTTCGGCACCGCCGCCCTGGCTACCTTGTCCCTGCGACGGATCGGTGTTGGCGCCGGCCTGTGGCGCGAACACGCCGGTGGGCACCATCAACTCCAGCCAGTCGGAGAGGATGTCGTCATCAGTCTTGGCAATCTCATCCGCGTCGAGCAGCGCTTCGGGAAGCTCCGCGCTGGCGGCCGTATCGCTCTCGCCCGACTCGGGCAGCAGGGTCGCCGCGTCGTCCAGAATCTTCAGCATATCCGCCGGCGAAACATCGCCCGGCAGCGGTGCGGCAGCCGCGGGCGCTCCGGCAGTCTTGGGCGGCTTTACCAGCAGCAACTGAGCGAGCGATTGCGTCGGCAGCGTGTCGGCGAGCGAGGGCTCGACTGCAGGCACGGCGCCGGCCAGCAGGTTCTGGAAGTCCGTCGCCTCGCCCGGGGTCGCCGGCGCCGTGGCGCTGTTGGTGCTCGGAGCCGCCGGACAAGCCGGCGTCTCGGTGAATACAGTCTTGGCGCTCATCATGGTCTACCTCTCGCCTTTGTGCGCATTTCCGCGCTGGGCCAGTTCATCGTTTTCGCGTTGATCGCGCCGGTCTTCTTCGCGACGCGCTTCGGTTTGCCAGCGGTCCGCCAGCGTCTGCACGACCTGCGCGCGTTGCGCAGCCTCGCGCCAGGAATTGAGCATCTGGTCGCGCACCGCGCGGGCCGCGGCCAGCACCTGGCGCTGCGCGCCGAGCGCCTCGCCGAGCCTTGCCAGAAAGGCCTGGAATTCGCGCACGCCGGAGATGTCCACGCCA
>DATHJZ010000285.1:0-4820 GCA_035286365.1 Steroidobacteraceae bacterium | reverse complement strand
GCACGGTGGCGGTGGTGGTGCCGTCGCCGGCTTCGTCAGACGTGTTGGAAGCGACTTCCTTCACCATCTGCGCGCCCATGTTTTCGAATTTGTCTTTGAGCTCGATTTCCTTCGCGACCGACACACCGTCTTTGGTGATGGTCGGAGCGCCGAAACTCTTGTCGAGCACCGCATTGCGGCCCTTGGGGCCGAGCGTCGCCTTGACGGCGTTGGCGAGGATATTCACGCCGCGGAACATCCGCGCGCGGGCGTCGTCGCCGAAACGTACTTCTTTAGCTGCCATGATTACTTGCCCTCGATGACGGCCATGACGTCTTCTTCACGCATGACCACGAGATCATCTCCATCCACCTTAACTTCGGTGCCGGAGTACTTGCCGAACAGGATCTTGTCGCCGACCTTTACGTCGAGCGGGCGGACGTTGCCGTCCTCGAGGATCTTGCCCTTGCCTACCGCTACGACCTTGCCCTGTACGGGCTTCTCGGCGGCCGAGTCCGGAATCACGATGCCGCCTGCCGAAACGCGCTCTTCTTCAAGACGCTTCACGATCACACGGTCATGAAGGGGACGAATCTTCATGGGTTCGCTCCTTAACTAGTTGAGTTGGTTGGATTAAAACGGGGATGGCGCTGTTAGCACTCTCCCTGCTTGGCTGCCAATTGTATTGGCGAAAGCTCGATTTACAAGCTCGATGTGGGTTTTAGGACCTCTCGGCGCTCAAATGACCGTGCCGGGCGGCTGAACTGAGGGGCCTTTCGCCGTCCAAGAGTCCGACCGGTGTGACAATCCGCCGGCTGAGGCGGTCTCATATGTCCAATCACGCCACATGTCGAGGTGTTGAGTGAGCGCGAAGAGTTTCCTGCTGGGTCTGATTTCGGTGGCCGCATTGCTGGGCGCGGACCGCGGGCTCGCGATCGGAGAGGACGAATTCCTGCCCCCCGAAGACGCGTTCAAGTACACGGTCGCCGCCGACGAACAGAACGTCACCGTCGAGTGGCGGGCCACGAAGGGTTACTACCTCTATAAGAAGCGCCTCGGCCTGGCCGCGGCCAGCCCCGGTGTGACGGTCGGTGAGTCCGTGTATCCCAAGGGCGAGATCCACAAGGACGAATACTTCGGCGAACAGGAAGTGTTCCGCGACACATTCAAGGTCAGCGCGCCGCTCAAGGGCGCGAAAGCCGGCGACACCGTCGCACTCAAACTCAAATGGCAGGGCTGCGCGGATGCCGGCCTGTGTTATCCGCCGAGCGTGTGGGATGCAAGCGTGAAAGTTGCCGCCGCGACTCACGCCACCACCGCCGACAAATTATTCGAGAAGAAGCCCGTCGTCGAAGGCGAGGAAGAATTCCTCGATCCCGATGTCGCATTCGTCCTCACGGGCGAGGCGCAGTCGACCAACAACATTCAGCTCAACTGGCGCATCACCGACGGCTACTACCTCTACAAGCAGCGCATCAAGCTTGCACCGGCGAACGCCGCTCAATCGGTTGGGGCGATCGTTCTCCCCAAGGGCGAAGCACACCACGACGACTATTTCGGCGACCAGGAAGTGTACCGGCAGAGCCTCGATGCCAGCTTCTCGGTGCCACCCTCGGATGCGAAGACCGTTGAGGTCAACGTGACCTATCAAGGCTGCGCGGACGCAGGCCTGTGTTACCCGCCGATCACCAAGACGCTGTCGATTTCACTCGAAGGCGCGCCGACCGCGGCCGCCGCCGCTGCGACGCCGGCCGGTGGCGGCTATGTGTCGGAGCAGGACAGCTACGCGGCCAAGATCAAGAACGGCAACATCTTCCTGGTTCTTGCCACATTTTTCGGTGCGGGCCTGCTGTTGGCTTTCACGCCGTGCGTGTTGCCGATGGTCCCGATCCTGTCGGGAATCATCGCGGGCAGCGGCGAAAACGTCTCGACGCGCCGCTCCTTCCTGCTCTCGGTGGCCTACGTGCTCGGCATGGCGTTCACGTATACCGCAGCCGGCATTGCCGCCGGTGCGATCGGCCAGGGTTTCAACCTGCAGGCCACGTTCAATCAGCCCTGGATCATCATCGTGTTCAGCCTGCTGTTCGTGGTGCTGGCCGCGTCCATGCTCGGCCTGTTCACGATCGAAATGCCGGGCTTCATCCAGACGCGCCTCAGCAGCAAGAGCAACGAGCAGCAGGCCGGCACGTACATTGGCGTCGGCGTCATGGGCGCGCTGTCCGCGCTGATCGTCTCCGCGTGCGTTGCGCCGCCGTTGATCGCCGCACTGACCGTCATCAGCCAGACCGGCGATGTCGTGCGCGGCGGTGCCGCGCTGTTCGTGATGAGCATCGGCATGGGCACACCGCTGTTGTTAGTCGGAGCCTCGGCCGGAAAGCTGTTGCCAAGGGCCGGCGCGTGGATGGACACCATCAAGAATCTGTTCGGCGTGTTGTTCCTGGGCGTAGCGGCGTGGATGCTGTCGCGCATCGTGCCGGGGTGGGCCATCCTGATCCTTTGGACGGTGCCAGCGCTGGTGCTGTGCTGGGTGCTCATGCGGGCACGCGCGAAATCGACTCCCGGCAAGCTCGTATTGCGCGTGCTCGGCGTCGCCGCGGGCGCGTACGCACTGCTGCTCATCGTCGGTGCCGCGCGGCATGCCACGAATCCGCTGGCGCCGATTCCCGAGCTCGCCGGCGGCGTGCAGAAGCAACTCGAATTCAAGCGCATCAAGACAGTCGCCGATCTCGAGCGCGAAGTCGCCGCCGCAAAAACGGCGGGCAAATCGGTGATGCTCGATTTCTATGCCGACTGGTGCGTGTCGTGCAAAGAGATGGAACACAACACGTTCACTGCAGCCGACGTACAGAGGGCGCTCGGCAACACCACGCTGCTGCAGGCAGATGTCACGTTGAACGACGAGCAGGACCGCGAGCTGCTCAAACACTTCGGCATCTTCGGTCCGCCGACGATCGCGTTCTATGGCGCCGATGGCGAGGAACGGCGAAACTTCCGCGTCGTCGGATTCATGAAGGCTGCGGAGTTCGCGGCCGTGATCCGCCAGGCCGTCGCACCCGCGACTCAACCGACAACGTGAGCAGCACGCCTACTGCGCCGCGAGCGCTTCTCGCGGCCCTGATCATTGGCGTCGCCGGCGTCGGCGGGTTTCTGCTGTTCCGCGCATTTGAAGGCAGCCCAGCGAACGACACGATCAAGCCGATCGCGGCGGCAGCGGCGCCGAGCGCGGCGTCTCCTCCATCCGTCGCCGCTGACAAACCAAAGAAATCCATTCCCGAGACGCTCCCTGACATCACGCTGGCCGACAAGCAGGGCAAACCGACCAAGCTCGCGAGTTTTGGTGGCCGGCCGCTGATGGTGAATTTCTGGGCGACTTGGTGCGCCCCCTGCCGCCGCGAAATCCCGCTGCTCAATAAGATAAGAGAGCAACGAAAGCACCAGAATGCCGAGATCGTCGGAATTGCCGTCGATTTCAAGGAAGATGTCCTCAAGTTCGTGCAGAAAGTGCCCCTGAGCTACCCCTTGCTCATCGGCGAAGAGGACGGTTTGGCGGCTGCCGAAGCCTTCGGCATGGGCATGGCGTTCCCTTTTTCGGTGTTCGTGGATAGCCAGAATCGCATTTTGACCATCAAGATTGGCGAGTTACACGAAGATGAAGCCAATTTCGCGTTCGATCGGCTCCGGGACATCGACAATGGGATTCTGACCCGGGAGGCGGCCCAGGCCGCCGTGTCAGACGCATTCCGCGAGATGGCCGTGCAAAGAGCACACGAAGAAGCTGAATCCGAGGCGAAAAGCGCCAAATAGCGTCGATTCGCGGCAGATTGCGGAAAACTGCGCACCATCCGTACCGATTACGGTAAATTCGCCGCCTTCACGTCCCCGGGGAAGGCCCTTTCAGCCGTATGGCGCGACTCTTACTACTCAACGGCCCGAACCTGAACCTGCTCGGACAACGTGAGCCCGAGGTGTACGGCTCCGACACGCTGGCCGTCATCGAAGATCGTGCGAAAACAGCCGCGTCCAGATTGGGGCACGAGCTGGTCGCGTTTCAGAGCAACGCGGAGCACGAACTCATCGACCGCGTGCAGACCGCGAAGGCCAATGGCATCGCGTTCGCGATCATCAACCCCGGTGGCTTCACCCACACCAGCGTCGCGCTGCGCGACGCCCTGCTCGGCGTGAAGCTGCCGTTCATCGAATTGCACCTGTCGAACACTTTCTCGCGCGAGAAGTTTCGGCATCACTCGTATTTCTCGGACATCGCGGTGGGCTGCATCGTCGGACTGGGCGCGCATGGTTACGAACTGGCAGTCATGGCGGCGGCCGAACGGATCCGCCCGCAGCAAACGGACGCGCGTCCCGCGCGTTGATAGTCATCAAGAAAGGGTTCCACATTGGACATTCGGAAAGTAAAAAAACTGATCGAACTACTCGAAGAATCGGGGATCGCCGAGATCGAGATCAAGGAAGGCGAAGAGTCAGTCCGTATCAGTCGCATGCCCACCGGCCCCATGGTCACGCACATGGCGCCGGCCATGATGGCGGCACCCGCGGCCGCGGCCGCGCCGACTGCGGCTGCCCCGACCACCGTTGCGGGCGGCGCACCCGCCACCGCACCGCGCCGTGCGAATGAACACGTGGTTGCCGCGCCGATGGTGGGCACCTTCTACGCATCGGCATCGCCGGGCGCCAAGCCCTTTGTCGAGATCGGCACCGAGGTGAAGGAAGGCCAGGTGCTCTGCATCATCGAAGCGATGAAGATGATGAACCAGATCGAAAGCGACAAGACCGGCAAGGTCACCGCGATCATGGCCACGAATGGCGATCCGGTCGAGTTCGGC
>DATHJZ010000284.1:0-6062 GCA_035286365.1 Steroidobacteraceae bacterium | reverse complement strand
TTGGTGGCGAGCGCCGGGAACTTGCCCTGGATATAGAAGAGGTTGTCGAGGAAGGCGTGCTTGATCGCCTCCTTGGTGAGCGCGGTGCGATCGTGGTCGATCTGCGCGGGCGGGCCTGCGGCGCTCGGGAGGCTGGTTACGGTTGAGCTCACGGCTGGCGCCTCGTCATTTTGTAATGGGAAGGTCTCTGCAAGATTCATGCAGAAATTACGGCCGCGATTTACCGCAGTTCAGTCGCCGTTTGCACCATCAAGGAGCGCGCGCGGCCTTTCAGGCTCCAAAAAGGGGCCATAAAGAAAACGGCCGCCACGAGGGCGGCCGTTGCGTTCCAGGTGAACGTCACGCCTTGGCCAGATGCAACGCGCCGTACGGCGCGCGCTCGCTGCGCGTGAGCATTGCGTTCGCTTCAGCGTCGTTCTTGAAGCGCTCGGTCTTCGGATCCCACTCGAGCGGACGGGCCAGCTTCATCGCGATCCAGCTCACGATGCAGGCACTGTTGCTGCGATGGGCGACGTGTGCGGGCGCCAGCGGCTGCTTGCGCGAGTGCACGCTCTCGAGCCAGTTCTTGTGATGCGACTTGCTGACCGGCAGATGGACTTTCAATCCATTCGGATCGAGCAGCTTCTCGTCACTCGCGGCGAGCGGTGGCAGATTGGCGCCCTTCGCCTGCGGATCGCTCGAGGTGGCACCCGTGCCTTCACGCGTGACCCAGATCCAACCCTCGTCGCCGTAGAACTTCAGACCGGTATCGTGCTTGTCCGAAACGTTCACGACGACCTTGCGCGGGTACTGCAGCGTGACGTCATAGGCGCCGTGCACGTTCCAGATGCGCGCAGGGTCCGGGAACTCGCCCTTGCCTTCCACCTTGCTCGGGCCGGTGTCTTCGAACTGCAGCGCCCAGTGCATGGTGTCGTAGTGATGCGAACCCCAACCCGTGATCATTCCGAGGCAATGCGCCTCGTGACGCAGCCAGCCCGGACGGCTGTAGTCCTTCTGCGGATGGACGCGCATCTCGGTGTAGTACTTGAAGTCGGTGGGGCCTAACCACTGACCGAAGTCGAGATTCTGCGGCACCGCCTCCGGCGCTGCGTCCGGTGCGGTCGGATCGGTGGGCAGACCGATCTCCACGCGCTGCACGTTGCCGATACGTCCGGAGCGGATCAGCTCGGCGGCGCGGCGGAACTGTTCCCACGAACGCTGCTGGCTGCCCACCTGCAGGATGCGTCCGCTGCGCTTGACCGCATCACGCAGCAGCACGCCCTCGGCGTGCGTCATCGTGAACGGCTTCTGCAGATAGACATCCTTCCCGGCATCGATGGCCGCGAGCGCGAGCTCAGCGTGCCAGTGATCGGGCGTGCTGATGACCACCGCGTCGATGTCGCGCCGGCCGATGAGTTCACGATAGTTGTCGAACGTGCGGATCTGCGGCGCCTTCGAACCGCGATCGGTGTACGACTTCTCGACGATCTTCACGCCGTCCGCGACGCGCTTGCTGTCGAGGTCGCACACGGCGACGTAATCGGCCAGGTCCGATTTGATGACGCCCGGCATGTCATGGCTCTGGGCGATGCGCCCGAGACCGATCTGGCCCACGCGGATGCGGCTGTTGGAGCCCCAGGCGCGTGAAGGAATGATCAGTGGCGCAACGGCTGCACCGATGGCAGCCGACTTGACGACGTTACGACGTGAAATGAGCAAAGAGCCCGCGTTCTCTTTCTTCATGGCAGCGCGATCCGTTGGAAGTTTGGAAGGGAGGCGGAGTATAAGCCCGCTCCCGCCAAATCACTCGTACCGGAGCGCCTCGATCGGGTCGAGCTGCGAGGCTTTGCGTGCGGGATACAGCCCGAACACGACGCCGACGCCCGCGCTGACCGCGAGCGCCGCCACCACGATCGACGTGCGCGTGACCATCGTCCAGCCGAATTTGCTGGCCAGCAGATAGCCGAAGCCGACGCCGAAAATCACACCCAGCGCGCCGCCAATCGCGGCGAGGACCAGTGCTTCGACCAGGAACTGCGCCATGATGTCCGCGGGCTGCGCGCCGACCGCCATGCGGATGCCGATCTCTCGCGTACGCTCCGTCACGGACACCAGCATGATGTTCATCACCCCGATGCCGCCGACGATGAGCGAGACCAGCGCGACCGAGAACAACAGGCTCGTCACCGTGTCCTGCGTCGAGGTCAACATGCTGGTCATCTCCGCCATGCTGCTGGTGGAAAAATCGTCTTCGTCTTCGGGGCCGAGGCGATGGCGCTCGCGCAGCAATGCGCCAATTTCCTGGCGCGCACGCGCAATAGCCTCCGGCGACACGGCGCTCACGAAGATCCGCCCGGGCACGAACTTGCCAAGCCCGCGTTGCATGCGCGACTGGAAGGTGGACATCGGGATGAAGATCACGTCGTCCTGGTCCGAACCCATCGCGTTCTGACCCTTGCGCTCGAGCACGCCGATGATCGTGAACGGTGCGTCACGGATGCGGATGATCTGGCCGATGGGGTCGACGCCGGGACCGAACAGATTCTCCGCGGCGGTCTGCCCGATCACCGCGTTCTTCGCCGCGCTGGCCTGATCTGAGGCCGTGAACATCGCGCCGCTCGACACGGGCCAGTTGCGGATCGTGAAGAAGTCGGGCGTCGTGCCGGTGATCTGGGTATTCCAGGTATTGGTTTCCGAGATCACCGGCTGACTGGCATTCATCTGCGGCGCGACCGCGGCCACCGACGGCAGCTCGGTTTGGATCGCGCGCATGTCTTCCCAGGTGATCGTGGGCTGCGATCCCTGCCCGCCGCGGCCACCTGGGCCCTGGCTCGAGCCCGAGAACAACATGACGATGTTGGTGCCGGCGCCTTCGATCTGTGCACGCACGCGCGACTTCGCGCCCTCGCCGATCGATTGCATGAAGATCACGGCGCCGACGCCGATGATGATGCCGAGCGCGGTGAGGAAAGAGCGCATCTTGTTGCGCGTCAACGCGATTCCCGCGAGCCGCAGCGTTTCACCGGCCGCAATCATGAGGCCTCCTTGAACACGGGTTTCTGACGCTCGTCGCTTACGACGCCACCATCCTTGAGCAGCAATTTGCGCGCGGCGTAGGCAGCGACGTCAGGTTCATGCGTGACGAACACGATGGTCATGCCGGACGCCTGCAGGTCCGACAGCAGCTTCATGATTTCGATCGTAGTGACCGAATCGAGATTGCCGGTGGGTTCGTCCGCGAGGATGAGTGGCGGGTTGGTAACCAGGGCGCGTGCAATCGCCACACGCTGCTGTTGTCCGCCCGACAGCTGGGATGGGTGGTGTCCCGCGCGATGCGAAAGGCCGACTCGGTCGAGCGCTTCCTTGGCGCGCTTGTGTCGTTCTGCAATGGGCACCTTCGCGTAGATCAATGGCAACTCGACGTTTTCGGCAGCCGAGGTTCGCTTCAGCAGGTTGAAGCTCTGGAACACGAAACCGATGAACTCGTTGCGCACCTTCGCGAGCTCGATGCGCGACAGCTTCGCCACGTCGCGCTCGGCGAGCAGATAGCTGCCGCGCGAGGGCGAGTCGAGACAGCCGAGCAGATTCATCAACGTCGACTTGCCCGAACCGGATGAGCCCGTGATCGCGACGAACTCGCCGCGTTCGATCGAAAGATTCACATCGTGCAGCGCGGCGAACTCCGTGTCGCCGGATTGGTAGATCTTGCCGAGGTTGTTCAATTCGATGAGAGCCATGAGCTGCGCTAACTACAGGATTCGCGGCCCGCGCTGCTGCTGTCCACCGCGCTGACCCTGGCTGTTCTGCCCGGCGGCTCCCACGATGACCGCGTCGCCTTCCTTGAGCTCTCCACCGGTGATTTCCGTCACGCGGCCGTCGGTGAGACCGGTGATCACCTCGCGCGGCGCCGCCTGGCCGTCGACGAGTACGTAGACCGTGCGCTTGATCACCGCGGGCCCCGCATCGTCGCCGTCGGATTCGCCCGCTTTGTCACGACGCGACATGCCTGCGCCACTGGCACTTCCCTCGCCTTGTCCCTGACCGGCTGCAGCGCGCTCGCGGCGCTGGCCACCAGCACCCGCCTGCACACTGCCGCTGGTTGCCGGGGCCGCACCCCCGGCGGGTGCGCCTTCCGGCCGGAAGCGCAGCGCCGTGTTCGGCACCGCCAACACGTCGCGGCGGCGATCGGTGACGATACTCACCGTAGCGGTCATGCCCGGCTTGAGCTTGAGATCGGGATTTGCGACATCGATCACCGCGTCGTAGGTCACGACGTTCTGCACGATCTGCGGCGCG
Organism: Steroidobacteraceae bacterium; assembly: GCA_035286365.1. Classification (GTDB taxonomy): domain Bacteria; phylum Pseudomonadota; class Gammaproteobacteria; order Steroidobacterales; family Steroidobacteraceae; genus CADEED01. The sequence goes on along the minus strand of DATHJZ010000284.1, from coordinate 1,787 downwards.
TTGCGGATGTCGCGGATCGAACCGCGGAACGGGTCGCCGGGATAGGCATCGACGGTGAAGCTCACGCGCATGCCGTTCTTGAGCCGGCCGATGTCGGACTCCGCGACGTTCGTGTGGACTTCCATCGCGCGCAGATCCTGCGCGATGGTGAAGATGACCGGCGCCGACAGCGAGGCCGCCACGGTCTGGCCTTTGTTCACCGCGCGCGAGATCACCACGCCATCGGTGGGCGAAAGAATATTGGTATACTGCAGATTGGTGCGCGCCTGTTCGAGTTGCGCGCGCGATTGCGCGAGCTGACCCACGCCCTGGTCGACCGACGCGCGCGCCGCGCGCGCGGTCGCCACGGCGTTGTCGCGTTCGGTTTCGGAGATGAGCCGCTGCGCGAACACCTCGGTCGCACGCTTGGCCTGACGTTCGGAGTCTTCAGCCGTGACAGTGAGCCGCGTGACGTTGGCGCGCGCCGCCGTGACGTTGGCTTCGGCCTGCACGACCGCCGCCTGGAACAGCGATGGATCGATCTTCGCGATCAGCTCGCCTTTTTTCACCGGCGAGTTGAAATCGGCGTAGAGGTCCTGGATGCGACCCGAAACCTGGCTGCCCACATCGACGGTGACGACCGCCTGCAGACTGCCCGAAGTGCTGACCCTCGAGACGACGCTGGTCTTCTCGAGAACGGCGGTTTGATAGTCAGGGGTATCGTCACCACCGACTTTCCATCGATACAGGCCAAACAGGACGATGAGAACGAGCGCAATCAGCCCAATGAGGCGTGCGCGGGAAAGTTGTTTGAGCAAAGTTCGTATCCGATCTGACGTGGCGCGCTTTTCGCGCACAAGTGTAGATCACTCGGGGGGTCGGGCGTTCCCCCTATATTTTACGAATCGGTGTCAACCGCGGCGCTGGAGCTGCGTTCCTTCGATGTCGGCTACTTTGCTCTTCGGAAAGGCGGCCCGTCCGTTGCGCAGCAGCGGCTCGATGTCGGCAAAGGCCTGCGGCCGGCTGTGCAGATATCCCTGCGACTGATCGCATCCCATCTGGGCGAGCAACTCCAGTTGCTCCGCCGTTTCCACACCTTCGGCGACCGTTGTCATATTGAAGGCGTGGCCGAGCGCGATGATCGTTTCCGTCACCGTGCGCCCTGCACTGCTGGTCGTCAGCTGGTTCACGAAGCTGCGGTCGATCTTGAGCATGTCGACCGGCAGCTCGGCGAGGCGGCTCAGCGACGAATAGCCCATGCCGAAGTCATCTATGGCCACGCAGATGCCGGAACGGCGCAGCACGCGCAGCTGCGAGACGGCCGAGCTCACATCGTCGATCAGGACTCCCTCGGTGATCTCGATGTCGAAGCCGATGCTTTCGCTGCGCCACTCGCCGATCAGGTCGAGCAGATGGTCCGCGAAGCTGCGGCGTCGCAGCTGCACGGGGGAAATGTTGACGGCCAGGCGCCCGGGAGCGAGCCCCGCCGCCTGCCAGCGGCGCAGGTCGGACGCCGCCTGGCGCAGGATCCAGTCGCCGAGCGGCACGATGAGGCCACTCGCTTCGATCAATGAAAGGAACACACCCGGCATCACCAGGCCGGCTTCGGGATCGCGCCAGCGCACCAGCGCCTCGAGGCCACGGATTGCGCCGGTTTTTACGTCGACCTTCGGTTGGTAGTGAAGCTCGAACTCCTGGCGCTCGACGGCACCGCGCAGGCGATGCTCCATGGTCATGCGCGACACCACCGCCGAGCTCAGTTCGAGCCGGTGCGGCAGGTATTTCTCGCCGGTGCTCTTGGCGCTGCG
>DATHJZ010000283.1:0-63140 GCA_035286365.1 Steroidobacteraceae bacterium | reverse complement strand
CGCAGCTTCTTGGGGTCGTAGCGGTAGATGCCGAAGTCGTGGATCGGATCGCGATACACGGGATAGAGCTGCACTTCTTCGCGATTGAGGAACGTCGCTTCGGAAGTCACCGGGCCCGGCGTGACCACGTGGCGATTCGTGAGGATGAGCCCGCGTTCGGCGTCGACCACGAAGCCGGTGGCCTGCGCGGAGGAGTTCCATTCCGTGTCAAAGGCCCGCGTCTGGTCGATCTCGATGGCGACTACGCTTTCGGCCACTCGCGCCAGCGTGCCGCGCCAGGCGGCACTTTCGCCCTCGCTTTGCGGCAGCGCCGCCTGCGTGGCACTCGACTGCGAGGCCAACTGCGGCTGGGCGTTCTGCGCCAATGCCGGTCGCAGAGCGCCAAAGGCGACGACGATCAGGCCGAAAAGAGCGAGCCGGCTGAAACGCATGCGAAGTCCTCTAGATTGTTAGGCGCTCAACGCCACAGAACCAGAACCCAAATGACGGCGAGCAGCGTCAGCGACATGAGCACCGCCGCGGAACCGATGTCCTTGGCGAGCCCTGACAGTGTGTGCCGCTCGAGGCCGATGCGATCGACCGTGGCCTCGATGGCGCTGTTGAGCAGCTCCACGATGAGCACGATGAACATCGGCGCGATCAACAACGCGCGCTCGATGCCATTGCGCCCTAACCACAAGCCCAAGGGGATGACCAGAACCGCCAGAACGAGTTCCTGGCGAAAGGCCGCCTCCTCTCGGAAAGCGCCCGACAGACCCTTCATGCTCGCGCCGAAGGCGAGGAACATGCGTGTGAAGCCGGTGGGCTTCTGACGGTCGCCGATGTCGTTCATCCGGCGGAGTTTACAGGGACAGTCGCCTCTTCCGCCCGTTTAGACGGACGCCGGCCCCTTCCTTACGAAGAAGGGCCGGCGTTTTCCGATGTGGGGCGCAGCCCTTGGGAAGTTTTCCAGGTGAGATCAAGCTGACGCGCGGCACGTACGTCATCGAGCCGGCGCACCGTCATGGTGTGCGGCGCGGATTTTACGAGATCCGCATTCGACTCGGCTTCCTTCTGGATGGCGATCATCGCATCGATGAATCCATCGAGCGCTTCCTTGCTTTCCGTCTCGGTGGGCTCGATCAGCAGGCATTCCGGCACCAGCAGCGGGAAGTAAGTTGTCGGCGCGTGGAAGCCGTAGTCCAGCAGACGCTTCGCGAAATCCATCGCGGTCACGCCGAGATCGCGCGCCTGTTTCTTGGCGGTGATGATGAACTCGTGGCTTGCGCGGCGCGTCGGATACGCCGGGTCGAAGCCGGCTTGCGCGAGGCGGGCCATCAGATAGTTCGCATTGAGCGTGGCGTACTCGCCTACACGGTGCATGCCCTCGCGTCCGAGCATGCGCATATATATGTATGCCCGGAGCAGTACGCCGGCATTGCCCATGAAGGCCGACAGGCGGCCGATCGATTGCGGCAGGTCTTTCTCGCTGAGCCAGCGATATTTGTCGCCGTCGCGTCCTACTACAGGGATCGGCATGAACGGCAGCAGGCGCGAGCTCACGCCAACGGCGCCGGCACCCGGCCCACCACCGCCGTGCGGCGTGGAGAAAGTCTTGTGCAGGTTCATGTGGATGACGTCGAAGCCCATGTCGCCCGGGCGTACTTTGCCGAGGATCGCGTTGAGGTTGGCGCCGTCGTAATACAGCAGGCCACCCGCGTCGTGCACGATCTTCGCCACTTCCTTGATGCGGCGTTCGAACACCCCGCAAGTAGATGGGTTGGTGAGCATGATGCCGGCGGTGTTAGGGCCCACCGCGGCCTTCAGCGCTTCGACATCCACGTCACCTTCGTCGTTGACGGGGATTTCTTTCACCACGCAGCCGCACATGGTCGCCGTGGCGGGATTGGTGCCGTGGGCCGCAATGGGTACGATGATCTCGTTGCGCGCCAGGTCGCCGCGCGCGCGGTGATAGGCACGGATCATCGCGACGCCGGCGAATTCTCCGTGCGCGCCTGCCATCGGCGACAGCGCCACGCCCTGCATGCCGGTCACTTCCTTCAGCATCTCCTGCAGCTCGAACATGCAGGCGAGAAAGCCCTGCCCGAGCGACTCCGGCGCCAGCGGGTGCCGGGTGAGGAAACCGGGGAGCATCGCGTATTGATTACACGCCTTCGGGTTGTACTTCATCGTGCACGATCCGAGCGGATAGAAGTGCGTGTCGATGGAGAAGTTGAGCTGCGAGAGGCGCGTGTAATGGCGCACCACTTCGAGCTCGCTCACCTCCGGCAGCATCGCCGGCTGCTTGCGGCGTAAAGGCTCCGGGATGTCGGCCGCGACGTTGTTAGCCGTGCCGCGCTCGGTCGGCCACTGGCCGAAGGCGCCGCGTCCGGGACGCGAGTATTCGAAGATGATCTTTTCGGGATGTTTGAGCATTGCCATAAAAACCAGTCCTTGAAAAAAGGCCTCAGGCCGCGCGCACGGCGGCTTTGAGAGTTTCGGTGAGCGCATCCGCATACTTCTGGATGTCTTCGCGGCTGCGCGTCTCGGTGGCGCAGACCAGCAGTGCGTTACCGAGCTCCGGATAATCGGTCGACAGATCGAAGCCGCCGACGATGCCGCGGTTCGCGAGCTCCGCGATCACCGGCGCGACGGGACGATCCAGCAGCAGCACCGCTTCGTGGAACCGCGGGCCTTCGAACGCCAGCTTCACGCCCTTGACGCGCGTGAGCGCGGCGATCAGCTCGTTCGTGCGCTGGTGGGAAGTATTGGCAACCCGCGCCAGCCCCTCCGGCCCTAACAAGCAGAGATAGATCGTGGCGGCCGTGACCAGCAGACCCTGGTTCGTGCAGATGTTCGAGGTCGCCTTGCCGCGGCGGATGTGCTGCTCGCGCGCCTGCAGCGTGAGGGCGAAGCCCTGTTTGCCGTTGGCGTCGACAGTGCGGCCGACGATGCGGCCCGGCATCTGGCGCACGTATTCCATGCGCGTGGTCATGAAACCCGCGTACGGGCCACCCGAGGACAACGGCACGCCGAGCGGCTGGCAGTCGCCGCAGGCAATGTCCACGCCCTTGGCGCCCCATTGACCCGGCGGCTTGAGGATTGCCAATGAGGTGGGATTCACCGAGCCGATGACGAAAATGCCATTGGCGTGCGCCCAGTCGGTAATGGCATCGACGTCTTCGAGCTGGCCGAAGAAATTCGGCTGCTGGATCACGATGGCCGTGATGTCCTCGCCCTGGTATTTCGCCAGGTCGGCGAGGATGAGCTGCCCGCGCGGACACGGCACTTCTTCGAAGCGCAAGCCCTGCCCGCTCGCGGTCGCCACCGCCACCTTGCGGTAGTTAGGATGCACGGTGGTCGGCACGAGGATGCGCTGGGACTTGGATTTGCGATGCGCGCGTACCGCCATGAGCGCTGCCTCCGCTACCGCAGAGCCGCCGTCGTACATCGACGCGTTCGAGACTTCCATGCCGGTCAGCGACGTGATCATCGTCTGGTATTCGTAGATGAGCTGCAGCGTGCCCTGCGAGGCTTCGGCCTGGTAAGGCGTGTAGGCGCTGTAGAACTCGCCGCGCGTGGTCACCGCCCACACCGCCGCGGGAATGTGGTGCTCATAGGCGCCGGCGCCGATGAAATTGAGCGGCGTGCCGTCCTGCGCGGCGCGCGCCATCATCAGCCGGCCGATCTGCATCTCGTTGAGCGCGTCGGGAATGCCCGCGAGCGCTTCGATGCGCAGCTCCTTCGGGATCTCGTCGAACAGGTCTTCGACTTTTTTGGCGCCGATCGCGGCCAACATCTGCTGGACGTCACCGGGAGTGTGCGGATTGAATGGCATCGTTAACCCTCCGCGGCGAGATGAGCCTGGTATTCGGCGGCCGACAGCAGGCCCGCGGGCGCGCCGCCGGGCTTGAGCCGCATGATCCAGCCGGCGCCGTACGGCTCGGAATTGATGAGTTCGGGCTGGCTGCCGAGTGCGGCATTGCCTTCGACTACGGAGCCTGCGACCGGCGCGTACACGTCCGAGGCAGCCTTCACCGACTCGACCACCGCGAAGGCGTCGCCGATCTTCAGGGCCTTGCCGGAGTCGGGCACTTCGACGAACACGAGGTCGCCGAGCGCGCTCTGCGCGTGATCCGTAATACCGACTTCCACGTTGCCATTGGCCAACGTGCGGACCCACTCGTGCGACTTGGTGTACTTGAGATCGGCGGGAATTTCGCTCATGTCATTTGCTCCGAAGTGAGACCTGACTAACTGACCAATACTTTGCCGTGACGCACGAACGGCGCTTTTACGACGCGCGCGTTCAGCAGTTTGCCGCGAATGTCGACCTGGACGGCGGCGTCGGTGGCGCGCGGAACCCGCGCGAGCGCGATGGACTTTTCCATGGTCGGAGAAAACGTGCCGCTGGTGATTTCACCGTCGGCGTGTCCCGCAACGACGACTTTCTGATGACCGCGCAACACGCCGCGGCCTTCCAGCAGCAGTGCGACGAATTTCTTCGTGAGGCCGGCGGCTTTCAACGCCTCCAGCGCCTTGCGGCCAATGAAGTCGCGCGCCGGATTTTCGAACGACACGGTCCAGGCCAGCCCGGATTCGAGCGGGTTCTGCGATTCATCCATGTCGTTGCCATAGAGATTCATCGCGGCTTCGAGGCGCAGCGTGTCGCGTGCGCCGAGGCCCGCGGATTTCACGCCCTTGCCGTTGAGCGCGCGCCAAAGGTTGGCCGCCTCGCCCGCCGGCAGCATGATTTCGAATCCGTCTTCGCCGGTGTAGCCGGTGCGCGCGACGAACCAGGACCCAAGCTCGCGGCCGAAGAACACCTCGAGCGCGAGCGCCGCGTCGCGGTGTTCGGCCGGCAGCAGCTCGGCGACTTTGGCGCGCGCGTTCGGGCCCTGCACCGCGAGCATGGCAAGATCGGTGCGCTCGGTGAGTTCGACGCCGAAGCCCGGCGCCAGCTTGCGCATCCACTCGAGATCCTTGTCGCGCGTGCCGGCGTTGACCACCACGCGGAACCAGCTCTCGGTCAAAAAATAGACGATGAGGTCGTCGATGACGCCGCCCGCCTCGTTCAGCATGCAGCTGTAGAGGGCCTTGCCGGGAGTAGTTAGCTTGGCGACGTCGTTGGCGAGCAGCTTTCCGAAGAACTCGCGCACCTTGAGCCCGCGCGCGTCGATCACGCACATGTGCGACACATCGAAAACGCCGACGTCGCGGCGCACTGCGTGGTGCTCTTCGATCTGTGAGCCGTAGTTGACCGGCATGTCCCAGCCGCCGAAATCCACCATGCGGGCGTTGAGTTCGACGTGCAGGTCGTAAAGCGGTGTGCGTCTGCCCAAGAACTTCTCCTGCGGCACACCGCGCGTGCCAATAAAAAAGGCGGCGGGGAGAGAGTGGTGCCGGGTTGCCCGGCGCCACTCTCTCCCCGCCGCCCCTCTGTCCTTGAACCTGAGAGATCGGGCTCGCACTTGTTTACAGTTGCGCGCCGCACCCCTTCGGTGGATGAAATGGCCGAGTCGGCCAAGCCATCGCTCTCCAGAGCCCGCCTTCAGACACTGCCGTTCTTTTGCCTGAGCGTTTCCGGGCGGAAACTTGCGCCTTCGGCGCCCTCATTAAAGAGAGTCTCTCGGACAGAGTCTGGTCAATTGGCGAGCGGGTGGCATGATAGCAGCCCCTTCCCGCACGGACGAGCGAGACTTTCATGAAATCGCGGCGCAACGCAGTCGTTTTCGCATTTATCGCAGCGGCGACAACGATGTCCATCGCTTCTTTCGCCAAGGATGAAAGCCGCGAACAGGGGGTCAAAACCGCCGAGCTCGCGCGCTTCAAAGCCAATGTGGACGCCGATGCGAAGGCGCTGGGCCTGCTGCTGGCCGACGACCTCGACTACGTGCATTCGAACGGTGACATCGACACCAAGGCCTCGTTCATCGAGTCCCTGACCAGCGGCCGGCGCGACTACATTTCGATGTCCGCAAACATTCAGAAGGTGCGCTTCTTCGGCGACATCGCCATCGTGCGCGGCACCGCGAAAGTCACGGTCGCCGACCACGGTCAGTCGCACGATCTCGATCTTGGCTACAGCGACACCTGGGTCTGGAAAGACCAGCGCTGGCAGATGACGGCCTGGCATTCGTCGCGTTATGCGGCGCCGGCGCCCCAGCCTGCCAAGTGAGAGGCTGTTAGTTAGATGAGTCAGCCACGCCGCAAGACCCTGCCCGTTCGCGTCGGTCGCGTGACCGTCGGCGGCGCCGCGCCGATCGTCATCCAGTCGATGACCAATACCGATACGGTGGACGTCGAAGGCACCGCGCAGCAGATCAAGGCGCTGGCGCGCGCAGGCTCGGAACTCGTGCGCATCACGGTCAACGAAGCCGACGCAGCGGCCGCGGTGCCGAAGATCCGCGACCGTCTCGCACAGCTCGGCGTGAATGTGCCCATCATCGGCGACTTTCATTTCAACGGCCACAAGCTGCTGCGCGAACATCCGGGCTGCGCCGAGGCGCTGGCCAAGTACCGCATCAATCCGGGCAACGTCGGCCGCGGCAGCAAACGCGATCCGCAGTTCGCCGAGATGATCGAGTTCGCCTGCAACTATCAGAAACCGGTACGGATCGGCGTGAACTGGGGCAGCCTCGATCAGGATCTGCTCACGCGCATGATGGACGAGAACAATTCACGCGCCACGCCGCTGTCCGCGCAGGAGATCATGCGCGAGGCGGTGGTCGCCTCGGCGCTGCAGAGCGCGGCGCGCGCGGTGGAATTGGGTTTGCCGCGCGAGCGCATCATTCTTTCCGCCAAGGTTTCGGGCGTGCAGGACCTGATCGCTATCTACCGGCGCCTGGCCGAACGCTGCGACTATCCGCTGCATCTCGGCCTCACGGAGGCCGGCATGGGCAGCAAGGGCATCGTCGCCTCCACCGCGGGCATGTCGGTGCTGCTGCAAGAAGGCATCGGCGACACGATTCGCGTGTCGCTCACGCCGGAGCCGAACGGCGATCGCACCAATGAAGTCATCGTCGCGCAGGAAATCCTGCAGACCATGGGCCTGCGCTCGTTCATTCCGATGGTCGTCGCCTGCCCCGGCTGCGGCCGCACCACCAGCACGTATTTTCAGGAGCTTGCGCAGTCCATCCAGTCGCATATCCGCCATCGCATGCCGGAGTGGAAGAAATCCTACGACGGTGTGGAAGACATGACGGTTGCGGTCATGGGCTGCGTAGTGAATGGTCCGGGTGAGAGCAAACACGCCAGCATCGGCATCTCGCTGCCCGGGACGGGCGAGCGGCCCGTCGCGCCCGTCTACGAAGACGGCGAGAAGACGGTGACGCTCAAGGGCGAGCGCATCGCCGAGGAATTCCAGGAACTGGTCGAGAAGTACGTGGCGCGGCGCTTCACGCGCAAGGATTCCGCCGCCGTTGAGCAGGAGATACCGGCATGAGCAGCAGCACCGACGACACCCTGGTCAACAAGCAATGTGTGCCCTGCCATGGCGGCATCGCCGCCCTGACGCCGGCCGAAGCGCAGAAGATGTTAGACCGGCTGCTCGCCTCGAAAGAAGGCGGCTGGCAGCTCATCGAGGACTCCAAGGCGCTCAAGCGCGAATTCAAGTTCCCGGATTTCTACCGCACGATGAGTTTCGTGAACGCCGTCGCGCACATCGCCAACGTGCAGGATCACCACCCCGACATCGAGTGCGGCTGGGGTTATTGCCGCATCCGTTACCAGACGCACGCGATCGGCGGCTTGCACGAGAACGACTTCATTTGCGCGGCGAAGATCGACAATATCTTTCAGGCCTAATCAGGGCTGACGCCCACGTCGGAAAACGCCGTCGAGGCGACGGCGTCCGACGAATAATTTTGGCGCGTGTCGAAATGACGGGCAGCCAAACGACCACCAATAGATCCGTCACTTTCTCAACGAGGCAAAACCGTGTTCGACGACGCACGCAAGCGCTGGTGGGCTCTCTATGTCCTGTGTTCCGGGGTGCTCATGATCGTGCTCGACACGACCATCGTGAACGTCGCCCTGCCGTCCATTCGACAGGATCTCGATTTCTCCGAGACCTCGCTGGTATGGGTGGTCAATGCCTACATGCTCACCTTCGGCGGATTCCTGCTGTTGGGCGGGCGCCTCGGCGACCTGTTCGGCCACCGCCGGTTGTTCCTGCTCGGGCTGATCCTGTTCATCACGGCGTCGGTCGGCTGCGGCCTCGCGACGTCGCGGGGAATCCTGATCTGCGCTCGCGCCATACAAGGACTGGGAGGCGCCGTGGTCACCGCGGTGGCGCTGTCGCTCATCATGAGCCTGTTCACCGAGAACACGGAGCGTGCCAAAGCCATGGGCATCTATGGATTCGTCTGCTCGGCGGGCGGCAGCATTGGCGTGTTGCTCGGCGGTTTCCTCACCACCGCTCTCAACTGGCACTGGATATTCCTCGTCAACGTGCCGATCGGCGTGCTGGTGTATGTGTTCTGCACCCGGCTGCTGCCGCATTCACCGGGAACCGCGAGCGGCGCGAAACTGGATGTCGCCGGCGCCATCACCGTGACGGCCTCGCTCATGCTGGCCGTCTACGCCATCGTCAACGGCCACGAGATCGGCTGGGCTTCGACGCAAACACTGGCAACGTTGTCGACTGCGGTCGTCTTGCTCATCACATTCCTCATCATCGAAGCGCGGGTGCGCAATCCTCTGATGCCGCTGTCGCTGTTCCGGCTGCGCAATGTCGCAACCGCCAACGTGGTGGGCGTGTTGTGGGCCGCGGCGATGTTCGCCTGGTTCTTCATCTCGGCGCTCTACCTGCAACTGGTATTGGGCTACAACGCCATGCAAGTCGGCCTTTGCTTCCTGCCCGCGAACCTGATCATGGCGGCGTTTTCGCTGGGGCTGTCCGCGAAGATCGTCGTGCGATACGGCATTCGCGTTCCGCTTGCAGTGGGCCTGCTGATCGCCGCGGTTGGTCTGGCGCTGTTCTCGCGCGCGCCACTGGATGGCCAGTTTGTCGTGGACGTGTTGCCCGGCATGACGCTGCTCGGCATCGGCGCTGGCATCGCATTCAATCCGCTGTTGTTGGGCGCAATGAGCGACGTGGCGCCGAGCGAATCCGGGCTCGCCTCGGGCGTGGTCAACACCGCCTTCATGATGGGCGGCGCGCTCGGCCTTGCGGTGTTGGCGAGCTTCGCCGCCGCATGCACCGACACGATGCTCGCGGCAGGCGCAAGCGGCGTCGCGGCATTGAACGGTGGCTACCAGCTCGCGTTTACGCTCGGCGCTGCATGCGCGGCGGTCGCAGCGATCGCAGGCGGCGTGTTCATGCGCACGCGCGCTGCCAGCAGCTGAACAAAACTCGAAGCGCGCCTGATCACGCGCCGCTCAATTCAGTGCGACAGCGCGGCCGCTTACGTCCGCTCGCGTGTAGTTGCCGATGTGAATCCGCGAAGCCATCGCGGTTCTTATCGATCCGCGGCGCGGATTCCAGGAATAGATCTCGCCGTCGGGCTCGCTGTAGAACGCCGTGTAACAGCCAAGCTTGCGATTCCGGTAGGCGCCGAGCACATCCTGTTCCGAGAGCGGCGCCTCACCGTTGCGTGGGTGCGTGTGCCACTCGCCCAGGATCACCGCGTGGGCTGGGATCAGGGCCGCTGCGCGCGCGATTTCGACCACGCAACTGCGTGCGACGCAGCGGGAGCCGCGTACCACCGCGCTCTCGAGCGTTGGCCCGAGGCGATAGATGAATCCAAAATACTCATGGTTGACCGACAGTGGCCCGAACGTGGCGAACTGCTCACGCACGTGGGCTTCGACTGAATCGGAAAGGCATGGCGACGCATCACTGGCGTGCCCGGTAAAGGACACGCCCAGCAACAGCGCCGCTACGCTTGCGCGGCCTGCGAGAAACATTGCTCCTTCCCCCCGGAAGAGTGGCGCTACACGCCAATGTCGAAAGTATAGGAGCCGTCGCGGGCGCTAACTAAAGAATTTCTACGTATCTGTTAACCAAGGCTGGTCTATCTGCGGCGCCGCAAGCTCAGCCCGGTCGCGTCGAGTAGTTTCCGACCAGAAGCAGCGACGCCATTGCAGTCGGCACCGAAGTCCTGCTGGGATCCCACGCGAAAATCCTGCCGTCGGGCCGGCTGAAGTACGCGGCGTAACACGCCACGTTACGGTTCCGGTATGCACCGCGCACGTCGAGCATCGACAGTTCCCAAGAGCCGCTGCGGGGGTGCGTGTGCCATTCACCCAGCACCCTGGCGCCGGGTGGAATCCGTTGCGCCGCCATCGCGACGTCGACCTCGCAGTTGCCGAGCACGCAATTGCGACTGCGCACCACCGCGCTGTCGACCCTGGCGCCGTCCCGGTAGATGAAACCGAAAAACTCGTTTTTGATCGACATCGGTCCATAGATTGCATACAGGTGCCGTACGTGCGTCTGCACCTCGGGCCAGTAGCAACCGGACGCTCCTTCGTAGGCATTCGCGCAGTTCGCCATCACCAAAAGCAACGCCGCGAAACGCGCGCGGTTCGTAGATCTCATTTCCTCTCGCTCCCAGATATGCCGGCCAATTCACGCCAGTCCGGAAAGTCTAGGAAATGCCCGCAGCCTTGACTGAAGGAATTCTAAAGATTCGATAAGGCGGCAACGCCTAACGATTGCCGGCGCGCGCGACGGGGCGAAACAGGGACTTCACTCGGCCCCAGCCTTTCAACGCATCGACCCAGTTGAGCGACGCCGCAGCCGCGAAGGCTTCGTGACAGCCACCCGAGCCGAGATAGATGCGGTAGTGATGCAGGGACTGCGCGTCTTTCCGAGGCAATTGATACTTCGTCACGTGCGACTTCAGAGCCGGAGAACCCCTCACTTCGGCAACCGCCAGGTGACAGCCTTCGGTGATGGTCGAGTTGCACTGTTCGAACGGCGTAAACCGGTGCCAGCACAGGCGCGCGAAGAAGACGACGAAGGGATCGAGCTCCCTCATATAGATGGTCATGGTGGACTTGCGTTCCTCGAGCGCGAACGTGCACCGCTCGAAACGGCTCGCATCCATGGTTGGCAGCAGGATTACCGGAACGATCTCGATCGTCATGGCGCCAGTATTCCCGAATCGCGGCAGGAACCTGTGACCCAGCCGACAGATCAGGGCTGGCGCCGTGACTCGAAGCGCAACAAGTAAAGTCCGCTGCCGATGATCACCGCGGCGCCCGCCAGCGTCTGCCATTCCGGCACCACCGACCAGACAAACAAGTCGATGAGGATCACCCAGGCGAGCCCCGAATACTCGAGCGGCGCAACGCTCGCGGCGGGTGCGCGCTTGAAGGCCTCGGTAATACCCCATTGGCCGATGGCGCCCGTGATCGCCACGCCGCCGATCAGCAGATAGTGCTGGCGCAGGATGGGCTGCCAGCCCGGCAGTGCGATCAGGGTTGCACCGATCGCGAGCATGCAGGTCATCCAGAAAATCATGGACTGCGTACTGTCGGTGCGGCCGATGATTTTCACGAGCACCGACGACAGCGCATAGCACAGCGCCGTGCCGAGAACCGCGAGGGTACCGAGCAGGCCGAACCCGACCCCTCCCGGGCGCAGCACGATCAATACGCCGGCGAAGCCGATGACGATCGCCACCCACTGCGTGCGCTGCACGCGCTCGCCCAGCATGAATATGGAGAACACCGCGATGAGCAGCGGCGCGACGAAGAACAGCGCGTAGGCCTTGGCTAGCGACAGATCCTTCAGCGCAAACGTGAAGGTGATCATCATGAAGACCGACAACACACCGCGGATCAGATGCAGCGGCCAGCGAATGCGCGTCAATTGGCCGGCACCGCCCGCGTACAGCGCCCACACGAACACCACGGGCAACGCGGCGAGCCCGCGCAACGCAGCCACCTGCGCCGATGGATAGTGCGCGGTCAGCAGTTTGAGACTGGCATCCATGAACGAGAACGCCGCAACGCCCGTCAGCATGGAGGCCATGCCAGCCACGCGGGGGTTCTGTATGCCGAACAACAGGGTCGTTACCGTGCCGCGACCGGCAGTTCGCCCGCGAGGCCCATCGCGCGTTCGATGAATACTCGCTTGGCCAGCGCCGAGCGGCCTACCCATGGCATGCCGCGCTGCGCGAGCTGCGCCACGCGGCCGGTGCCGCGCGCCAGCAGCCGGTCGAAGGCATCGATCGCGCCGCTCATCAGTTCGTTCTCGCTGCGCCGCCAGCGTTCATAGCGCCGCAGGATGCGCTCGGCGCCCAGGTCCTCGCGCGTATTGACGGCTTCCGCCAGCACGTCGGCCAGCGCGGCGGCATCCAGCAGGCCCAGGTTCGCCCCCTGCCCGGCCAGCGGATGCACGACGTGCGCCGCGTCGCCCACCAACGCCACGCGTGCGCTCACGTAATTGGTGGCGGACAGGCGCCACAGCGGGAATTTCACCCGCTCGCTCGCGAGCTGCACCTTGCCGAGCGCGCCGTCGAAATCCTGCTCGAGTTCGCGCTCGAAGTCGGAGGCGGAGGCCGCAAGCAGTTTCTCGGCGCGCGCGGTCGGTATCGACCAGACGATCGAGCTGTGTCCGTCGCCAAGCGGCAGGAAGGCCAGCGTCCCGTCGCCAAGAAATCTCTGCCAGGCAGTGTACTGATGCGATTTGGCGGTGCTCACCATCGCGACCAGCGCCGTCTGGCCGTAGTCGGTGCGTGAGACGGCAAGTCCGGCGAGGTCGCGCACGCGCGATTGCGCGCCGTCAGCGCCAATCACCAGCCGCGCGCGCACGTCGCGGTCGCCGGCGCGCAACAGCACGGCCGCGCGCTCGTGTCGCAGCGCGGAGATCTCACCCGCCGCGAGCACAATCCCCAGACGCCGCGCGGCGCCGGCCAGCGCCGCCTGCAGCACAGTGTTCTCCGCGATGATGCCGAGATCGCGCTCGCCGATTTCCGCGGCATCGAACACCAGCGCATCGCCGCCGTGCGGCGGCACGTCGGCGTGCCAGACATGCATGCGTTCGTACGCGGTGGCGCGCGTCGCCGCAATGTCATTCCAGGCGTCCGCGGTACGCAGGATCTTTTCGCTGGCTCGCGACAATGCGAACACACGCAAATCGAGGGGCGGAACGTGCTCCGCATCCAGGGACTCGGGGATTCGCCGGTCATAGACGGCGATGCGCGGCGCGGGAATGCCGGCGACTCGCGCGAGCAGGATCGCGGTGGCGAGGCCGATCGGCCCGGCGCCGACCACCGCGACCTCGTAGTCGTGGTTCATTCCAGCGGCAGGCCGCGCGCCAGGCGCGGCATGCGGCCGGCGAATCCCCAGCTCACGCGCGACAAGGCGCGCTTTGCGGCCGGGCTCAAGTCGAAGAGCAGCAGGCCGAAGTTGCGGACCAGCCCGACGCCCGGCGTGTCGTTGCCGAACAGCTTGACCAATCCGTCGGTGAAGCGCGTGACACCCTGGCGGTCTTCCGCGCGCCAGGCCGCGAACTTGGCTAACAACTTGCCGATGTCCGGTTCGGCGGCGGCGCCGGCCAGCATCTCTGCCAGCGTCGCCGCATCGCGCAATCCCAGGTTGAAACCCTGCCCTGCCACCGGGTGCAGCGCCTGCGCCGCGTTGCCGATGAGCACCACGCGCCCGGCCACGGTCTCCGCGGCGCGCGACAGCGCGAGTGGATAGGTGTTGCGGCGGCCGATCCTGGTCCAGCGGCCGGCCCGCCAGCCGAATGCCGCCAGCAACTCGGCGGCAAACGCATTCTCATCGAGCGCGACCAGCTCCGCGGCCCGCGCCGGGGCGACCGCCCACACCACGGTGTAACCGCCGCCGGTGACCGGCAGCACTGCCAGCGGGCCGGAAGCCGTGAAGCGTTCGAATGCCTCGCCATTGTTAGGCCGCTCGGTGGCGGCGTTCACGACGATGGCGACCTGCTCGTAGTCCTCGACCGATGCATCGATGCCGGCGCTGGCGCGCAGCACCGAGCCCGCGCCATCCGCCGCCACCGCGACGGCGGCGCGAATTCGCTCGGTCTCTTTTTCGTTACCGCGTTCGGTGGTCGTCTCCGTGACGACGTCCAGCAGCACGCCGTCGTCGCGCAGCGTGGCGCTCTTGAGCTGCGCCGGCACCGCCAGCGTCACGTTGGGCGTCGCGCGCAGCGCCTGCCACAACGCGCGTCCGATGACGCGGTTCGGGACCACATAGCCGAATGCGTGCACGCCCTGCTCGCGCGCGTCGAGGCGGGCCACACCGAACCGGCCGGCATCGGACACGTGGATCGCGCGAATCGGCGAGGACTCGGCCGCCATCGCCTGCCACACGCCCAGGCTTTCGAAAATCTGCTTCGAACCATTGCCGAGCGCGGTGGTGCGTTCGTCGAAGCTGGGCTGTGCGGCCGATTCCGGCGACACGCTCTCGATCAGCAGCACGCGCAGGTTCGTCGCGCGCAGCGCCAGCGCGAAACTCGCGCCGACCATGCCGCCGCCGACGATCACGACATCCCACTCTTTCACGCAGCGACTCTCATGCCACCGAGGCCATCAACCGCTCGATCGCGACTGCATCCTTGGGAACTCCGTCGGTCAACACCTCGCAACCCTCGCGCGTGACGACGACGTCGTCTTCGATACGAATGCCGATGCCCTGATATTTCTTCGGCGCACCGGGGGTTCCCGGCGCGACGTAGATGCCGGGTTCGATGGTCAACGCCATGCCGGGCTCGAATACGCGCCACTCATTGCCGAGTTTGTAGTCGCCGACGTCGTGGACATCCATGCCGAGCCAGTGGCCGGTGCGATGCATGAAGTATTTGCGATAGGCGCCGGATTCTTCGAGTTTGGCGGCGCGGCCTTTCAGGAGACCGACCTTGATCAGGCCCTGCGTGATGACTTTCACGGCAGCTTCGTGCGGCTCGTTCCAGTGATTGCCGGGCTTCACGCGAGCGATGGCGGCGTAGTTCGCTTCGAGCACGATGTCATACAGCGCCCGTTGCTCGGCCGAGAAGCGGCCATTCACCGGGAACGTGCGGGTGATGTCGGAGGCGTAGCAATCGACTTCACATCCGGCATCGATCAACAGCAGATCTCCGGCGCGCAGCGTGGCGTCGTTTTCGCGGTAATGCAGGATGCAGCCGTTGGCGCCGCCGCCCACGATGGGCAGGTAGGAGATGTCCGCGTTGTGCAGCCGGAACTCGTGCACCAGGTCGGCCGCGATCTCGTATTCCTGCTTGCCGGGTGCGCAGGCCTTCATTGCCCGTACGTGTGCGCGCGCGGCAATGCGTGCCGCCTCGCGCATGGTGTCGATCTCGGCGCGGCTCTTGAACAGGCGCATGTCGTGCAGCACATGATCGAGCGCGATGATTTCCTGCGGTGGGTGACGGCCGTTGCGCGCCTGCGTGCGCAGTCCATTCACCCAGCCGACGACGCGCTGATCGAAGTCCGGATGCGTGCCCATCGCGTAGAAAACCTTGCCGCGGTTTTCCATCAGGCCCGGCAGGATCTCGTCAATGTCCGCAATTGGAAACGCATCGTCGGCACCGAAGTCACGGGTGGCGCCCTCGGGTCCGGCGCGCCGCCCATCCCAGGTCTCGCGCGCCGGATCGCGGTCGCGCACGAACAGGATGTACTCACCCTGCGGACGCCCCGGCACCAGCACGGCCACCGACTCCGGTTCGTTGAAGCCCGTGAGATAGAAGAAGTCGCTGTCGGGTCGATAGGCGTATTCGACGTCGTTGTTGCGCAGCCGCACCGGCGCGGTGGGCACGACGGCGATGGTGTCGCGACCCATCTGCTTCAGCAGCGCGCGACGGCGGCGGCGGAACTCTTCGCGGCCTATGGTTGCAACGCGGGGGGTGACGCGTGGCGCGCTGGCGGCAACGGCTTTGCGTTTCGCGCTCATGGATGGAGCCTTAATGAATCGACGCGGCGCCGGGCGCCGGCTCCTCGCCGCGCGCGGGCGCGAGCTCCACGAACAACAACTGCACTCCGACTCGCACGAACTCGACCACTTCGGCGAATGCCGCCTCGTTCTCTTCGTTCTCTTCGTCGCCTTCGAGGCCGACGTGCGTGATTTCGGTGAAGTCGCGGATGATCTCGCCGGCCTCAACCGAAACGCGCGCGGGATCGCCGGTGGTGCCGGAACCGAGTCCGTACAGGAAGCCCTGGCACCAGATGCTCAGGGCGTCCGCGCGTTCGGCGAGCGGTGCATCGTCGTCCGGCAACAGCGGCTCGAAGTCCGCATCGTTGCCAACCAGCGTACGCACCATGGAGTTGTAGACGTTCTGCAGTACCGAGTTCTGCAGCGCTGCATCGTCGGGAGAGTCGTCGGGGAGGATTTCGCGCAGCCACTCGATGAGCCCGTAATCGCGCGAACTGCACAGCGCGCCGGCCAATGTTCCATGCGCTTCCGCGGGCTCCGGGAGCGCGCGCGCCTCCTTGAGCACCTGCTCGAACTCATCGTAAGTGGCGGCCAACATGGAGGAATTATGCCCGAGTGGATAACTAATTGACCCCCCTCGGAGCCGGGCCCTATAGTCCCGCGCCATGACAGACAACAACAAATCAGGCTTCGACGCGGAATTCGCCCGCCTCGAGCGCCGCATCGAAGAACTTCTCGTCGCCGTCGACACTCTCAAGGAGGAGAACCGCGCCCTGCGTCAGCGCCAGGAATCGCTAGCTGCCGAGCGCTCCGCGTTCGCCCAGCGCAACGATCAGGTGCGCGCACGCGTGGAAGCGATGATCGGTCGCCTCAAGACGATGGAGCACACTGCGTGAACGACAAAGAGCCGGCGCAAGTCACCGTTCGTATCCTCGAAAAGGAGTACTTCATCTCCTGTCCGCAGGATGAGCGCGCCGCTCTGCTCGATTCCGCCGAATACCTCAACAAGAAGATGCGCGAAGTGCGCGACACCGGGAAGGTGGTCGGCGCCGATCGCATCGCTGTCATCGCAGCACTCAACATGGCGAACGAGCTGCTGCGTCTGCGCAAGCAGGACACCGAATTGCAAGGGAATGTCAGCGGCCGTGTGAAACACATGCGCGAGCGCGTCGAGAATGCGCTACAGCGCACACGCCAGCTCGACCTGTAGGGGACGGATTTATTTAATGACGATTCTCATCGTCATTAAATAAATCTGTCCCGTTCACCAAAATGAGGAATGTCCCCACGCATTCCTACAAGTAAGTTGGTGTACAGTGACCCTGCGCTGCCTGTGGTGTTCGACAGTAAGTCGGGTTACCTCTCGACCGTAATGTAAACGCCCGGGACCAACGCTATCTGACAGCATTGTGCAGGTCCGCTTCTGGCGGAAAGCCTTAAATGTCGGGGCAGGTCCCACCTTGTTGCTCTGGTTCGAGAGCAATGACTTACACCGGCACTTTCGGGTAGCGCTTTTCTCTTTACTCTTCGTGAACACGAAGCAATCACTGCGCAAAGAACTCCTCGCCGCGCGCAGAGCGCTGCGACCGGCTGTGCGTGCGCGTGCCGCGCGCACGGTTGCCGAGACGATCGCGCTCACACACTGGCTCACCCCCGGCAAACGCATCGGCCTCTATGCATCGATGCCGCAGGAACTCGGCACCGAACCGCTGATCGAGCTTGCGCGACGGCGGCGTTGCGAGATCTTCCTGCCTCGCATCACCAGCATGCGCGCGCGCAGCATGCGTTTCGTGCCGCTGAACCCGCGCACGCGGCAGCACTCCTTCGGAATGATCGAGCCCGAAGGCCACGAATGGCTGGGTGCGCGTTTTCTCGACACGATTTTCGTCGCCGGCGTCGGATTCGATCGGCGCGGTGCGCGTCTCGGCCATGGCGCGGGCTTCTACGATCGCGCGCTCGCCTTTCGCCACCTGCGCGATCATTGGCGCGGGCCGCGACTCGTGGGTCTCGCCTATGCATTCCAGGTCGTGCCGCAGATTCCCGTGACGGCGACCGACGTGTTCATGGACTACATCGTCACGGAAAGGGGAATCGATGAACTACTGGCTGATGAAGACGGAGCCGTCGACGTTCGGGATCGATGATTTCGCCAAGCGCCCGAAAAAAACGGCGATGTGGGACGGCGTGCGCAATTACCAGGCGCGCAACATGCTGCGCGACGACTTCAAGAAGGGCGACCAGGCGCTGCTGTATCACTCGAGCTGCGATGTGCCGGGCGTCGCCGGCATCGTCGAGGTGGTGCGCACCGCGTATCCCGATCCGACGGCCTTCGACAGGAAGCACGATCACTACGATGCAGACAGCGATCCAAAAAATCCGCGCTGGTATGTGGTCGACGTGCAACTCAAGCGGCGCCTGAAGCGCGTGATACCACTCGATGAACTCCGTAAACACGAAACGCGCGCACTAGATGGGATGCTGCTGTTGAAACGCGGCAACCGCCTCTCGATCACGCCGCTGAGTGCCGCTCATTGGAACTTCATCCTCTCGCTCGAGTGATGCTGAACGATGAGTGTCGATGTCGTTCACTCGTTCACTTCGATGACACTTGCTTGAATTTTGTCAACGTCTGCGTATACTCGCCCTCGGACTAACCCGTAACTACTGGAGATGTGCCATGGCGAAAGCCAAGAAAAAGGCCAAGAAGAAAGCCAAGAAGAAATAGTTCTGGCCTTGGTTAACTCGGCGAGCGAGAAACTTTCTCGCTCGCCGCTTCAAATTCAAAGACACTGCCCGCCTCCAAGCGGGCAGTTTCGTTTTCGGAATCCGCAATTCGGAAATCCCCGATGAGCTCGCAAAACACTGGAAAACAAGCCGCCGCGCGCGCTGCGCTCGAATTCATCGCTGCGGGCAAGGTGCTCGGCGTCGGCACCGGCAGCACCGTCAACTTCCTCATCGACGAGCTCGCGGCGAGTCGCATCAAGATCGCGGGCGCAGTGTCGAGCTCCGACGGATCGACCGAACGGTTGAAGGCCGCCGGCATCCCGGTGCTCGACCTGAACGACGTCGGCGAGATCGATACCTACATCGATGGCGCCGATGAGACCAATCGTCGCCGCCAGCTGATCAAGGGCGGCGGTGCCGCCCTCACGCGCGAGAAGGTCATCGCCGCCGCCGCCCACCGCTTCGTCTGCATCGCAGACGTTTCCAAGCTCGTCGACACCCTTGGCGCGTTCCCGTTGCCGGTCGAAGTGATCCCCATGGCGCGCGCTTACGTGTGCCGCGAGCTCGCGCGCCTCGGCGGCCGCCCCGTGTGGCGCGAACAGGTGATCACCGACAATGGCAATCACATCGTCGACCTGCACGACCTGCGTATCGACGATCCCGTCGCGCTCGAGAATGCCATCAATCAGATCGTCGGCGTGGTCACGGTGGGATTGTTTGCCGCACGGCCGGCGGATCTCGTGATCCTTGGCGGACCAACCGGGGTTCGTCGTTTCTAACGGGGCCTGGACGTCCGCGTAGCCGTCCGCTGTCCGGACACGGACACCTCGCGTTTGCTTACGCAGCCGCGCGACATAGCGCCCTCGCCGGGGAATTCAATCAGTTAGGGTCGCGCGCCGCCGTTGGCACGGGAAGTGCTTTGCCAATGGCATGACCATGCTTTTGCGCGATATCTCGATGCGCGGTACCCAGTCGCAGGACAAGGCCGTTGCGGCTCTGCAGACCCGCCGTGCGCGGCTCATGCGCTACGCCTACATCGCAGGCGCGGCCTTCATGCTGCTGGTGCTGGCGGTGTGGAGCGCGCGCGCGTGGCTGTCATCCGACAAGGTGATTGCGCGCGAGCGCATGCGTACTGCCGTCGTGACGCGTGGCCCGTTCGTGCGCGACGTGGCGGCCACCGGCCTGGTCGTCGCGGCGGTCAGCCCCACCCTGTTCGCCGAAGCGCCGGGCACCATCATCTATAAGGTGCGCGCCGGCGACTCGGTGAAGGCGGGCGATGCGCTGGGGGTGGTCGAAAGCGCCGCACTCACCAATGAATACGACCGCGAACGCGCCGCGCTCGCCAGCGTCGAGGCCGCGCTCAATCGCCAGACCATCGAAGTCCGCCGCCAGATATTGAAGAGCAGCCAGGACAGCGACCTCGCCAAGGTGCAGATCACGGCCGCGGAGCGCGAGTTCAAGCGGGCGGACGAAGCATGGGGCATTCACGTGATTCCGCAACGCGACTTCGAGCGCGCGCGCGACGACCTCGAGACGGCCAAGCTCAACTACGCCCACGCCATCGAAACCGGCGGCCTGGAGAAAGACAGCCTGCAGCTCGAGCTGCGCAGCCAGCGCCTCACGCGCGATGCGCAGTCGCTCAAAGTCGCCCGCCTGCACGAACGCGTCGAGGCGCTCACGCTCAAGTCGCCGGTGGCGGGCATCGTCGCGACGCTCACCCAGCAGGAGCGCGCCCAGGTGGCCGAAAACGCGCCACTGGTCACCGTGGTCGACCTGTCCGCGCTCGAAATCGAATTCCAGGTGGCCGAGTCGTACGCGAACGAAATCCGCCCCGGCATGAATGCCGAAGTCACTCTCGATGGTCGCAAGGTCATCGGCACCGTGGCCGGCATCTCGCCCGACGTGCGTCAGAGCCAGGTCACCGGCCGCGTACGGTTCACCGAGCAGCCCAAGGCGCTGCGCCAGAACCAGCGCGCCTCGGTGCGCATCGTGCTCGACGAACGCAACGAGGTGCTCAAGGTCGGTCGCAGCCCCTTCAGCGATTCGGACACGCGCTTCGTATATGTGGTGCGCGACGACGAGGCAGTACGCATTCCGGTCGAATTCGGCGCCGCGGCGATCGGCGAAATCGAAATCCGCAACGGACTCAGTGTCGGCGACACCGTCGTGCTCTCCGACATGCGCGAATACAAGGACGCGCCCAGCGTCCTCATCGGCAACTAAGAGCCTTATACATAAAGGATGGTCCATGCTTTCCATGAACAACGTCAGCAAAGTCTTTCGCACGGATCTCATCGAGACGCATGCGCTGCGCAACTTCTCGCTGGATGTGAAGGCGGGCGAGTTCCTGGCGGTCACCGGCCCTTCAGGGTCGGGCAAGACCACGTTTCTCAACATCGCGGGTTTGCTCGAGCCCTACGAGACCGGCAGCTACAAGCTCGACGACGTGGAAGTGACCGACCTTTCGGACGACGCGCGTTCAGCGTTACGCAACCAGAAGATCGGTTTCATCTTCCAGAGCTTCAATCTGATGCCCGATCTGAACATCTACGACAACGTGGATGTGCCCTTGCGCTACCGCCGGATGAAGTACGCCGAACGTCACAAGCGCATCACCAATGCGCTGGAGATCGTCGGTCTCGCCGCGCGCATGAAGCATGTGCCGGCACAGCTCTCGGGCGGCCAGCAGCAACGCGTGGCAATCGCGCGCGCCATTGCCGGTGACCCGAAGCTGATCCTGGCCGACGAACCCACGGGCAACCTCGATTCGCTGATGGCGCGCCAGGTCATGGACCTGCTCGAGAAGATCAATGAAATGGGCACGACGATCATCCTGGTCACGCACGATCCGGAGCTCGCGCGCCGCGCGCACCGCAATGTGCAGGTGGTCGACGGGCAGATCTCCGACTTCAAGCCGTATGAGCCTCATGCGGCGCCAGGCGTCGCCGAACGCGGCAGCGCAGCCGCAGGAGCCTGAGATGTTCGCCTACTACATGCGACTTGCGCTCGCGAGCTTCCGCCGCAATCCAGGCCTCACTGCGCTCATGGTGTTCGCCATCGCGCTCGGCATTTCCGTGTGCATGATCATGCTCACGAGTTTTCGCGCGGCGGCGCGCAATCCTGCGGGCGAACGCAGCGGCATTCTGTTCGCCGCGTCGATCGACAGTTGGGATCCCAAGGACGGATACGAGTCGCCCCAGACCGACGAGGAGACCGGCAGGCCGGTCGCACCCACGATGCTCACCTATCGGGATGCCCGCGCGCTGTTTGACTCAAAGATCCCGGATCGCAAGGCCATCATGTTCAAGGCCGGCGGCATCTTCAGCCGCGCCGACAAGGGCATGGAGCCCGAATACATATCCACGCGCATGACCACCGCGGATTTCTTCGGGATGTTCGAGACACCGTTTCTTTTTGGCGGCCCCTGGAATGCCAATGCGGATGCCGGCCCCGATCCGGTGGTGGTGCTCAGCAAGGAGACCAACCAGAAGGCCTTCGGCGGCGCCAACAGCGTCGGCAAGACCGTCCGCTGGCACGACCGCGAATTCCGCGTGATCGGCGTGCTCAACGACTGGGAGCCCTATCCCAAGTACTTCGACGTCAGCAACGGTTCGTTCTCGGACATGGAGGGCGCATACATCCCCTTCTCCTGGGGGCAGGTGCTCGAGCTCGGCAGCGACGGCAACACCAATTGCTGGAAAACCGAAACCATCGACAGCTTCAAGGCATTCCTCAATTCCGAGTGCATCTGGTTTCACGGCTGGTTCGAGCTGCGCACGGCGGACCAGCAGCGCGCATTCCGCGAGTTCCTCGACAACTACGTCGTCGAGCAGAAGAAACACGGCCGCTTTCCGCGCCCACTCAACAATTATCTTTATGACGTGAGCGGCTGGCTCCAGCGCAACAAGGTGGTCGGGGACGACAATCGCGCGTTGCTGATGATGGCTTTCGCGTTCCTCGCGGTCTGCCTGGTCAATACCGTGGGACTGCTGCTCGCGAAGTTCCTGAACGCGGCGCCCATCGCGGGCATCCGGCGTGCCCTGGGCGCGAGCCGCCGCGACATCTTCTGGCAACACCTCGCCGAATCCGGGGTGGTCGCGCTCGCGGGTGGCGTCACGGGAGGTCTGTTGGGACTGGCCGGTGTCTACAGTCTGCGCGCCTGGTACGGGCGATTCGAAGATGCCGTGCCGCGCATCCTGCCGATCGATCCCGCCAATTTCCTGCTCGCGATCGCAATCGCGGTCGCAGCCGGCCTGCTCGCAGGCCTCTATCCCGCCTGGCGCATCGGCCGTGCCGCGCCCGCGTCCTACCTGAAGGGGCAATGACCATGGAAATGCGACCGATACTTTCCGCGCTGTTGCGCAACCGCGCGGGCGCGATCCTCGTGGCGATCCAGATCGCGATCACGCTCGCGATCGTCGTGAACGCCGTCTATCTGACCCAGCAACGCGTAACCAAGATCGGCAGGCCGAGCGGCATCGACGACCAGAACGTCTTTTCGTTTTCGGTGACCGGCTTCGAGAAGGGTTTCGATTTCCATGCCATGGTGCGCGACGACATGGCATTGCTGCGGCAGATGCCGGGCATCATCGACGCCGCACCCATCCGGCAAGTTCCGCTGTCGGGCGGTGGCAGCTCCAGCGGGTTCTTTTCGCTGCCGGACAAGAAGGGCAAGGAGTCCCCGGCTAACTACTTCCCCACCGACGAACACGGCGCCGGCACGCTGGGCGTGACATTGTCGGCCGGCGGCACCTTCGACCCGGCCGTCGTGGAGCACAAGGACCAGGACGGCCAGGTACCTCCGCCGCAGGCAATCGTGAGCCAGGGGTTCGCGACGGCACTGTTTCCCGACCAGCAGGCATTGGGCAAGACGTTTTACGACGACCAGGGCAGTCCCATGAAGATCGTCGGCATCATCCAGCACATGCACGGCTCCTGGGTGGGATGGGACAAGGTCGATCGCGTGATCCTCTTCCCGCGGGTCGGGCCCGGACCGGGCACGCGCTACATCGTGCGCACGGCGCCGGGCGAGATCGATCGCGTCATGACCGCCACCGAAATGGCGCTGCGCAAGCGCGATCCCAATCGCGTCATCGGCAAGCTGCGCAAGATGTCCGACGACAAGAACGCCAGCTACGCCGGCGACTCGCTCGTGGCGGTGACGCTGTCGGTGGTGACCAGCCTCGTACTGATTTTCAGCGCGCTCGGAATCTTCGGGTTGTCCACTTTCAACGTGAACACACGCACGCGGCAGATCGGCACGCGCCGCGCCGTCGGCGCGCGGCGGCGCGACATCGTGCGCTACTTCATGACCGAGAACTGGTTCATCACCACGCTTGGAGTGTTCGTCGGCTGCCTCCTGGCGCTGGGCGTCGGATACTGGCTCGCGACGCAGTACCAGCTGCCGCGCCTCGATCTCTATTACCTGGTGGCAGGCGTCGGCGGCCTGTGGGTGGTAGGACAGCTCGCCGCCTGGCAACCGTCGATGCGCGCTGCAAAAGTGTCGCCTGCGATGGCTACGCGCACGGTTTGACCCGAAACCGCGTGCAAATGTGTCCAGTGCTTGCAACCCCAGGCCCCGCACGAGCGTCTTACGAATGACTTCAGTCACTTCGCTCGTCGAGGACCGCCTGGCGCACCGCACTGTACTGGTTGCTGACGATAGTGAGGCCGTTCGGACGGCCTTTCAGGTCCTGCTGTCCCTGCACGGCGCGCGGGTTCTCGGCGCCTCATCTCCGGCCGAGGCCCTCGCGACCGTGCGTTCCCAGGAAGTAGACCTCGTGATCCAGGACATGAACTTCCGGCGTGAGGCTACTTCTGGCGAAGAGGGCATCGCCCTGTTCAAGGAGCTGCGTTCGCTGCATCCGGACGTCCCGGTCATCCTGTTGACCGCGTGGACGCATCTCGAGACCGCCGTGGACCTGGTGAAGGCTGGCGCCGCGGACTACGTGGCCAAACCCTGGGACGACGCGCGGGTGCTTACGACGGTGCGCAACCTGCTCGAGCTGCGCGCCGCGGTCGAAGAAAACGTGTCGACACGCGCGCAGCGTGCAGAGGCACGCGCGACACTTGCCGAGCGCTACGACCTGCGTGGCCTCATCTACGAAAGCGATGCGCTGCACACCGTGGCCTCGATGGCCGCACAGGTGGCGCATGCCGACGTGCCCGTGTTGATCACCGGCCCCAACGGCGCCGGCAAGGAAGTGCTGGCGGACATCGTGCACGCAAACTCGGCGCGCAAGTCTCAGCCTTACGTAAAAGTGAATGCCGGCGCCCTGCCCGATCAGCTGATCGAAGCGGAGCTCTTCGGCACCGAGTCCGGGGCGTTCACCGGCGCCAAGGCGCGCGCCGGGCGCTTCGAAGCCGCCGACGGCGGCACCCTGTTCCTCGACGAGATCGGCAATCTGCCGCTCGCCGGCCAGGCCAAACTACTGCGTGTGCTGCAGACCGGCGAGTACGAACGCTTAGGGTCGAACACGACACGGCGCGCCAACGTCCGCATCGTTGCGGCGACCAACATCCCGTTGCGCGATGCGATGCGCGAAGGCCGCTTCCGCGAAGATCTCTATTACCGCCTGAGCGTGATCGAACTGGCGCTGCCCGCGTTGGCGGATCGCCGCGACGACGTGCTGCCGCTCACGCGCGCATTCCTGCCGGCCACCGCCAGGCTCACCAGCGACGGCGAGCGCGCGCTGCTCAACTATCCCTGGCCGGGGAACGTCCGCGAGCTGCGCAACGTGCTGCAACGCGCTGCGCTGCTCGCGGGCGAGAACCCGATAACCGCGGTGACGCTGAACCTGCCCGCGGTGTTGCCGGCGCGCTCGGATGAACCGGTGCTGGATCGCGCGACCATCCAACGCGTGCTGGCCGAGAACGGCCACATCGTCGCCCAGACAGCCCGCGAACTCGGCATGAGCCGCCAGGCCCTCTATCGCCGCATGGAAAAACTCGGTATCAAGGAATCTCCGGGGCGTCAGCCTCAGTAGTCGCGGGTTCCGACGCCGCCTCACATGCGCTGGAGTTCTTTTTCCATGGCCGGCTGGGCCACCCTGTGGCTCGGCGGCATCGCGCTGCTCGGTGTGGGTCTCAGCGCCGCCATCCGCTACTACGTCGACATCGCCTGGCTGGCCGCCGCCCTGTCCGCGCTGCTGCTCGTGCCGCTCGTCGCCTGGTCCGGCGCGCGGCTGACGGCGCGCTGGAGCCGGATGGTGCGGGCGCTGAACGATGGCGTACTGAGCCTCAAGGATCGCGACTTCAGCGTCAGCGTGACCCGCGTGACGAATGACGAGTTGGGTGAACTCGTCGCGAACTACAACACCTTGGGAGATCGCCTGCGGGTCGAGCGCCAGAGCCTGTATCAGCGCGAGCTCATGCTCGACACCGTCATCCAGGCCACGCCGCTCGCACTGGTGCTCACCAATGAAGCGGACGCCGTGATCTACAGCAACATGACCGCGCGCCAGTTGTTCGGCGGCGGGCGCAAACTCGAAGGCGAGAAGTTCGCGAAATATCTCGAGCACTCGCCCGCGCCGTTGTGCGAGGCCATCGAACGCGGCGGCGATACGCTGTTCACGCTCGAGCTCGGCGGCGAGCCGCAGGTGTATCACGTGTCGCAGCGACGCTTCCAGCTGAACGCGCTGCCACACCGGCTGCTGCTGCTCAAGCAACTCACGCGCGAAATCAATTCGCAGGAAGTGGCGACCTGGAAAAAGGTCATCCGTGTGATCGCGCACGAGCTGAACAATTCGCTCGCACCCATCTCTTCGCTCGCGCACTCGGGCCAGATCCTGGCACGCTCGCCGCCGGACCCCGAACAACTCGCACGCGTGTTCGCAACCATCGAGAACCGCGCCAAGCACCTGGCCGGGTTCATCGAGGGGTATGCCCAGTTCGCCAAGCTGCCGCAGCCCAGGCTCTCCCCGGTGGCGTGGGAAGTCCTGCTCGAGCGGCTGCGCGCAGTCGTGCCATTCACGCTCGCGGGTGTACCGCCGAAACGCATGGCCAGCTTCGACACCGCGCAGATCGAGCAGGCGTTGATCAACCTGCTCAAGAATGCGCGTGAGTCCGGCTCGGAGCGCGACGCCATCGAGCTCGAGGTGCAGTCGACCGCGCAAGGGTTTGCGATCGAAGTCCGCGACCGTGGGCCGGGGTTCACCGCTGCCGCGCTCGAAAATGCACTGGTACCGTTCTATTCGACCAAGGAGACCGGCACGGGCCTGGGGCTCACGTTGTGCCGGGAGATTGTCGAAGCGCACGGGGGCCGGCTGCGCATCGCCAATCGCGACGGCGGCGGCGCGGTCGTGACATTGTGGCTGCCGGATGTTAGTTAGCGTACGCATGACAGAAGACATCCAGATCCGCCTGGCCGTGCGCGAGGACTGCGCGGCGCTGGTGCCGCTGGTCGAGCAGTACTGGCGCTTCGAAGCCATCGAGGGCTTCGATGCGGCGCGCGTGGCGTCGCTGCTCGAACAGGTGCTGAAGGATGCCGTGCTCGGGCGCGCCTGGATGGCGAGTGTCGCGGGCAAGCCCGCGGGCTACCTGTTGGCGGTATTCGTGTTCAGCCTCGAGTTCCAGGGACTCACGGCGGAAATCGACGAGCTGTTCGTCGTGGCGCGGCATCGCGGGCTCGGACTCGGTGGCCGCCTGCTGGACGCGGCCGAGGCGCACTTTCGCATCCACGGCTGCACCCACGTCGCGCTGCAGATCGGGCGCGACAACGAAGCGGCACGGGCGTTCTATCAACGACGCGGCTTCAGCGGCCGCAAGGGCTTCGAACTCGTGAGCAAGGCGCTCGCCGACAAGAAATGAACCCGGCGTGCCCCGCCTGTCGCAGGCCGACGGAGCCGGTCCGCTGGCAAGACGTAGCGGGCTTCGCATGTCCAGGCTGCGCGGGCCACTACATCCGGCCGGATGCGCTGCAGACATTCCTCATCAAGCATTCGAGAACGCAGGCGTTCTCGCAGATGATGGAAACCGCGCGCGACGCACCTGCTTCACCGCGCCGACTCGAGTGCCCGGATTGCCGGACGAAGTCGTATCATCTGGTGCGTGCGGGCGTCGTCGAACTCGACGTATGCGCGACCTGCATCGGTATGTATTTCGACCAGCACGAAGCCACTGCCTATCTGCTGCAGACACGCGCAACCCCGACAGCGGACAAGCTTGCCAACGGCGTCATCACGGGCTTCGACGGCCTCGAAACAATGATCCAGCTCATCAACGATATCTTTCATTGAACCAATGTACGAACTCTTCATCGCCAACAAGAACTATTCCTCCTGGTCGCTGCGCCCGTGGGTCCTGCTACACGAACTCGGCATTCCGTTCCGCGAGACGCTCGTGCCCTTCGGCGGGCAACAGAATCCCGACGCCTTTCGCACCTTCTCTCCGACCGGCAAGGTGCCCTGCCTGGTCGACGGCACCACCACCGTCTGGGATTCATTGTCGATCACCGAGTACCTCGCTGAACGCCACGCCGGCGTGTGGCCGGCCGAAGCAGTGGCGCGCGCCTGGGCGCGCTCGGCCGCGGCCGAAATGCACTCCGGCTTTCAGACGCTGCGCACTACCTGTGGCATGAACTGCGGCATTCGCGTGCAGCTGCATTCGATCGAGGCCCCGCTCAAGCGCGATCTCGGCCGGATCGAAGAACTGTGGGCCGACGGGATCGGCCGCCACGGCGGTCCCTGGCTGACCGGCGCGCGCTTCTGCGCGGTGGATGCGTTCTTCGCCCCGGTTGCATTCCGCATTCAAACCTGCGACCTGCCGATCGGCGCCGCGGCGCGCCGCTATGCCGCGCAACTGCTCGCGTTGCCCGCGATGCAGCGGTGGTACGCCGCCGCGCTGGCGGAGACCTGGCGCGACGAGGAGCACGACCTCGAGGCGCGTGTGGCCGGCGTCTGGCTCTCCGACCTGCGCGCAAAGTAGTTAGTACACGTGTTCTGGCGCGCCCTGCTTGCGTTCCTCGCGCTGCCTGGAATGGTCGCAATCACGGTGCCCGTCCTGTTCGCTGCGGCTGCACTGCGGGGCGGGGGCTCGCTGCATGCGGTTGGCCTGTTTCCGCTCGGCGTCGGGTTCGCGCTCCTCTTGTGGTGCGTGCACGAATTCTACGTCGCAGGCCAGGGTACCCTCGCGCCCTGGTCGCCGCCGCGCCACCTCGTCACCACCGGCCCTTATCGCTTCAGCCGCAACTCGATGTACGTTGCGGTCGCGCTGATGCTCATCGGCTGGACACTCGCATTCATGTCGAGAGCACTCGCTATCTATACATGTTTCGTCATCCTGCTATTCCATTTGCGCGTGGTCTTCGGCGAAGAGCCCTGGCTTGCGCGCACGCATGGCGCCGCGTGGGACGAATACAAAGCGCGCGTGCCGCGCTGGCTGCTGTGAGCGCGCGGATACGGTAGTCTCGCGCGCACCTGCCGGCCGTCGCCGGCACGAGGGGGATGACATGTCGAAGAAGATCCTGCTGGCGCTCGCGGCCACGTTGTGTGGTGTCGCATGCGCGCACGCTGCGTCCAAACCCGGGCCGGTCGCCGCGCAACTCACGATCGACGCCAACAAGCCCGGCGCGCGGATCGACCCCAACCTCTACGGCCAGTTCATGGAGCACCTCGGGCGCAACGTCTACGAGGGCATCTGGGTCGGCGAGAAATCCACCATCCCGAATACACGTGGCTATCGCAACGACGTGCTCGCGGCGCTCAGGAAGCTCGAGGTGCCGGTGCTGCGCTGGCCCGGCGGCTGCTTCGCCGACGAGTATCACTGGCGGGACGGCATCGGGGAACGTGCCAAGCGCCCGCATCGCGTGAACACCTTCTGGGGCGGCGTCATCGAGCCGAATGAATTCGGCACGCACGAATTCTTCGAGCTCGCGCAGATGCTGGGCGCCAAGACCTACCTCGCGGTCAACGTGGGCTCGGGCACAGTGCAGGAGATGTCGCAGTGGGTGGAGTACATCACCTCGCCCTCGCAATCCACGCTCGCCAATGAGCGCCGCGCCAACGGGCGCGATCAACCCTGGAAACTCGACTACATCGGCGTGGGCAACGAACCCTGGGGCTGCGGCGGCGACATGAACGTGCAGTACTACTCCGATGAGTACCGCAAGTTCGCGTTGAACATCAAAACGCCGAAGGACAACACGCCCGTGAAAGTGGCCAGCGGCGCCTACGGCGATCGCTATGACTGGACCGAAGAGTTGATGAAGACTTCGGGCAAGTTCATGGGGGCGATGTCCTTCCATCAATACACGCTGCCCACCGGCAAGTGGGATGTGAAGGGTCCATCGCTCGCATTCAATGAGAACGACTGGGCGATGACCCTGCGCACGACGCTGCTCATGGATGAACTGGTGACCAAACACGCCGAGGTCATGGACAAACACGACCCGGAAAAGAAAGTCGGCCTTTACGTTGACGAATGGGGCGCTTGGTACGACGTCGAGCCTGGCACCAACCCGGGCTTCCTGTTCCAGCAGAACACCATGCGCGACGCCGTGATCGCGGGACTCAATCTCAACATCTTCCAGAAGCACGCCGACCGCGTGCACATGGCCAACATCGCGCAGATGATCAACGTGCTGCAGGCAATGATCCTCACCGACAAGGAGAAGATGCTCGTCACGCCTACCTACCACGTGTTCGAGATGTACAAGCCGTTCAAGAACGCGACGCTGCTGGCGAGCGAATTGACGACTCCGGACTACAAGGTCGGCGAAACCTCGATTCCGGCGGTGAGTGCGTCGGTCGCGCGGCGCCGCGATGGCACGGTGCTGGTCGCGCTGGTGAACACGGATCCGATGAAACCGGCGCGCGTCACCGCCAGGATCACAGGCCAGAACCCGAAAACCATCACCGCGCGGGTGCTGACAACCGAAGCGATGAACACGCACAACACCTTCGAGAAGCCCAACGCAGTGCAGCCCACGGCGTTCACCGGCGGCAAACGCAAGGGTGACGCCTGGGTGTTCGACCTGCCGGCGAAATCGGTGGTCGTGGCCGAACTGAATTGATCGGGGGTTGGCCATGAAAGCGAACGAGATTGCGCAGCTCATTGCCGCCGCGGTATTCACGCTGCTCGCGGCCTGTGCGGCGCCGGCTGCGGACACCCTCAAAGCAGGCTTCTCGACCGAACGACTGGCGCGCGTCGACGCACTGCTCGACGGCTACGTGAACGATGGCCGCATCGGCGGAATCGTCGCGCTGGTGCTGCGCGACGGAAAGCCGGTGTACGAACACGCGGTGGGTTGGGCGGACAAGGAAGCCGGCCGCAGGATGGCGATGGACACGGAATTCCGCATCGCCTCGCAATCGAAGGCGCTCACCAGCGTCGCGATCCTGCAGCTGATGGAGGAAGGCAAGCTCACGGTGAACGACCAGGCCGGCAAGTACATCCCGACGTTCGCGAAGACCACCGTCGGCGTGAAGAACGCGAACCGCACGGGCCTCACGATCACCGCGGCCAGGCGCCCGATCACGATCCGCGATTTGCTGACGCACACCGCGGGCATCTCGTACGGCCAGACGCCAGACATCGCGCCGCTGTACGAGGCCAAGGGACTGGGTCCCGCCGCCGGCTTCGGCTGGTACTTCGCCGACAAGGACGAGCCGATCTGCGTAACGATGGAAAGGCTCGGCACCCTGCCCTTCGTGGCGCAGCCCGGCGAATCGTACGAGTACGGCTACAACACCGACATCCTGGGCTGCATCGTCGAGAAGGCGTCGGGCCAGTCGCTCGACGAGTTCATCCGCACGCACATTACCGGGCCACTCGGCATGCAGGACACGTACTTCTATCTACCGCCCGGGAAGCGCGAGCGGCTGGCGGTGGTGTATGGCAGCGATGCGGACGGCAAGGCCGTGCGCCAGCCCGATGGCCCGCGCGGCCAGGGCAACTACGTTGACGGCCCGCGCAAGAGCTTCTCCGGCGGCGCCGGCATCGTCTCCACCGCGCGCGACTACGCCACCTTCCTCGAGGCGCTGCGCAACGGCGGCGCACTCGGGAAGGTACGCCTGCTCTCACCGCACGCCGTGCAGTTGATGACCACGAACCAGGTGGGGGACCTCAAGAGCCCCAAGGGCCTGGGGTTCGGGTACGGCTTCGAGACCCACGACACGTACGGCGTGAGCGGCATGGAATCGGTCGGCTCATGGGGCTGGGGCGGCGCCTACGGCACTTACTACCGCGTCGATCCGGCGGAGCGCCTGACGACCGTGTTGATGATCCAGATGATCCCGAACAACACGGATCTCACCGACAAGTTCAAGGCATCTATCTACCAGGCGTTGATCGACTGAGCGGAATGTGACATTACCGCGTCGCGGCGATCCAGCGGTCTATCTTCTGCTCGAGAACCTCGAGGGGCACGGCGCCATCCTTCAGCACTTCGTCGTGGAACGCGCGCACGTCGAACTTCTTGCCGAGCGCCTGTTCCGCGCGCTTGCGCAGTTCGACGATCTTGAGCTGGCCGATCTTGTACGCCAGTGCCTGCCCCGGGATCGCGGAAAATCGTTCGGCTTCGGACACCGCGCGCGTCATTTCCGAGGGCGAGTTCGCCAGCATGTAGTCGATCGTCTGCTGGCGCGTCCACCCCTTGGAGTGAATACCGGTGTCGGTCACGAGCCGGATTGCGCGCCACAATTCGGCGTCGAGCGCGCCGAAGCGCGCCACGGGATCCTTGTAAATGCCCATCTCGTAGCCCAGATATTCGGCGTACAGGCCCCAGCCCTCGGTGAATGCGGTATCGGTCGAGACGCGCCGGAAGGTCGGCAGGTCCCTGAGCTCGCGCTGCAGCGAAATCTGGAAGTGGTGCCCCGGAGCCGCCTCGTGCAATGACAGAGACGCCAGCGCCCAGCGCGGCCGCGCCTTCAAGTCGAAAGCGTTCACGTAGAACACACCGCCGCGCTTGCCGTCGAGCGATGGACCCTGGTACGAGCCCGAGGACGCCGACGCCTCGCGGAACGGCTCGACCAGTCTCACTTCGTAGCCGGTCTTCGGCCGCAGGTTGAAGTAGTTCGGCAGCAGCGGCGCGACGTTCGCGCCGAACGCCTGGTACGTCGACAGCAATTGCTCGCGCGACTCGAAGTACATGTCGCCGCGCGTCTTCACCCACTCGAAGAACGCCTTGAGCTCAGGCAAAGATTTCGTCGGCTTCGTGTAGCCCAGCTGCTTCGCGACGGCCGGCATGCCGTCCTGGATGCGCGCCACTTCGTCGAGCCCGATCTGGTGGACGCGCGCGGCGGTCAGCGAGCGCATCGTGTTGTTGCGGACGTTCTGTTCGTACCAGGCGGCGCCATCGGGAAGCGCGCCGCGACCGAATGCAGTTTGCGTCTTCGGCAGGTATTCGTCTGCGATGAACGTGCGCAGAGCGCGGTACGCGGGGGTCAGTTGCGAGGCAATGAGAACGCGGAACGCGGCGGTCAGGCGCTCGCGGTCAGCGGCCGGAAAGTCGGCGGGCATTTTCGCGACGGGTCCCCAGAAGATGCTCTTCTGCGGGTCCGTGGGCGCATTCGCTTCGAGCTGCGGCAGCACCTTTTCCATCAACACGCGCGGCTCGACGACATCCGCCTTCACGCCTTCGCGCATGTTCGCCGCGGCCTGTTCGAGGAGGAGCGGGATGCGTGCCGCGCGCTGCAGCCAGTCGTCATAGTCCTTGACCGTCACGAACGGCTGCGCGCCCGTGCCCGAGCCCAGCTGCGCGAACGTGTTGGCCGGGTTGTAGAACTGGTTGATCGGGATCAGGCGCTGCGGATAGGTGAGCTCCTCGAGCGCCGATTCGCGATTGAGAGTGAAGATGTCGTACGACAGGCGATCCTGTCCTGCGAGCTGCGCGGATCCGATCGCGCGCGCGCGCTCGAGATAGCGGCGGTGAAACGCACGTTTCTGCGCTTCGTACTCCGGCGACAGCGTGTTCGGCA
Source organism: Steroidobacteraceae bacterium (assembly GCA_035286365.1). GTDB lineage: Bacteria > Pseudomonadota > Gammaproteobacteria > Steroidobacterales > Steroidobacteraceae > CADEED01. Next base: position 29,676 of record DATHJZ010000283.1, on the reverse strand, counting down.
GTTCGCCGTTGTAGCGCGGATCGCCGGCGTACGTGGCGCTGAGTGGATTGAGCTTGAGATTCTCTTCCCAGAATTCGTCGTACATCCGGCCGAGTTCTGCGGCCGCGTCGCCCGCGGCGCGGGACACGCCCGCGAGTGCGGAGCAGAGCAACAGAAAAGCGAGTGGCGCACTACGGATCATCTAACTACTCCTGCGGAAAAAAGAAACCCGCCGTGCGGCGGGTTTCAATTTTGGCTGGGGGACTAGGATTCGAACCTAGGTAAACGGAGTCAGAGTCCGTTGTCCTACCGCTAGACGATCCCCCAAAATCGAACCGTCTGCGCGAACAATACCAGCGCGCTTAGCGCTTGGAGTACTGCGGTCCGCGGCGGGCCTTGCGGCGGCCGACTTTCTTGCGCTCGACTTCGCGCGCGTCGCGTGTGACGAAGCCGGCGACGCGCAGAGCCTTGCGCAGCTCACCGTCGTACTCCATGAGAGCGCGCGTGATGCCGTGACGAATCGCGCCGGCCTGGCCGGTGATGCCACCGCCCGCAACCGTCACGGTGAAATCGAACTTGTCGGCCATCTGCACGAGTTCGAGCGGCTGGCGCACGATCATGCGGCCGGTCTCACGACCGAAGAACTCGTCGAGCGGACGATCGTTGACCGTGATCTTGCCGGTACCGGCCTTCATGTAGACGCGCGCGGCGGCGGTCTTGCGGCGGCCAGTGCCGTAGTGCGGCTTTGCTGCTTGAGCGGGCATTCTTCTATTCCTTAAATTTCGAGTTGCTTCGGCTGCTGGGCGGCGTGCGGATGCTTGTCGCCCGCGAACACGTGCAGCTTCTTGTACATCTTGCGGCCGAGCGGGCCCTTGGGGAGCATGCCCTTCACCGCGAATTCGATGGCGCGCTCGGGATGCTCCTTGAGCAGCTTGCCGAGGGCGATCGACTTGATGCCGCCGATGGCGCCGGTGTGGTGGTAATAGATCTTGTCGTCGAGCTTGTTGCCCGTGACTTTGATCTTCTCCGCGTTCAACACGACGATGTGATCGCCCATGTCGACGTGCGGGCTGAAGATCGCCTTGTGCTTGCCCTTGAGGCGCATCGCGATCTGGGTGGCGAGGCGGCCGAGGATCTTGTTCGAGGCATCCACCACGAACCAATCGCCACGCACGGTCTCCGAATTCGCAAAAACAGTACTCATCACTAAGACTCCAAACCGGAAGAGCCCGCCTATCGCGCCTGAGAATTCAGCCGCAATTCGAAGCTGGTGGGCCCCTGGAAAAAGGGGCGCAAGTGTACTCAACGCCCTATGCCTTTGCAAAACTCCTGATGCTCTAAAGGCTTAGCGCCCTATAATCCCGCCCCATGGCGAAGGGCCCCTCCCTCGACACCTTTATCTCTGCGGCGGACCGCGCCCTGCGCGCCCTGCTGGCCCCGCCGGCCGCCGGCCGGCCGGTACCCACTTCCGGCGCAGGTCCCGCCCGCGAGGCCCAGAAGGCGGATGCGGCGCTTTCGACGGACGAGAAACGGGAATCGGCCGCCCTCATGCGCGTGAACCATGCCGGCGAGATGGCCGCGCAGGCGCTGTACCACGCACAGGCGCTGTTTGCCCGCGACCCGGAAATCCGCGAATTCATGCTCCACGCCGCGCGCGAGGAGACCGACCATCTGGCCTGGTGCGAAGAACGCCTCAAGGAACTCGGCGCAAGGCCCAGCGTGCTCAACCCGCTCTGGTATGCCGGCTCATTCGGCATCGGCACCCTCGCCGCACTGCTCGGCGACCGCGCCAGCCTGGGGTTCGTGGCCGAGACGGAACGCCAGGTGGAGGGTCATTTGAAGAGCCACCTTGATAGATTGCCGCGCGAAGACGTTCGCAGCCGGGCAATCGTCGAGGCGATGCGCCACGACGAGGTGGGGCATGGTCGCGAGGCGCGTAATGCCGGCGGCGCAGCGCTCCCGGGACCCGTACGCGAATTGATGCGGCGAACCGCGAGGGTGATGACGCATACTTCGTACCGGTTTTAGGTAGATGCCTGTGACGCGGATCACCTTTGATCCGTGTTCTTTTGCCCCGCTTGGGATTAAGTTATGTAATACGACTTAATACGCAGGCACAGGCGCGATGCATACAGCAGCAAGGGAGAGTCAGATGGAAGAGGCGGTCAAACCCCTCAGCGACATTCCGGCGATCAACCGGTTTCTGAGTTATTGCCGCATTCGCACTGTTCCGTCCAAGACGGTCGTGATCCATGCAGGCGATCTGCCCGATGTTCTCTACTACATCATCAGCGGCTCCGTTGAGGTGATGGTCGAAGACGAGGAAGGCAACGAGATGGTTCTCGCCTACCTCAACAAGGGTCAGTTCTTCGGTGAGATGGGCCTGTTCCACGAGTCACCGCTGCGCAGCGCCTGGGTGCGCACGCGCAACCACTGCGAACTTGCGGAAATGACCTATCCGCGCTTCCGCCAGATCGCGGCGGAAAGTCCCGGCCTGGTGTTCGAGCTCGCCACGCAACTGGCGACACGGTTAGACCGCACGAATCGCAAACTCTCGGACCTCGCATTCGTCGACGTTACCGGCCGCGTGGCGCACGCCATCATGGATCTGTGCGGCGAACCCGATGCGATGACGCATCCGGAAGGCATGCAGATCAAGGTGTCTCGCCAGGAATTGTCACGCCTGGTCGGTTGCTCGCGCGAAATGGCGGGCCGCGTGCTGAAGGTGCTGGAAGACCAGGGCCTCTTGCGCGCTACCGGCAAGACTATCGTTGTCTTCAACGCTCGTCCGAAGATGAAGACACGTCCCGTCGTAGTCCCCGTACAGGGCGGCAAGGGTGGCATGCCCGTGCGCACTGCCCGCGTCGAAGCGGATGACGATGAAGATGACGAGGACGACGACGAATAGAGAAATGGGGTCAGACCCCATTTCCTAGCAAAAGGGGCCGGACCTCATTTGCGCAAACGCCCGGTTCGACCGGGCGTTTTCATTCCTGTCGACCCCCCATGCTGCAAAATTCCGCTGCTTGGAGTTCAATCGCGACGTCGTCCCAGGAGAGTCCCATGCGCAAGGCCGCGTCCACGATTGCCGCGACGTTTCTGGCCACCACCGCCCTCGCCCAGCAACCCGCCGCACCGCCATCGTTGGTACGCGCGGGCGTCACCGAAAAGATCACTGACCACGTCTGGGCGATCCCGGACGGCAATGCCTCGCTCGTGCCGAATGTCGGCATCGTCGTCGGCAAGAAGTCTGTGCTCGTGATCGACACCGGCATGGGCACGCGCAACGGCGAAACCGTGCTGCGGGAAGTCGCCAAGGTCGGCGCCGGCAAGCCTATCTACATCGTCACGACCCACGTGCATCCCGAGCACGACATGGGCGCGCACGTATTCCCGCGCGACTCGAAGCTGATCCGCTCGCAGGATCAGATCGTCGACATCGCGGCGGGCGCCGGCATGAACCTCGTGCCGGTGTTCGCGCAGCGCTCCGCGCTCAACGCGGAACTGCTGAAGGATGCGAAGCACCGCGCGGCCGACATCACCTTCGGCCAGGAGTACTCGCTCGATCTCGGCGGTGTGACGGCGAAGATCTACGCCATGGGCACCAATCACACGCACGGAGACACGGTGGTGCTGGTGGGCGGCGTGTTGTTCTCGGGTGACGTGGCCATGAAACCGCAGCCTTCCTTCTCCAACCCGACCGCGAAGATCGGCCACTGGCTCGCGAGCCTCGACCGGCTCGACGCATTCAAGGCGCAGCACATCGTGCCGAGTCACGGGCCCTTTGGCGACGCCTCGATCATCGCGGAATATCGCAGCTATCTCACCCGGATTCGCGCTCGCAGCGCCGAGCTCGCGAAAGCCGGCAAGTCGCAGGACGAGGCGATCCAGATCATCACGGAGGAAATGTCCGCGCAGTACCCGGACAGGAACCGGCTGGCGGGCGCGATCCGCGCGGGTTACTCCGAACAGGTGGGCCCGGCGCCGTAACGCGCGCTACTTCGCCTTGGCGATCTCGGCGCGCATCGCATTGATCGTGCCGGCGTAATCCTTCGATCCGAAGATCGCCGAACCCGCGACGAACATGTCGGCCCCGGCGCGCGCGACCTCGCCAATGTTGTCGACCTTCACGCCGCCGTCGACCTCGAGGCGAGTGGCCAACCCCGAGGCATCGATCAGCTTGCGCACAGCGCGCACCTTGGCGAGCACGTCGGGAATGAACTTCTGTCCGCCAAAGCCCGGGTTGACGGACATCAGCAGCACCAGGTCCAGCTTGTGCAGCGTGTACTCGAGGTAGTCGATCGGCGTCGCCGGATTCAGCACGAGCCCGGGTTTGCAGCCGTGCTCGCGAATGAGCTCGATGGTGCGGTCGACGTGTTCGCTTGCTTCAGGGTGAAACGAAATGTACGTGGCGCCAGCCTTGGCGAAGTCCGGGATGATGCGATCCACGGGCTTCACCATGAGATGTACGTCGAGCGGCGCGGTGATGCCGTGCTTGCGCAGCGCCTCGCAGACCATCGGGCCGATGGTGAGGTTGGGGACGTAGTGATTGTCCATCACGTCGAAGTGGATGACATCGGCACCGGCGGCGACGACCGCATTCACATCATCGCCGAGCTGCGCGAAATTCGCGGACAGAATCGACGGCGCAATCCAGGGCTTTTGCATGGGGCGCAAGTTTACCTTTGCCGCGCGGACTTTATTGATTCGTACGCCTCGATGATCTGCTGCGTGCGTTGCTTGGCGTGCTCGAGCATGGAATCGGGCAGGCCGTTGGCCTTGAGCTTGTCCGGATGATGCTTGCTCAGCTGCCGCCGGTAAGCCTTGGCGACCTCGTCGTCCGAGGCTTTCGGATCCACCTCGAGAATCTGGTAGGCCGCCGCCAGCTGCATGCCATTCCGGGGCGGCGCCTGGCCCCCACCGGCGCTGCCCGCGCGGCCTCCCCCGGCCTTGAACTGTTCGCGGCGAATCCGCAGCACCGCTTCCATGTGTGCCAATTCCAGCCGCGAGACGTCGAGCAGTTCGGCCACGCGCTGCACGGCGCCACGCGCGGCACCCTGCATGTCGACGCCTTCGAGCGCGGCGCGCACCTGCAATTCGAGGAACACGCGCAGCAGATCGGGGCGATGCGCGCAGGCGGTGGAGAACTGCTGCATCGTGGCGTCGAGGTCGAAGTCCGTAGCCTTGCCGCGCGTGAAATGCGCGATCGCGGCGTGGATCTGCACGCCGTCTAGCCGCAGCTCCGCCATCACCTTGCGCGCGGCCGCGATCTCGGCTTCGGAGACGCGCCCGTCGGACTTGGCGACGTATCCCATGACTTCGAACGTGGCGGTGAAGAAGCGCTCGCCGATTTCGAGCGGGCTGCCCCCGCCGCCGCCGCCGCCGCCGCGGCGCGCTACGACGCTCTGATCGTAGAAGTGGCCGAGGATGGCGCCGATCAGCAGTCCCCAGGGGCTGCGCAGCAGCAGCAGTCCGATCAACGCGCCGATGACTTTTCCGGTGATGCTCATCGAATGCGCTTGCTAGTATTCATGGCCAATATGCTACACGACACCGCGAATCCGCCCGTCCACACGACTTCCCTGCGCGGCCTGCCGAAGATCCACACCGGGAAAGTGCGCGACATCTATGAGATCGATGCGCACTCGATGCTCATCGTCACCACCGACCGGATTTCGGCGTTCGACGTCGTGCTGCCCGACCCGATTCCCGAAAAGGGTCGCGTGCTCAATTCGATCTCGAACTTCTGGTTCGGGCGCACGCAGCACATCGTGCCCAACCATCTGACCGGGCGCAGTGTCGATGAGGTCGTGAGCGATCCAGTGGAACGAGCGCTGCTTGATCAACGCGCCGTCATCGTCAAGCGGCTCAAGACCGTGCCGCTCGAAGCCGTGGTACGCGGCTACGTGATCGGCTCGGGCTGGAAGGACTACCGGAAAACCGGCGCGATCTCGGGTATCAAACTACCCGCGGGACTCAAACAGGCCGCGAAGCTGCCGCAGACGCTGTTCACGCCCTCGACCAAGGCGGCGCTGGGTGAACACGATGAGACCATCAGCTTCGAGGAAGCGGTGAAGATCGTCGGTGCGGACACCGCCGCGCGCGTGCGCGACACGGCGATCGCGCTGTACGAATTCGCGGCGCAGCACGCGCGCGAACGCGGCATCATCATCGCGGATACCAAGTTCGAGTTCGCACACGGGCCCGACGGCGAACTCGTGCTCATCGATGAGGTGCTCACCCCGGATTCCTCGCGGTTCTGGCCCGCGGCCACCTGGCGCGAGGGGGTGAGCCCGCCGTCGTTCGACAAGCAGTTCGTGCGCGATTACCTCGAGACGCTCGATTGGGGAAAGAAAGCGCCGGGGCCGAAACTGCCCGCCGAGATCATCGCGAAAACCAGCGCGAATTATCTCGAAGCGTTGAAGCGCCTGACTCGGTAGAGGGGACATTCCTGGTTTTCGGTGAAAATGATGCTCGCAAGCAACACTTTCCTCGAAAACCAGGAATGTCCCCTCTAGCCCACCCAGCTAGTTAGGCGCGCGTGGATTTCCGCCAGCCCGTCGGTCAGCGCCGCGGGCCCGGGTTGCAGGATGATCGACGACTTCACCTCGTAAAGGTGCCCATCCCGCACCGCGGGCACTTCGCTCCAACCTGCGCGCACCGCGACGGTCTCCGGCCGAAACTTCTTGCCGCACCACGACCCGAAAATCACGTCGGGTGCGCGGCGCGGCACTTCGAGCGGATCGGCGATGATGCGGTTCTTCCCCAAGGACTCACGCGCGAGCTCAGGGAAACAGTCGTCGCCACCCGCGATACCAACCAGCTCCGAAACCCAGCGGATGCCCGAGATCTGCGGTTCGTCCCATTCCTCGAAATAAACACGCGGACGCCGCGCGAAACGCGCTGCGCTCTGCCGCACCTTCTCGACACCCGCTTCCAGTTCCGCGACCAGCGCCGCGGCTTTCGCTTCGCATCCCACCATGCCACCGAGCGTCGCGATCATGCGCAGGATCTCCGCGACGCTCCGGTGATTGAACACGTGCACCTCGATGCCGGCGCGAATGAGATCCGCAGCAATGTCCGCCTGCAGGTCGGAGAAGCCCAACACCAGGTCCGGTTCGAGCTCGATGATCTTGTCGATCTTCGCGCTGGTGAACGCGGACACCTTCGGCTTCTCGCGCCGCGCGCGCGGCGGCCGCACGGTGAATCCCGAGATGCCGACGATGCGCCGGTCTTCACCGAGCAGGTACAGCGTCTCGGTGGTCTCCTCGGTGAGACACACGATGCGGGTGGGAAAACTGGCCGACATGCGCGGCAATCTAATCGAGTGACACCGGGGTGTCAGCCAATTACTCTTGCGGCCCAATGTATCTCGCGTTCTGGAACTGGCTCGACCGATACCTGTTCGGCGAGTATTCCGAAGGAAGTACTCCCGGGGCGCTCACCCTGCGCCTGCTGCGTTATCCGTACGCGCTGCTGCGGGACCTGTCGCGCGGCCAGATCAATCTCTATGCCATGGGATTGGTGTACGCCACCCTGCTGTCGCTGGTGCCGCTCATTGCCTTCGCGTTCGCCGTGCTCAAGGCGTTCGGCGCGCACCGCGAGCTCGCGCCCATCATCTACGAGTTCTTCAAGCCCATGGGTGAGGCAAGCGCCAACGAATTCACCAACAAGGTCATGGAATTCGCCGACAGTGTCAGCACCGGCGTGGTCGGCTCCCTGGGCCTCGCCCTGCTGCTCTGGACCTTGTTAGGCACCATCAAGAAGGTCGAGGACGGCTTCAATTTCCTGTGGCGCGTCGAACACGCGCGCAGCTTCGCGCGCCGCGTCACCGAATACGTGGCGCTGCTCATCGTCGGCCCGATCGTCGCGGTGAGTTTCATCGGCCTCTCGCACAACGCGCTCGACACTGCTTCCGCGGGCTTCGGCCGCTACGTCCCGTTCTTCGATCGCATGACGGGCTGGGCCATCGAGGTGTCGCCGTATTTCATGGTGGCCACGATCTTCACCGCCGTTTACATGTTCGTGCCGAATACCAAGGTGAAATGGAAACCCGCGCTGATCGGCGGCGTCACCGCCGGAATTCTCTGGGCCGCGGTCGGCAAACTATTCACGGCGCTGGTCGTGTTTTCGACGCGCCTCACCATTGTGTACGCCGGCTTCGCCATCATCGTGGCCGCGCTCCTGTGGACCTACTTCGGCTGGCTGATCCTGCTGGTCGGCGCGCAACTGTCGTTCTACGTGCAGAACCGCAATTACCTGCGGCTCGGTCTCACCGAGCTGCGCCTCTCGGCCGTGCAGCGTGAGACGCTCACACTCAAGGTGATGTACCTCATCGCACGCTCGTATCACGACGGCAAGACGCGCTGGTCGGTGGACAGCATCGCGCACGAGCTCGGCATGCCGGGAATCGCGATTTCCCGCATCGTGAACGCCCTCGAAGGGGCGCACCTGCTCACGCTGGCCGACGACGAACGGCTGTTGCCGGCGCGCGACCTCGGCAACATCTCGATCCAGGAAATCATGGACATCGCGCGCAACGAGAAGGCCGGCCAGGTGTCGTCGCGCACTCTCAAACTGCCCGCCGTGGACGCCCTCAGCGGCAAGATGGATGACGCCTGGCGCAAGAGTTGCGGCGAGATGACGCTGCGCGACCTGATCGATGCCTAGGTCTCGCCTACTCGCCCGCGATCGTCATCTCTTCGATCAACACCGAGCCGACCCGCACGCCGCCGCGCAAGTCCACGTCGCTGCCGAGCGCGGCGATGTTGCGGTACATCTGTTTCAGATTCCCGGCGATGGTCACTTCGTGCACGGGATAGGCCTGCACGCCGTTCTCGATCCAGTAGCCGGACGCACCGCGCGAATAGTCGCCCGTGACCCCGTTGACGCCCTGTCCCATCAGTTCGGTGACCAGCAGACCGGTACCGAGCTCACGCATCAACGCGCCGATTTCGACTCCGCCGACGGTGGATTCCACCAGCACGTTGTGCGTACCGCCGGCATTGCCGGTCGTCTTCAGGCCGAGCTTGCGGGCCGAGTAGCTGCCGAGCACGTAACCCTGCAGCACGCCGTGGCTCACGAGCTCGCGATCGCGCGTCGCGACGCCTTCACCATCGAACGGACTGCTGCCGAGACCCTTGCGGATGTGCGGCCGCTCGCGCAGCTCGAGGAACGACGGAAACAGCTGCTCGCCCGCCGCGCCTAACAGGAACGAACTCTTGCGGTACTGGCTGCTGCCGCGGATCGCACCGAGAAAATGGCCGATCAACCCGCGCGCGACCTCGGGTGCGTACAGCACCCGCGCCTTCTGCGTGGCGATCTTGCGTGCACCGAGCCTCGCCACGGCGCGCTCGCCCGCCTTGCGGCCGATGCTCTCGGCGTTCTCCAGATCGCGCGCGTCGCGCGCCGAGCCGTACCAGTAGTCGCGCTGCATGTCCTCGCCCGTCTGGGCCAGCAACGCGCAACTGACGCTGTGACTGGTCGACGGATAACCGGCGAGAAACCCATGCGAATTGCCATACACGCGTACGCCCCGGTGGCTGCCGACACTGGCGCCTTCGGAATTCGTGATGCGCGCATCGACAGCGCGTCCGGCCGCTTCGCAGGCGCGCGCACACTCGACCGCTTCTTCGGGGGAGATATCCCAGGGATGGTCCAGATCGAGATCCGGGATCTCGCGCGCCAGCTCCTCGGAGTCGGCCAGCCCTGCGCACTCGTCCTCGGCCGTATACCGCGCGATGTCGCAGGCTTTCTCGACGATTTCACCCACGGCCTGCGGTGACAGATCGGCCGTGCTCGCCGAGCCCTTGCGCTTGCCGAAGTACACCGTGACACCCATGCCGCGATCGCGCTGGTACTCGACGGTCTCCACTTCGCCGAGCCGCACGGTGGTAGTCAGACCTTTCTGCAGGCTCACGTCGGCTTCGCACTGGCTGGCGCCGAGCGCCCGGGCGCGCCTCAACGCGTCGGACACGATGCTCTTGAGCTCGGGAATTCGCGATCCATCGACTTCCTGGCGGGGCTGAACGACTGCTTGCATGGCAGAATTGTACGATGCAGGAAGAAGACGAATTCGACGAATTCCGGGGGCCGAGCAAAAGCGCGCGCAAGCGCGAGGCCACGGCGGCGCAGGACCTGGGCACGCGACTGATCGCGCTGAAAGAAGCCGAGCTCACTGCGCTGCAATTGCCCGAAATGCTGCACGACGCCATCCTGCTGGCCAAGCGGATCACCAGCCGCGGCGGTCTCGCGCGCCAGCGGCAGTTCATCGGCAAACTCATGCGCGACATCGACCCCGCGCCCATCGAAGCTGCGCTAAGCGCGGAATCGCGCACGCACGCGATCGATGCCGAAAAGCACAAGCGCACCGAGGCGTGGCGGCTGCGTTTGCTCAGCGACCCGAAGGCCCTCGACGAGCTGGTCAAGTTGCGTCCCGGTACAGACCGCAAAGCCATACTGGCGCTGATCAACAAGGCGACCGGCGAGCGCGTGGACTCGGGCAGCAAGGCCGCCGCGTCGCGCGAGTTGTTCCGCACCATCCGCGGGTTGTTTGAGGCGACATCGTGACCGCCCTCCGGACCTCCGATCGCTGGCTCCGGGCGCGCTTCGCAAGTAGTATTTCACGATGAAACCACTGGTCGGCATCATCATGGGCTCGTCTTCCGATTGGGAGACGATGCGCGCCGCAGCCGAAGCTCTCGACAAGCTCGGCGTACCCTACGAAACGAAAGTCGTCTCCGCGCACCGCACGCCGGACCTGCTGTTCGAATACGCGGCCACGGCGCAAGGGCGCGGCATCGAGGTCATCATCGCCGGCGCCGGTGGCGCGGCCCACCTACCGGGCATGACCGCCGCCAAGACCACGCTGCCCGTGCTCGGCGTACCGGTGCAATCGAAGACGCTCAATGGGCTCGATTCGCTGCTGTCGATCGTGCAGATGCCGGCCGGCATTCCCGTGGCGACGTTCGCAATCGGCGTCGCCGGCGCCACCAACGCGGGGCTCGCGGCAGCCGCCATCCTCGCGAACAAGCGTCCCGAGTTCGACGCGGCGCTCAAGAAATTCCGCGCCGAGCAGACGGCGAAGGTGCTGGCCCATTCCGATCCGGCCGCTGCCGGCAAGTAATGACGTTAGGGATCATCGGTGCCGGACAGCTCGGGCGCATGCTGGCGCTCGCCGGCTATCCACTCGGCCTCGACTTCCTGTTCCTCGACCGCGACGCGCACACGCCGGGCGGCCAGGTCGGCCCGATCCTCACGGGCGAATTCACCGATGCGAAGTTGTTAGCTGAGCTGTCGCAGCGCTGCGAGGTCGTCACCTTCGATTGGGAAAACATTCCGGTCGAGGCGCTGGAAAATCTCCCCGGCAAGGCGCGTATCGCACCGCCGCTGCGCGCACTCGCCGCCGCGCAGGATCGCCTGAGTGAAAAACGCACCTTCGAGCTGCTCGGCATTCCGACCACGCGTTACGCGGCGGTCGATTCGCGCGCCTCGCTCGACCAGGCCGTGCTGTCCATCGGCCTGCCGGGCGTGCTCAAGACGCGCCGCCTGGGTTACGACGGCAAGGGCCAGTTCGTGCTGCGCAAACCCGCCGATCTCGATGCCGCGTGGGAACTGCTCGGCAAGGCGCCGTTGCTGTACGAAAACCTCGTGCCCTTCGACGCAGAAGTTTCAATCATCGGTGTGCGCGACGCCCGGGGCGAGAGCGCGTTCTATCCACTCAATCTCAACGTCCATCGCGACGGAATCCTGCGCCTGACACGCGCGCCCTACGGAAACGCCGCGTTGACCCGCCAGGCGCAACGCGCCGCGCGCAAACTACTGGAACATTTCAACTACGTCGGCGTACTGACCATCGAATTCTTCGTGCGCAAGGGCCGGCTCGTGGCCAATGAAATGGCGCCACGCGTGCACAATTCCGGGCACTGGACGATCGAGGGCGCCGACACCAGCCAGTTCGAGAACCACGTGCGCGCCATCGCGGGGCTGCCGCTCGGCAGCACGCGCGCCCGGGGGCATTCCGCCATGATCAATCTGATCGGCGAACTACCCGCGCGCGATGCCCTGTTGCGCGAGGCTGGCCTGCACTGGCATGACTACGGCAAGTCGGCCCGGCCGGGGCGAAAATTGGGGCACCTGACCCTGACAGAAACGACGCCCAGGGCCCGGGACCGGCGATCTTTCAAGGTCTTAGCCAGAATCGATCGCGCGACCTGGCTCGCAATTCGGTAAGACAACGCCCAGGGTTTCCTTGATGGGAGCCGGCTTTACCGTAATATCGGCGGGCCCATGTACTGCGAGAACTTCAAGCTGCGCGAGTTGCCGTTCCGCCTGAGTCCGGACCCGCAATTCCTGTTTCTTTCCCGCGCCCATGCACGTGCCAAGGCGTACATGGAATCGACCATCTGGTTCACGGACGGTTTCGTGGTGATCACGGGCGAGATCGGCGCCGGCAAGACCACACTCATCGAAAGTTTCCTCCGCCAGCTCGACTCCGACGTGGTGATCGCGCAGATCAACCAGACGCAGGTGAACGCGGTCGAATTCCTGCAGACGGTGCTGGTGCAGTTCGGTTTTTCGCCCTTCAAGATGAGGAAGGCCGAACTGATCGCGACGCTCAACAGCTTTCTCATCGAGCAGTACGCCGCCGGCCGCAAGGTGCTGCTGATCATCGACGAGGCACAAAACCTCACGCTGAAGGTGCTCGAAGAAATCCGCATGCTCTCGGGGATAGAGGCCACCAAAGAGAAGGTGCTGCGCATCATTCTCGCCGGCCAGCCCGAGCTCAACGAAAAACTCGATTCACCGGAGCTCGTGCAGCTGTCCCAGCGCGTGCGCCTGCGTTTCCATCTCGGCGCGTTGTCACGCGAGGACCTGCGCGCGTACGTGCTGCATCGACTCGATATCGCGGGCGCGAATGGCCGCGAGATTTTCGCCGAGGACACCTATCCCGAGATCGTGCGCTATTCCGGCGGCATCCCCCGCCTGGTCAATACCCTGTGCGACACGGCGATGATGTCGGCCTTCAACGAAGACCGCGACCATGTGACGCTCATGGACTTCGCCTCGGCGGTCGAAGAACTGCAGTGGGTCGAGTTCGCGGCGCGCACCAGCGCGATCAGTGCGCGGCAGGGAGCGCTGGAAAAAACGTCGACCGACGATCGCACGACGCGCATCATTTCCAAGGTGATCCTCTCGACCGACGGCACGGCCGCCGGCGAGCTGCACCTGGTGCCGGGACGCAAGGTCGTTGGCCGCACGCCCGACAACGACCTGCAGATCGACAGCAAATTCATCAGCCGGCATCACTGCCAGCTCATCACGGGCAGCGACGGCATCACGGTGCTCGAAGATCTCAACAGCACCAACGGCATCGTGATCCGCGGCAAACGCGTGCGCCGGCATACCTTGCGCGACGGCGACGTGATCACGATGGGTCAGCACGAAATGTTGTACGTGGACGAAAACTCGAAACACAACGCCGACACACACGACGATCTGCCCGTGATCGATGACGCGGCCAACGAAGAGTCGGAAGACGAAGGCCGCGAAGATGCGGCCGGAGCAGGCTGACCGCGCAGCAGTCGCGACGCTATTTGATGGCGCGCAATCCCGCGGACAGGACGTGATGAACGAAGGGCTTGCGGCCGAGCCGGCGTCGCCAGTTCGCGGGCAATTTTTCGTAGCCCTTCTCGAAGATCTTCACGAAGCCGAGCGGTAAACGCACGCTGCGCCCGCGCACCGACGCGTAGGCTTCGACACGCCTGAATCCCACCGCGCGGAACAGTTTTTCGAGCTCGGTGAGCGTGTATTCCTTGAGGTGAAAACCACGCGCGACGGTGTCGAAGAATTTCGAAACATCGTGCGGGCCGTTGAGCCGGTTCGGTGTCACGCAAAAATACGCGCCGCCGGGCGCGACGACCGCGAACAGGTTGCGCAGCTGTTCGAGCGCGTCGTCGGGGTGGATGTGCTCCATCACCTGGAAGCTGTATGCGAGCGTGACTGCATCCTGCGGGATCGGCACTGAGCACCCGTCCGATAGAACTGTTTCAATCTTTGGATCGTGCACGCCGCTCAGGATTTCGCGTGACACGTCGAGTGCGTAACACTTGCGCACCCGCCGGCTGACTTCGAGCGTCAGGCTGCAATCCCCGGCGCCGATCTCCAGGAACACGGTATCGGGAGTGAGGAAACGGCTGAGTGATTGCATTCGCAGCGCGATCGCCGCGCGTCGCTCGGCCTCGGAGACCTTGCGCGTCAGCTGCGAATGCGTGGGGACTCTGCGAAAGAGCTCGTCGTAGAGCACTCCATAAAGGCCGAGGCGTCGATCGCGCGGAGCCGACCGCAAGCGGTCCGCCAATTCGACCTCGACGCGATATTGCGCTTCGACATCGGCGGGTGACCGTTTCGAAGCTGCGGGCAAAGGCATTCGCCAGGTGACGTTCCCGACTGCTTCCATGAATCTTCTATCCCCAGACGTCCGGATCAGCTGCCCGGATCGTCTTTCACATATTGTTCGTCGTCCGTCGCGCGAGACTGGATCAGCGACGGCGACCCGTCACGAGATCCATCAAGCGGCCCAGAAGGCCCGGGCGGAAACCATCGACCTGCATCGCGCTGCGCGGACTGCCGGACTGACGGCGCATTTCCGCCAGTACATCGGGCGGAAGATTGATTCGAAATTCGCCGCTGGCCGCTGTGTCGTTACGCATGTTCGAAGGACTCCGCTCGGTGACGTTGGGTTGGAACGCGTGTGCAGTTTGCTGGGCCATGTGGCAACCATGATGTGCCGGGATTCACGCTATTTCCAATGTCGCAAAACGCGCACTTGATTATGTTTGTGTCTGATAAGTGCGTAGGCGCGGAGCGAATCCTTCGCTACTAAAGTCTGACGCACTTTGCCGACATCCCTGTCGTCCGCGCGTGGTAATAGTGCTCGCGAGTAAGGCGTTCCCGGGAGTCGGATTCCGTGTGGCTTCGCGCATATTCGCGTTTGGGAGGCGTCATTGAAGAGAATCGTCTGGTTACTGCCGATGATCGTCGCTGTGGCCGTTTATGGAACGGGCGCCTGGAAACTGTCCGAAGGCAGTGTAAATCGATTCTTGAACGACCTCGAGACTCTCTCCTTGCAGGAGAAGTCCGACGCGTACTGCGCGCTCCTGCACGAAGATCTTACGGTGTCGATCCGCGATCACACCTCGCCGCAGATACCGCGCGACTTCGACGGCGGCAAGACGGAATTCTGCGAATTCGTCAGCACGGCCGCGATGGGCATGTCTTTGATCGGACCGCAGTCGCAGGTGACGCGCCACGATTTCACCGTGACACGCAGCTGGCTGCATCCATGGACTGCGCAAGTGAGCTATCACGAGACACGCACTACGCGCATGACGCTCGTGAACGCCACGCTGAACACCGTCGGTGATGACAAGTGGATCCTGGTGAACACGCTCGCCGGAGTGCGGGTGCTGCGCCTCGAGAGTGAATCGCGACTGGCTGACTAGTCTCGGCCGCGTGCTGTGAGTCCGCCGATGCGCGGCGTTATCGAAATTTCCGCACGCGCTGAACATTTTACAGCGGCACGCGTCGCCGCCACCCGGCGGCGCGCGTTTGCGGATGCGCGCCGTGTGGGCGTGCATGCCGTCCTGAACGTCACATACCAGATGACGCGAGTAGGTAGTTTCCTCGCCTGCCCGCGCGGCCGCCCGCACTCGCTTTACTGTCCGCTCCGGGCTGCGTCGTGGCCTGAGAGTTGCTATCTCCAACACGGGGAGTCCGCAGGCAACTAACTAAAGAGCAAACGAGCGAGCCTGCCGGCAAATCGGCGCTTGGCCCCAGGCACGTGTTTTATTCATGCCGGGAGCAATTCATGTCAATCCTTCCGACCACGACCCGGGCGGCATTGCTGCTCGCGGCCTGCAGCGCCATCGCGCTCGCCGCGCCACCGGCACCGCAAATCACCGCGCACGCCAATGCCGTCAAACAACTGCGCTTCAACTGGAATCCCGTAACGGGGGCGAGCGGCTACGAGCTGTGGTTTCAGTCCAATCCGTCCGCGGCGCAGACGCGCTTCTCCCAGGTGCCGGGGTCGCGGACCTCAGTCCTCAGCAATGTCTCCGTCCATCTGCTGGACTGGAACAATGCGCGTTATTGGTTGAACGCCTGCGACTCCTCCGGTTGCTCCTCCTCTTCGAAGATCGCGGTCGGCAACGTCATGCTCGACACGATCGGGCAGTACTCGAGCCCGTCGCAACAAGCCGCGAGCCAGTTCGGGTACGCGGTGGCTATCTCCGCCGACGCATCGACGCTCGCGATCGCGGCGCCTTTCGAATCCACCGACGACCCGCACCTGCCGAAGGGCAGCGCGTATATCTATCGCAAAGCCGCCAGCGGGTGGGCCTTTCAAAGCGCCATCCCCTTCGACGTCGTGCGCGACGGCAGGACGCAGAATGTACGCCTCTCGCTCGATCGCGCGGGCGACGTGCTCGCCATCGCTTTGATGGGCGATCAGCCGCACGGCGCCAGCACCGGAATTGGATATGGCGCGGTGAAGATATTCCGGTTCGTCGCGAATAACGGCTGGCGCCACGATGCGACCATCGCGATGCTGACCGGCTTTGAATTTGGTTCCGCGGACTGGGCCGAGCTCGATGATTCCGGCAACACACTCGCGGTCAAGACGGCGCTGGGCGGCTCCGGTGTATTCATATACACCTATGACAGTGCCGGGACCTGGTCCCACACCGGCACCGCATTCGGCCATGGAGCCGACGCCGACCTGGGCAAACGCTGTGGCCATTTCGCATTCAGCGCCGACGGCAAGGTCCTGGCCTACGCTTGCGGCTCATACGCGCAGGACGACACCGTCCTGGAGGTGCACGCCGCGCCTGGCTGGGGTTTGCGCGACAACATCCCGGTTGCCGCGGGCACTTTTTTCGTGGCGCCGCAGGCGCTCGATGCCACGGGCGATGCGCTCGCCGTCACTTTTTCCTCCGACGCGAGCAGCGACTTGCACACCGATATCTATCGGCGTGTGAACGGCAGCTACCAGCGCGAAGCCGTGCTGCGCGCAGGAGCCTGGGAGAGCGGCAGCGGAAATATCCAGGATCGCTTCGGCGCCGAAGCGCGCTTCAGCGCGGACGGCAAACTACTCGTCGTCGCCGATCCCAGCGACCATGGCGTCGGCGTGGGCGCGCTCCCGCCGCCGCTCACCGCCGGCTCCAAGGCCATCGGAGCGGTGTACGTGTACGAGCGCCGTCCCAGCGGCTGGGCCTTGCGGCGTGTCGTCAAGCCCGGTCGCCCGGGCGCCATGTATGAAGCGGGCCAGTTTGGTCGCGCCCTTGCCTTCGGTGACAACGGCAAGACCCTGGCTGTCGGTCATCCAACCGCCAACAACAATGCGGGGGTGGTCTGGTTGTACTGACCGCTAACCGGTGCCGCCCACGGTGAGTCCGTCGATGCGCAATGTCGGCTGACCGACGCCGACCGGCACGCTCTGCCCTTCCTTGCCGCAGGTGCCAACGCCGTCGTCGAGTTTGAGATCGTTGCCCACCATCGACACGCGCGTGAGCACGTCGGGACCGTTGCCGATCAGCGTGGCGCCCTTGATGGGCGCGCCGACCTTGCCATTCTCGATCAGGTACGCCTCGCTGGCCGAGAACACGAACTTGCCGGAGGTGATGTCCACCTGGCCACCGCCGAAGTTCACGGCGTAAATGCCCTTCTCCACCGACGCGAGAATCTCTTCGGGCGGAGTCTGGCCCGGACGCATGTAGGTGTTGGTCATGCGCGGCATCGTGATGTGCGCAAACGATTCGCGGCGCCCGTTGCCGGTCGAGTGCGTGCCGGTGAGCCGCGCGTTCATCTTGTCCTGCAGATAGCCTTTGAGCACGCCGTTCTCGATGAGCGTGGTGCACTGGGTGGGAGTGCCTTCGTCGTCGATATTGAGCGAGCCGCGGCGCTTCGAGAGTGTTCCGTCATCGACAATGGTGCACAGCTCGGAAGCCACCCGCTCGCCGATACGGCCCGCGAACGCGGACGTGCCCTTGCGATTGAAGTCGCCTTCGAGTCCGTGACCGATGGCCTCGTGCAGCAGGATGCCGGGCCAGCCCGGCCCGAGCACCACGGTCATGAGACCGGCCGGCGCAGGCACGGCGTCGAGATTCACCAGCGCCTGGCGCACGGCCTCGCGCGCCAGTTGCAACGGTTTGTCGGCCGCCACCAGCTCGGGCAACGTGATGCGTCCACCGGCGCCCGCGTAGCCCTGCTCACGGCGACCGTTCTGTTCGACGATCACCGAGACGTTGAAGCGCACCAGCGGGCGAACGTCCGCCGCGAGATGTCCTTCGCTGTTGGCGATGAGCACGACTTCGTGCACCGCCACGACGCTTGCCATGACCTGCTGCACGCGCGGATCCATCTTGCGGGTCTCGCGATCGACGCGTTCCAGCCAGGCCACCTTCTCGCTCGAGGTGAAACTGCTGACCGGATCGATGGGTAGATAGAGGCTGTGGCCGCTCCGCGGCACGATGCCGTGCGCGGCGCGATCGGTGCCGCGGGTGGCAATGGCACGCGCGGCGCGCGACGCTTCTTCCAGCGCCGGCAGCACGATTTCATCCGAATACGCGAAGCCGGTTTTCTCCCCGGCCACGGCGCGCACACCCACACCCTGTTCGATGCTGGCGCTGCCTTCCTTGACGATGCCGTCCTCGAGCGCCCAGCTCTCTTCGCGCGCGAACTGGAAGTACAGATCGGCGGAGTCCACCGAGCTCGACATGACCTGCGCGAGGGCGAGATCGAGGCGTGAGTCGTCGAGACCGCTCGGCCGCAGGATGAGGTCGCGGGCGATGTCGAGCGGTTCGGATTTGGTCAGTGCGTTCAAGAGGTCACCGTTTTCAGCGCGATGTAGTTGGCGCGCCAGATCGTAATGTAGAGCAGCATCGCCAGCGGATTGGAGTTCGCCTGGCATTCGAGGCGCACGATTTCTCCGTGCCTGATATTCACCGTCAAATCCCTGGAGCGACACCAGTCGATCTGCATGCGCACCTTGTGCTCGCCCGGGGTTACCGGTAGCTGCACCGTCGCGTCGTTGCCGAGCAGTGCGCGCTGTTGGCCATCGACCAGCACCCGATAGTCGCGCGCGCGATCGGCCCATGCATGTTGCACCCTGCGGATGACTACCACCGACACTGCTACACGCTCCTCACGTGTTGTAGATGACCCGATGCTCGAGTGCGGGGAAACGCGTACGGGCGTCCATCCGACCGGCAGTGTCGAGGTCCGCCACGACGCAGCCCGTGCCGCTCGGCATGCGCGCCAGTACCTTTCCCCAGTGATCGACGATCATCGAATCTCCAAATGTCTCGCGGCCGCTCGGGTGCACGCCCCACTGCGCCGGCGCAATCAACGCGCTCAGGTTTTCGATGGCGCGCGCGCGCAGAAGCGATTCCCAGTGCGCCTTGCCGGTCGGCACCGTGAACGCCGACGGCACGACGAAAACTTCCGCCCCCTGGCGCGACAACACCCGAAACAGCTCCGGAAAACGCATGTCGTAACACACCGCAAGCCCGAGCCTGCCGGCCGGCGTATCCAGGATCCGCATGTCGTGTCCCGGCACCGTGTGCGCCGATTCGCGATGCGTCTCCGTACTTCCGGGCACATCCACGTCGAAAAGATGAATCTTGTCGTACCGCGCAGCCCGCTGGCCCTGCGCGTCGTACACCAGGCACGCAGCGCTCACCCGTCCATCCGCATCCTGTCGCAGCGGCACCGTACCGCCGACGATCCATATCTTGAGGCGCCGCGCCGTGTCTGCAAGGAAGTTCTGGATGCGCCCCGCTCCATCCGGTTCCGCGATCGCGCGCTTGTCGCCGCTATTCAGGCCCATGAAAGCGAAGTTTTCCGGCAGCGCGGCCAGCACGGCGTTCAGGCGGGTGGCATCGGCCAGGAAGCGCCCGGCGGCCTCGAGATTGGCATCGATGTCATGCCCGGAAGTCATCTGGATTGCCGCAACGCGCATGGCGGTCAATCTATCACTTCATCGCCGAGCCTAGTCAGGGCGGTCGCCCTCCCAGCTGCCGTGCCACTGCACGCGACGCGTCTGCGGCGCTTCGGTCCAGCCGCGGCGCGCCACCGACCCGCGCAACGCATTCCAGGCGCGCGTGACCCGCGCACGCGCCGGCGTCGGGACCGCGGCGGCCGCGAGCGCGACCTGCTCGTAGTCGACCGTGAGATCGTAGTCGCGCGCGACGAGGCTCACGCGGCCCGTGCCGCGGAAGACTTGGTCGGACGCGGGACCACTGCCCTGAACGTTGGCGAGCTGGATCTGGCCGTCGGCGAGCGTGGCGTTCGCGAGCAGCTGGTGATTGCTGTCCTCGCCCTGCGTTTCGAGATCGAAGCGACCCGTCAGCGCGCGCGTGAGATCGGTGGCGCGCAGCGGCCAGTCGAGTTCACCGGCGGCGTGCAGGGTTTGCGTCGGCCATTCCGCCGGCAGAGTCACGCTCCCCAGCAATGCGGCCAGATGGCTGGTGTCGGCCGTGAACTGCGCGCGACAGACGTCGTTGAGGTCGCAACGTCCTTGCGCAGTCAACTGGTGCAGCGCGGCCTGGGGAGATTCGATCGAGAATTCCACCCCGCCGGCGCGGCGCGCGATCGCGGCATGCAGCGCGCCCAAGCTGCGCTGCGAGTAGCGCAGGTCGCCGACGGTCAAGGCGAGATCGCCATCCTGCGGCAACAGGGCTCCGGCTGCTGCCAGCAGCGCGGGCGCGCGTTTCAGGTCCAGCTTGTCGACTTCGAGTTGCGGATCGCCGCTGCCCGCGCGCCGCAGATCACCGGCGATGCCCTGCACCACGAAATGCGCGGAGGTGACTGCGCCTTCGACCTGGCCGTTCACTTTTACCCGGTCACCGTCGATTTCGAATTCACGCACACCACCTGCCTCGACGCGCAGCTGCGCGCTCACCGGCAGCTGGCGGGCACGCAGCTTGGCGAAGGGCTCGGGCAGGCGACTCTCGATGCCGCCCAGGTTGCTGGCGAGCGAGATCTGCCAGGCATCGTTGCCTGCCAGGCGTTGCGCCGAGCCGCTCCAGGCGAGCTGACCGTCGACGCTGCCGGCCACCGCGGCGTGGCCTAACAACTGCAGCAGCGGCGCGGCATCCGCGGCGCCGCTGACGCCAAAATTGAGGCCGCGCCCCGTTCCGGAAGAAGGCGGGCCGCGCCGCAGCTCGATTTCCACCGGGCCGCCGAGCCAGGTGCCGGTGAGCGCCAACGCGCGCAACTGGCGATTGCCGTAACGCAACGTGCCACTGAGTGCTTCGACCGCGGGCAGACCGCCCGCAAGCGGCACGGTCGCAGCGTCGATACGCGCGGCAACACGCCACAGCTCGGGCTGGCGCAATTCGCGCTCGCCACGCGCGTCCGCTTCGATGGCGACCTTGCCGGTCAGCCGTTCCAGGCCCTGATCCTTGAACACGCTGCGCAGCAGCGGCGCAGCCAGCGCGCCTTCGAGGGTCGCCTGCATGCGCGGCGCGCCAGTGCGCGGCCAGTCGAGGCGCGCGCCGGTGAGAGTGAGTTGTTCAATTTCGCCCGCGGACAGGCGCAGCTGCGTGCTGCCACGCGCGAACTCGAGCGCGCCTTCACCCGCCGTGAGACGGGGCGCGTCCTTGCCTGACGTTGCCAGCTGCGCGAACGTGAGCTTGCCGCTCGAGCGCTGCCAGTTCACACCGTGTGCGTCGGCAACGTCGCGCGCCTTGACGAGTTGCAGCGTTCCTTCGACGACGTTGCCCTGCGCGACTTCGGCGAACAGCGCGGGCGGTGCGGCGTCAGGCGCGAGCAGGGTCCAGGTGTCGCTCAGCAAGGTCCGGTCGAGATTCGCGACCCGGATCGCGAGCGGGCTGGCAGCGCTCGGTTCATCACCCCACGCACCATCAAGGCTGAGCGTTGCGTCGTTGCTGCGCAGATTGAAAGCGTCGAAGCGCCAGCTCGGCGCTTGCGGGTTGGTCGACATCGCCAGGTGGCCCGCGAGCATGAGCGGCCGTGGTTCCTTGGCGCTCATGCGCAGGGTTGCGGCGACGGCCGGATCGAAGATGAGCTCGAGCTGACGTGCATCGAAGCGCACGCGCGCGACGAGCTGCGAGATTCGCGCGCCGTCGGAAGCCCGCGCCAGGTCGGCGCCGGACAGCTGCGCGCTGAAGGTCCAGGCATCGGCGGACTTCAGGCGCGGTCCGGAATCGAAGCGCACCGCATGCAACTCACCGGCGCTGGGAATCCAGCCGCCCGGAGCTGCCGGCAGCGCCTCATTGAGCTGCGGCGCCAGCACGCCGGCGATGAACTCCGCCGCCATGAAGGGCAGGCGATCGGCGCGCACGGTGCTGCGTGCGATGTGCGTCGAGCCCGGCGCAAAAGTCAGGCGCGCGGAAACATTGGGGGCGCGCTCCAGGCGCGCGCCGCGCGTGAGTTGCAGATCGGTGAAGTTGAGCAGCACGTCGTCGGCGTCGCGTGCCAGCGTGCCGCTGACGGTGAGATGATCGAAGCGAGCGTTATCGTCGTTCAACTCGAGTTCGCGCGCGCTTGCCTGCCACTTGCCGGAGTCGACCTTGCCATCCTTCAAATGAAGCCTGGCGTCGAGCGTGCCGCGGCCATTCACACCGGGCAGCGAAAGTTTGTCGAGGAAAACCCGCCGCGCGATCAGGCGCAGATCGCCCGATGGTTTGCTCGTGGCGCCAAGTCCCTCGAGCTTCGCCGACACGAACAGCGACTGACCCACGTCCTGCGCGAGCAGCATGGTGCCGTAGGCGTTGAAGGTCGTAGCCCCGCGACTGATCACCGCCTGGCTCAACGTGAAGTTGCTGCGCGCCGCACGCTCGCCACGACGGATCAGGTGCACTCGCGCCGCTTCGACTTCGATGCGGCCCGTGGGCATGAGTTCGGCCCAGGACAGATAGCGGCGCACCAACGCGGCTTCATCATCGCGACGGCCGGTGGCGTGACCAGCGGGCCCGGGATCGAGCATCGCGCTGCTGATAAGCGAGTCTTCCGGATCGCCGATGATCTCGATGTCGGGCGACGACAGCGTCACGTGACCCAGCGAGAACTGGTGGTGACGCATGAAGTCCCAGGTGTCGAATTCGACGCGCAGTTCGGGCGCCACGACGCGCACGCGCCCGGCTTTCGGGTCCGTCAACTCGACCCGCGTGAAGACCGCGCTCGTGCCGTCGAGACCCCAGGCGAAATGAACATTGTCGAAACGCACCGCGAGGCCGGTGCGTTCGGCGATGAGTTTTTCGAGTGTGGCGCGTTGTTCGGGAACACGTTCGGCGACGGCTCGCGTGAACACCACGCCGAGCGCAGCGACGAGCAACAGGCAAAAGCCGACCAGCGCCGTGCGTCTCACCCAGTGTGAGCCGCCTGCCCTTCTCTCTTGAAGAAGGGCGTTGTCGCTGAGGGCTTTGTCGGTCATCTCTTCAAGCCAGCACCACGTCGTATTGATCGAAGCCGTAGAGCGCTTCCACCTGTAACCGTATCGGCCGGCCCACTTGGTGCTCCAATTCCGCGAGCACCGTCGACTCGTCGTCGAGCAGGCGGTCGATCACATTCTGATGCGCCAAAATTAGCAGTTCACGGCTCTGGAACTGCCTGCTTTGGCGCACAATTTCACGGAATATCTCGTGGCAGACCGTTTCAGGCGTGCGTACGAAGCCGCGACCTTCACAACTGGGACACGCCGCACAAAGCAAATGTTCCAGACTGTCGCGCGTTCTCTTACGGGTCATCTCCACGAGGCCCAGCGACGAAACGCTCGCGATATGGGTCTGGGCGTGATCGCCCGCCAGCGCGCGCTGCAGCGCCTCCAGCACCTCGGCGCGGTGCGCGAGGTCGGTCATGTCGATGAAGTCGATGATGATGATGCCGCCGAGGTTGCGCAGCCTGAGCTGGCGTGCAATCGCCACGGCCGCCTCGAGGTTGGTACGAAAAATGGTGTCCTCGAGATTGCGATGCCCGACGAATGCGCCGGTGTTCACGTCGATCGTGGTCATCGATTCGGTCTGGTCGATGACCAGGTGCCCGCCGGACTTGAGATTGACGCTGCGCTCGAGCGCCTTGGCGATCTCCTCTTCGATGCCGTGCAGATCGAAGATCGGCCGCTGGCCGGCATACAGATCGATACTGGTGGTACTGCCGGGCATGAAGGCCGCGGCGAATTCCAGCATGCGCGTGTGCGCGGCGGCGTTGTCGACCAGCACCCGATCGACGCCGCGCGCGAGTTCATCGCGCAGGATGCGCGTCGGCAGCGGCAGGTCTTCGTAGACGAGAACGCCGGCCGCGGCGCGCAGGCCCCGCTCCTTCACGTGTTGCCACAGGCGCCCGAGGTAGCGGATGTCCTCGCGGATCTGCTCGACATCCGCGCCCTGCGCAGCGGTGCGCACGATGTAGCCGCCGGCCGCATCTTGCGGAACGGACTCGGTCACCAGCGTCTTCAAGCGCGCGCGTTCGGTCTCGTCTTCGATGCGCGCCGAGACGCCGATGCCATCGCCCCGCGGCATGTACACCATGAGCCGCGACGGCAGCGCCACGAAGGTAGTTAGGCGTGCGCCCTTGGTGCCCATCGGGTCCTTGACGACCTGCACGAGAATGTCGTCGCCCTCGTTGACCAGCCGGCGGATGTCGATCACTTCGGGATGGCCGATCAGCGTGCTTTCGGAGATCGGCGTCGCGATGTCGGCGGCATGCAGGAACGCGGTGCGCTCCAGGCCGACGTCGATGAACGCCGCCTGCATGCCGGGCAGGACGCGCTGCACGCGGCCCTTGTAGAGGTTGCTGACGATACCGCGGCGGCTCTGGCGCTCGACGAACAGCTCGGTCAGCACGCCGTTTTCGATGAGCGCCGCGCGGGTCTCGCGCGGCGCCACGTTGATCAGGATTTCCGTCGTCACTCCCGGCCCCCTTGAGGTGAGCGCAACGCGCCGTTCCACACGGGCACGCCGTGCGACTTCAGGATGTTCGCGGTCTCGAACAGCGGCAATCCCATGACCCCGGTGTAGCTGCCATTGACCTGCTCGACGAACACCGCGCCGAGCCCCTGGATCGCGTACGCGCCCGCCTTGCCCTGCGGCTCGCCACTGGCCCAGTAGGCGCGCATTTCTGCGGGGGAAATCCGGCGGAACCGGACTGCCGTCGAGGAAATCAGCGTCGTCGGCGGTTTGCCGCTGATCGCACACAAACCGGTGTGCACCTGGTGTTCCCGCCCGGAAAGCAGCGTCAGCATACGGATCGCGTCGTCTTCGGACTGCGGTTTCTCGAGGACTTCTCCGCCGACTTCGACCGTGGTATCCGCCGCGAGCACCGGCAGATCCGCGTGCAGCCTGCGGATGGCCGCCGCCTTCTCGCCCGCCAGGCGCTGTACGTATGCAGGTCCCGTTTCGTTCGCGCGGCGCGTTTCGTCGATGTCGGCCGGCGTGACCAGGTGCGGCACGCCGATCAGCTCTAACAACTGGCGCCGGCGCGGCGAAGCGGAGGCGAGCCGCAGAACCGGCCGGACGACGGAAGATTGTTCTTGTTGCTCCATCGACCCCTCACGTGCGACTCACTCGCGATGGTACGGGTGATTCTGCAACACCGAGTGGGCGCGATACAGCTGTTCCGCGAGCATCACCCTGACCATGGCATGCGGGAAGGTCAACGCCGACAGCGACCAGCGAAAGCTTGCTTTTTTGAGGATTTCCGGGCCGAGCCCGTCGGGACCGCCGATCGCGAAACTCAACGTTCGGCCGTCCTGCAACCGCTCGCCTAACCACTTGGCGAGCTCGAGGGTGGTCCTGGACTTGCCGTGTTCGTCGAGCGCGACCAGGTAGTCGTCGCCGAGCAGGTGAAGGAAGCGTTTTTCTTCTTCGGCCTTGCTCTTGCCTACGGCGAGCTCTTCCAGATCGATGCGCATCGAGCTGCGCAGGCGGCGCGTGTAGTCCTCGTAGGCGATGGTCACCCACTCGGGCATGCGCGTACCGACCGCAAGGATGCGAACGCGCACGCGCGAATGACCGCTTCAGCGCGCGGCGCGGGCTCGCGCGTGGGGCTTGCGGCGCGGCGGAGCGGCGCGCGCGGGTCCGGGCTTGTGCCTGGGGGCAGGCGCAATGGCACGTTCGATTACCAGGTTTTCGGCGATCGGCGGCGGCGGCGCGACGTCGTCCCAGAGTTTCTCGAGTCCGTAGAACTCGCGCACCCGGGGCAGCATGACGTGGCAGACGACATCGTTCAGATCGACGAGAACCCATTCGCCTTCGCCAGCGCCTTCGATGCCAAAGGGCTGGAAGTCGTTCTGCTTGGCGAATTGCGCGATGCGCTCGGCGATGGATTTCACGTGGCGGTTGGAGTTGCCGGAGGCAATGACCACGATGTCGGTGATGTCCGTGAGGTGCCGCACGTCCATGACTTTGACGTTGACGGCTTTCATGTCATCGAGCGCGGCGTTGACGATACGCAGCAGGGTCTGCGGGACGGAAGCTTTGGGCTGCACGGCGGCGCGGCGGGGACGGGTTTTGGTGGCCATTTCTCTCCGTAGGTTACTTGGGTCGAGCATAACACCCGGACTCGCGAATGATCTCGCGCACGGTGTCCGGAACCAGGAAGCGCGGGTCGCGTCCTGCATCGATGATCTGGCGTAATTCGGTCGAGGATATTTCCAGCTGCGTGACCGCGTGCACGTAGATGCGCCCGGCCTTGGATTGATGCAATTCGTTCACGGCGCCGGTGCCACGATCGACCATGAGTTCGCCCAGCGGGCCCTGGGTGGGCGCCTTCCAGCCCGGACGATGCGCGACCACCACGTGCGCCAGCTCGAACAGCTCGCGCCAGCGATGCCAGTTTGGCAGCCCCAGAAATGCGTCCATTCCCAGCAACAGGCACAGGGAGCGCTGCGGAAATTCCCCCCGCAGCTCGGTCAACGTGTCGAAAGTGTACGAGGCGCCGCCGCGGCGCACTTCGCGGTCGTCGACCACGAATGGCGGTTGATCGGCGACGGCCGCCTGGACCATCGCCACGCGCAGCTGCGCGTCGGCCAGGGTGCGTTCGCGGTGCGGAGGATTGCCCGTGGGAAGAAACCGGACTTCGGCCAGCTTCAAAGACTGCCACAGCTCGAAGGCCGTACGCAGGTGGCCGTAGTGGATGGGGTCGAACGTCCCGCCGAATATGCCGATCGGTCCAACGGGCGCGCTCAAGCAGCACGCGTCCCGGGGATCGGCAGCGTCTTGCGGCCGGCGAATTCCACGATCATCAGTGCCATTTCGTCCCAGGCGTCTCCGCGCAACTGTCCCTTGATCATGCGATCCGCGCGCGCGCGGCGTGCCGACAGGCGCGCGTACGGCAGGCGCGCCGCGCGCCGCTTGGCGTTCTCGAGCGCCGCGGACGGACGCTGCCAGCTGCGCGCGGTCATGCCGTCGTTCTGCGTCGTGCCCCAGACATTGTGGATTTCACGCGAGATCGACCACAGGGCGAGCGTGGGCTCGACGCCCTCGCTGCGCAGCCCGCCAAGGATTCGCAGCGCGCGCGGCACATCCGCGCCGAGCGCCGCCTCGCCGAGCTGGAAGACGTCGAAGCGCGCGCTGTCGCCGAGCGACGCCCGCACGGCCGCGAGGTCGATGCGTTTGCCGCTGGCTAACAACCTGAGCTTCTCGAGCTCCTGTTGCGCGGCCAGCAGGTTGCCCTCGGTGCGTTCGACGATGAACTGGCAAGCCGAATCTTCCAGCTCGAGTCCGAGCACGGCGGCGCGCGCGCGCAGCCATTGCGGCAGGCGCGCAACTTCGATGGGCCGCGTTGCGAGCCAGGCACCGGTCGATTCGAATGCTTTCACCCAGGCCGAGTTGTTCTGCTCGCGCTCGAGCTTGCCGGTGAGCATGAGATAGATGTTGTCGGCGCTGGCATTGGCCAGCAGCTTGACGATGGCATTGGCGCCACCCACGCCGGGCTTGCCAGACGGCAGCCGCAGCTCGATGAGTTTGCGCGCTCCGAACAGCGAAAGGTTGTTAGAAGACGCGCGCACCGCATCCCAGTCGGCGACGCGCTCGATGAAGTGCACTTCGCGCTCATCGAACCCGGCACGTTTGGCGCGCGCGCGGATCGCGTCGGCTGCCTCGCCCACGAGCAGCGCTTCGTCGCCGGAAATGAGATAGGCCCTGGCTGGATCACCCGTGAGGTGTGCTGGGAGACTGTCGAGGGTGAGCTTCAAGTGGCGGATTATGGGCGAGGTAGCACCCCGGAAGCCACCCCACAAAAGGGGGATTTCGCCTCTGGTTTGATGAGCGGCGGGTGACGGGCCGCAGGCCGGCCGCGTATTCTTGAGGTATGCCCACGCTTTTCGAAAAGATCATCGCCGGCGACATCCCGGCCACCATCGTCTTCAAGGACGAACGCGTCACCGCCTTCCGCGACATCAGCCCGCAGGCGCCGGTGCACGTGCTCATCTGTCCTAACAAGCCTATCCCAACCGTCAACGAGGTCAGCGACGAGGACGAGCGCACGCTCGGCCACATGTTCATCGTGGCGCGCGACATCGCGAGGAGTGAAGGCATCGCGGAGAACGGTTTTCGGTTGATCGTCAACTGCAACAAGCATGGCGGGCAGGTGGTGTTTCACCTGCACATGCACCTGGTCGGCGGCGCACCGCTCGGACCGATGCTCGCCGGAGGAACTCATGGCTAACAAGAAGAAGAAGGCAGGAGCGGCACCGAAGCGCAAGAGTGCGAAGGCGGCGAAGGCCGCGGTTGCGCCCCGGCGCAAGGCCGGCGACTTCTATCCACCGATCCGGCCGTACAACACCGGCTTCCTCAAGGTCTCGGACCTGCACGAGATCTACTACGAGGAGAGCGGCAACCCGAATGGCAAGCCGGTCGTGTTCCTGCACGGCGGGCCGGGCGGCGGCACCGATCCGAAGATGCGCCGCTTCTTCGATCCGCAGCGCTACCGCATCGTATTGTTCGACCAGCGTGGCTGCGGCAAGAGCAAGCCGAGCGCCAGCCTGGTCGACAACACCACCTGGCACCTCGTGTCCGATATCGAGGCCATTCGCGCGCACCTTTCGATCGAACGCTGGCAGGTGTTCGGCGGTTCGTGGGGTTCCACGCTGGCCCTCGCCTACGCGCAGAAGCACGCGCAGCGCTGCACGGAGCTCGTGTTGCGCGGCATCTTCCTGGTACGCAGGTTCGAGCTCGACTGGTTCTACCAGAACGAGCTGGGCGCGGCCGCGATGTTCCCCGACCTGTGGGAACACTATCTCGCGCCGCTGTCGGCGGACGAACGCAAGGATTGCGTGCAGTCTTACTACAAGCGCCTTACGAGCGACGATCGCGAAGTCCTGCTGACGGCGGCGCGCGCCTGGTCGATCTGGGAAGGCGCGCTTTCGTACATGCAGCAGAACAAGGACTACGTGAAGCGTTTCGGCGACGCCAGCTTCGCCGCCGCGTTCGCGCGCATCGAATGCCACTATTTCGTCAACGGCGGCTTCCTCGAACGGCCTAACCAGCTGCTGGAGGAAGTGCACCGGATCCGGCACATCCCCGCCGTGATCGTGCAGGGCCGATTCGACGTGGTATGCCCTGTGCGCAGCGCCTGGGATCTGCACACGGCCTGGCCCGAAGCGGACCTGCGCATCGTCGGCGACGCCGGCCACGCAGCGTTCGAGCCCGGCATTGCGCGCGAGCTGGTCATGGCGAC
>DATHJZ010000282.1:0-2561 GCA_035286365.1 Steroidobacteraceae bacterium | reverse complement strand
GACGCCGCGAAGTCCGACCAGCAGGTGCGCGGTTCGACCGTGATGCCGCATGGCACGGGCAAGACGCTGCGCGTCGCGGTGTTCACCTCGGGCAAGAACGTCGAACTCGCGAAGGCCGCGGGCGCCGACATCGTCGGCATGGAAGACCTCGCCGCACAGGTGAAGGCCGGCCAGATCAATTTCGATCGCGTGATCGCGAGCCCCGATGCCATGCGCGTCGTGGGTCAGCTGGGTCAGATCCTGGGACCGCGCGGGCTCATGCCGAATCCGAAAGTCGGCACGGTTACTCCTGATGTCGCGACGGCGGTCCGGAACGCCAAGGCGGGCCAGGTCACCTACCGCGTGGATAAGGCCGGAATCATTCACTGCATCATCGGCAAGTCGAAGTTCGAGGCAGCGCATCTCAAGGACAACCTGATCGCGCTGATCAACGACCTCAACAAGGCGAAGCCGGCGACGTCCAAGGGCATCTACCTGAAGAAGATCACCGTCTCCTCGACCATGGGTCCGGGCGTGGTGGTCGATCAGGGATCCCTCGGCCTGTAGAAGTTTTTATTTAAAGGTTTGATGCGGACCCGCCCTGGCCCATGAAGGATGGGCGGGTTCCATCCAAGACCGCAGGCGAAGTCGAGGGCTAACTACCCGGAAGCTTCTTAATCGCGAATGGCCTGCGCAGATGGTGTACCGCTCACCGGTGTTTTTCCGGTTTCCTCGCAGGAGGAGGCCGTAGCTGCACTGGATGAAGGTCGCTGTCGATTGGCCCGGTTACCCGCGTTGGGTGGGAATCGGATTTTGGTGACTTTTGTCCAGGAGGGAAGGGTTATGCCACTGAACCTCGAAGACAAGAAAATGCTGGTAGCCGAAGTAACCGAAGTCGCGAAAACCGCGCTTTCGGTGGTCGCTGCTGAATACCGTGGTCTCACGGTGACGCAGATGACAGACCTTCGCGCCAAGGCGCGCGCCTCCGGCGTGTACATGCGTGTGGTCAAGAACACGCTGGCACGCAAGGCGTTCGCTGGCACGGCTTTCGAACCGGTAGGACCTAAATTGAAGGGTCCGCTGATTCTGGCTTTCTCGAAGGACGACCCGGGCGCCGCTGCGCGCGTGGTCAAGGCCTTCTCGAAGGACCACGAAAAGCTGGTCGCGACTCTCGTTTCCATCGGTGGGGAAGTTTTCTCCGCGAAGGAACTCGACAAGGTCGCGAGTCTGCCGACGCGCTTGCAAGCGCTGTCGCAACTTCTCGGTGTGCTCAAGGCGCCGATCCAGAAGTTCGTCAGCACGCTCGCCGCGCCGAATCAGAAGCTGGTGCGAACCATCGCGGCCGTCCGCGATGCGAAGCAGGCCGCCGCATAACTTGTCGCATAGTTTGTTAGCTGAAAATATTTTGGAGTAATTGAAATGGCTGTTTCAAAAGACGAAATCCTAGACGCGATTTCCAACATGAGCGTGATGCAGGTGGTCGAACTGATCTCCGACATGGAGAAGAAGTTCGGCGTGACTGCCGCCGCCCCGGTTGCTGCTGCTGCTGCGGGCCCCGCCGCCGCCGCCGCCCCGGTCGAGGCGCAGACCGAGTTTGCGGTCACGCTGAAGGAATATCCGGCCGACAAGAAAGTCGGCGTCATCAAGGTCATCCGCGAACTGACGGGCCTCGGCCTCAAGGAAGCGAAGGACCTCGTCGAGGGCGTGCCGAGTCTCGTCAAGGAAGGCGTGAACAAGGCCGACTCGGAAAGCATGAAGAAGAAGCTCGAGGACGCGGGCGCGAAGGTCGAGATCAAGTAATTGATCCGGCCGCGTCCAGGAACTGGACCAGTTCCTGAGCAATAGAAAAAACGGCGGGTGCCCCCATACAGGGGCACCCCCCGTGATTCGACGATTGATCGGCGAATGCCCCGCAAGGGCGCGAGCCGTAAGAAGCGTAAGTATTTGATTTATAGGCGACGCCGCAGGCGCCGCATAGGAGCACGACCGATGGCTTATTCCTTCACCGAGAAAAAGCGCATCCGCAAGAATTTTGGCAAGCAGGGCAGCATCTTAGAGACGCCGTACCTGCTCGCCATCCAGCTCGATTCCTACCGCACCTTCCTCCAGGCCAACAAGGCCGAAGAGAAGCGCGAGGACATCGGGCTGCATGCGGCTTTCAAGACCGTGTTCCCGATCTCGAGCTATTCGGGCAACGCGATCCTGGAATACGTCAGCTATCGCCTCGGTGACCCGGTTTTCGACGTGAAAGAGTGCCAGCTCCGTGGCCTCACCTATGCCGCGCCGCTGCGCGTCAAGGTGCGTCTGATCGTGCTCGACAAGGAAGCCGCGGGCGCCAAGAAGCCCATCAAGGACGTGCGTGAGCAGGAGGTCTACCTGGGCGAATTGCCGCTCATGACCGACAACGGCACGTTCGTCATCAACGGCACCGAGCGCGTGATCGTCTCGCAGCTGCATCGCAGCCCCGGCGTGTTCTTCGACCACGACCGTGGCAAGAGCCACAGCTCGGGCAAGTTGCTGTTCTCCGCCCGCATCATTCCGTATCGCGGCTCGTGGCTCGACTTCGAGTTCGACCCGAAAGA
>DATHJZ010000281.1:0-9229 GCA_035286365.1 Steroidobacteraceae bacterium | reverse complement strand
CTCGACCGCTTCATGCTGCGCATCGACATGAGTTACCCGGAGCGCGCCGCGGAGGGCGAGATCCTGCGCCGCTACGGCACCGAACTCGAGGCGCGCGACGCGATTCCCGCCGACCTCGGGCTTATCGATCATGGGCTGCTGCACCAGGCACGCGCCGCGGCCAGCGCGCTGCACGTCTCCGAGGCGCTGTCCAACTACGTGCTCGACCTGGCGCGCGCCACCCGCGAGCATCCGCGCGTGTCGCTCGGGCTGTCCACGCGCGGTGCATTGGCGCTGATTCGCGCCGCGCGTGTTCACGCCGGGCTGCGGCAAGGGGATTTCGTTGCACCGGACGACGTGCAGGCCGTGGCACGCTGGGTGCTGGCGCATCGGCTGGTGCTCAAACCTGAAGCGGCGCTCGACGGCGATACCGACCTGGGCGTGGTGGGTGCCATTCTCGATGCCACGCCGGTGCCTCGCTAGAGCGGCCGCCATGCATTTTGCCGTGCGCGGATATCTGTTCGTCGTGCTGACCGCCTTGTTAGGCGTGGTCGGCACGTGGTCCGACGAACCGGCGTTCGCCAGCGCCTGGATGTTCCCCGCTTTCCTGCTGCTGGCGGGGCTAGCGCTGGAGGCGTCCTACCTGCGCGGCACGCGCCTCGCGCTGCACATGCGCATCGCGGCGCGTCTCAAGCTTGGTGTGCGAGCCGAAGGTGCGTTCGTGTTCGCGCACAACCGCCGGCGCGATCTCACGCTGCAGTACGCGCGCGTGTTGCCGGCAGCCCTGCGCCAATCCACCGACGTGCATACCGTGGTACTGCCGGCCGAGGCAGAATTGCGCGATCCGGCGGAGCTGCTGCCGCTGCGGCTCGGCGCAGCGCGGTTCGGCGCCGTGCCGGCCCGGTTGTTAGGCCGCTTCCGGCTCGCGTGGTGGAGCCGCGACCTGCCGCAGGACCAGCCGTTCACCGTCGCGCCCG
This sequence comes from Steroidobacteraceae bacterium, assembly GCA_035286365.1. GTDB lineage: Bacteria > Pseudomonadota > Gammaproteobacteria > Steroidobacterales > Steroidobacteraceae > CADEED01. The sequence goes on along the minus strand of DATHJZ010000281.1, from coordinate 8,273 downwards.
ACAGTGTGCCGCGCGGCGCGCGTCCGATCGCCGGAGAATCGGCGGGCGAAACTCCACGGCGGCTGCCGGGCATCGGTGCCGAACTGCTGCAGCTGCGCGACTACGTGAGCGGCGATGCGTTGTCGCGCATCGACTGGAAGGCCACCGCGCGCCGCGGCGGGCTGATTGCGCGCGAGTACAGCGAGGCGCAGCACCTGGAGATTCTCATGGTCATCGACGCCGGACGCGCGAGCCGCGTGCGCGCCGGTGACCTCGATCGCCTCGGGTTGTACGCGAACGTGGCCGCGCGGCTGGCCGAACATGCGGTGTCCATCGAGGATCGCGTGGGACTGCTGGTGTACGCGGAACGGCCGCTGACGGCATGTCTGCCGGACCGTGGAACCCGCGCCGTGATGCGGATGCGCCGCGCGCTCGAAACACTCGCGACCGAGCGCGGCGAATCGAACCCCGTGGCCGCCGCCATCCAGGTCCGGCGCTTGTTGAGACATCGCGGCCTGGTCGTCTGGCTCACCGATCTCGCTGAACCCGCGCGCAATGCCGAGTTGATGCAGGCGCTCAAGGCGCTGGTGCCGCGTCACCAGCCGATCGTTGCCGCGCCGCACGCGGCCGAGATCGCGCGGCTCGCGGCAGCGCCGGCGGGCGATTGGCGCGATCCCGCCGTGGCGCTGGCCGCGCGCGAGCACGACCAGGCCGCCCAGTTGCAGGTGGCAACGCTGCGGCGCTTGGGGCTCGTGGTACTCGATGAGCCCGACGACCAGCTCGATCGCGCGGTGCTCGACGCCTATCTACAACTGCGCAGAAGGCGTCGTATATGAGCGATCTCGACAAGCGCGCGGTCATCTACGTCGATGTCGACGACACGTTGGTGCGGCATGCCAGCAGCAAACCCGTACCGATCACGCGCGTGATCGACCAGGTGCGGCGGCTGCACGCGCGCGGCTTTTCTCTCTACTGCTGGAGCACAGGCGGCGCGGTATACGCACACCGTATCGCCAGCGAGCTCGGGGTAGCGGAATGCTTCACGGCGTTCCTGCCGAAGCCGACGATCCTGATCGACGACCAGGAGATTTCGACCTGGCTGCTGAAGTCGTTCCGGCCACTCGAGGTCGATGACGCGGCGCTCGACGCCGTGCTGCCGTAGTGGTGCCGGAAACCCCTGCCCGGCACCGCTACTTGACGCTATATCCGCGCGCTTCCAGGCAGGCGCCCTCGGCGCGCCGGTAGTCCACCTGTTTGGAGCCGATCTCGGAATCGTCCACGTTGCCCGATGGGCGCGTGGGATCGAAGCCGGTCTTCTGGACCGCCCAGGCGTGACACTCGTAGCGATCGGTCGCCTGCTGTTCTTCAGTCTGCCCGTTCTTCGGATAAACGAAGATCTCGTCGCTGCCCTGCGTTGCGTCGTCGTCGACGCGCGACGGTTCTCCGGCCGGCGGATCGGTCACGACGTATTCGCGACGTTCCGGCCGCCATGAGTAGTAAGTATCGTCGGCGTAGTAGTAAGGCATCCCGCCGTACCACACCCGCGTGTAGTAGGGCGGCAGAAAGCCGATACCGATGCCGATGGGCGGCGCGACGACGAGGAAACGCGGTCCATACGGGCGATACCACGCGCCACGAGAATAGTAGTAAGGCGAGCCGCGATATCGAACGCTGCGATAACCCTGCGGCAGCAGCGGCGCGACGTAACCGCGCGACGGGTAGCTGCGGTTGTGCCTGTAGCGATCGTCGATGCGCGATTCGCTGCGCGGCTGTTGCTGATGTCCGCGGTCGTGTCCACGGTTGTTGTCGCGGTTCCGGTACGGATCGCCGGCGGCGAACGCCGTGGTTGCGCCCAATGCCAAAAGGATGACGGCCAATCGACGCAGGTTTTTTCCTTTCGCAAGCATGATTTTCTCCGGACCCACATTCACAACTATTTGACAGTGTAACCGCGGCCTTCGAGGCAGGCGGAGATCGCGCGACGATAGTCGGAAGCCTGTCGCTCGAGTCGCGCACGCTCGGCCTCGGCATCCGCGCTGACGCGGGTGTTGACTCGCTCGCTCTCCTTGCGGCGCGCCGCCTCCGAGGAGGCGCCGATCACCGCGCCGGCGATCGCGCCGGCCACGGCACCTTCACCCGTATCCCGCGGCGAGCCGATCGCCGCGCCAATTACCGCACCCGTCACCGCGCCCCCGACTGCCGACTGACCGGGCGGTGGACCTTCCACCACCCTTATCTGCTGGTGCGGTGCGAGATGCGGTTCGCTGGGGTTGTAGCGGGACTGCGTCACCGCCCAGTTGTGACATTCGTAACGATCGCGGTCGAGCTGTTTGTCCGTCTGACCCTTGGACGGATAAACGTAAATATCGGCGTCGGCCGGCACGGCAGTGCTCGGCGCAGTACTGGCTGGCGCGGGTTCGACCGGGGGCGCCACGGCCGGATCGGCGACTGCGCACCCTCCGGTCAGGGCGGCAACCGCAAGCGCGGCCAAGGTCCATTTCGCGTACATAGAGGTCTCCTCGAACCTTCAACGTTGCAGCTCGGCGTTGGTTGACTCTAAAGACCGGAAATCTGCCGGCAAGTTCGCGGCGGCTCAGGCAGCAATGGCTTTCCCGCCACGGCTGCGCCCAAAGACGTAGCCGCGCAGCAGCGAGATCATGAACAACCAGTAGCCGACGCCGATGGTGACGCGCGCCCAGCGCGGCACCTCCGGATCCGGCGATACATACCCTTCGATGAATCCGCTCACGAGCAGCAGCAGCGTCAGCGCGAACAGCACGCGCACGCTTTCCGCGGCGGCGCGGCGAAACGACTCGCTGCGCGTGAGCGCACCGGGGCGGATCAGCGCCTCGCCCACGTAAGCGCCGGCCGCGCCGGCGATGCAGATACACGACAACTCCACGCAGCCGTGCGCGATCACGAAGTCGAACAGTCGACCCGCCAACTCGTGCTGGCCGGTGAACGCAAATATCGCGCCTAGCTGCAGGCCGTTCAACCCGATGATGTAGAACGTGCCGAGGCCGAATACCACGCCCGAACAGAACGCGAACAGCGCCACGATGATGTTGTTAGTGAGGATGTCCACCGACAGCACGGCGGACGGAGTGACGTTCAACAGTCCATCGGTCCACAACTCACCGCGCTCGACCGTCGCGATGGTGCGCGGGCTCGCGAACATCGCGATGAGGTCGGGGTAGGTGTAGACCAGCCATGCACCGGCGACCGTGGCGATCACGAACAACAGCACCACGGCGAGCAGATGAATGCGCATCTGCGCGAGCGCCGCGGGGATCTGGTCGCGCATGAGGGAATGCGCCATCTGCCAGAAACGGCTCGCCGGGCGATGGATGACGTCATGCAGATCCGCGTAGACCGCCTCGAGGTATTCGGTGGAACGTGCCTCGGCCGGGTCCGCCGCCAGGCGCGCGCCGCCGAGTTCACGCGCCGCGCGCCGGTAGTCGTCAACGACTGCCAGCGCCTCGGTGACTTCGCTGCCGCGCCTGCGACTCAACGCGGCGGCGCGCCGGCCGGCTTCGTGCCAGGCAGCATGTTGCGCGGGAGCGCCGCGCAGCGCGTCGAGTTTCTGCAGGAACGGCGCGCGCTCCAGCGCCAGCACGGTGCCGGCGGCGATATCGCCGAGGCGCAGATGTCGCCGGCCGAATATCACGAACAGCAGGCCGACCGTATAGAGCACCGGCAGTGAATCGACGAGCCGGAAGATATTGCGTGTCACCAGCGGACCGATCGCGGGGACGCGTCCTTCGAGGGTCAGCACGCGGATTCCGGTCATGCGCTTGCCGGGCGTGCGGCCCGCCATCAATGGCTCGAGAATCAGGTGATAGCAGAAGTAGATGATCGAGGTGGGTACGATGCCGGCCAGCTTCCACAGCGTTTCATTGTCCGGCTCGACATCGAATTCGAGATTGCCGAGGATCGCCCAGGCCGCGAGCAGCAGATAGGCCATTGCCAGGCTGAAACGAATCAGGAAATCGAGAATGAACGCGATCGCGCGTGCCCCCGGCCCCGCGATCACGATGCGCGCATCGATACCGGTGGCGCTCGGTACCTCGACGATGGGCGGCGGCGCGACGCCACTTGCGGCTTGTGCGGCTACGCCGCGGGCGGCTTGCGGCGCCGCGGATTTCACGCCACGCCTCGCTGCTCTTCCTCCGCGAGCTGCTCGGCCTGGTGCTCGTGCTGCAGGGCGTCGAGCAGTTCATCGATCTTGCCCTGCATGATGTCGGCGAGTTTGTAGAGCGTGAGATTGATGCGGTGATCGGTGACGCGTCCCTGCGGAAAGTTGTAGGTACGGATGCGTTCGGAACGATCGCCCGTACCCACCTGCAACTTGCGGTTCTGCGCGATCTCGCTGTCGCGCTTCTGCTGCTCGGCGGCTAACAACTTCGCCTTCATCAGCGCCATTGCGCGCGAGCGATTCTTGTGCTGCGAGCGCTCGTCCTGGCACTCGACCACGAGGCCGGTCGGCAGGTGCGTGATGCGGATGGCGGAGTCGGTCTTGTTGACGTGCTGGCCGCCGGCGCCCGAAGCGCGGAACGTGTCGACGCGCAGTTCGGCGGGATTCAGATCCGTGGCTTCGACTTCGTCGGGCTCGGGAAGAATCGCGACCGTGCACGCGGAAGTGTGGATGCGCCCCTGCGCTTCGGTGGCGGGCACGCGCTGCACGCGATGCACGCCGGATTCGAACTTGAAGCGCGCAAACGCGCCCGGCCCTGCGATGCGGCTGATGATCTCGCGATAGCCGCCGTGCTCGCCGGAACTTTCCGACAGCGTTTCCACCGTGAAACCGTGCGTTTCGGCATAGCGCGCGTACATGCGAAACAAGTCGCCCGCAAAAATTGCGGCTTCATCGCCGCCGGTGCCGGCGCGCACTTCGAGATAAATGTTCTTGTCGTCGCGCGGATCGCGCGGAATCAGCAACGCTTTCAGGGCGTCCTCGGCGCGCTCGAGCACAGGAGCGAGCCGCGCGGATTCCTCGCCGCCCATTTCGCGCATCGCGGGATCGGAGTCGTCCTGCATTTCGCGCGCCGATTTCAGCTCGCGCTCGAGCGCCTGGAACGCGCCGAATTTCTCGGCGACGGGCGTCAGGCGGGCATATTCCACGGACAGCTCGCGGAACTCGCGTTGTCGGCCGATGACGGCGGGGTCCGCCAGCATTCGTCCGATTTCCTCATAGCGGTCGACCATTTTTTCGAGCCGCAATCGAATGGTGTCTTTCACGCGAACCATTGTAAGGGGCGAAGGTCCAGTTATAGTGCCTTCCATGCTACGAAACGCATTTCTCCCGGTTGTCTCGCGCGCTTTGGCCCTGGCCCTTGCCACCTTGGTGCCAATCAATGCCGGCGCTTTGTCCACCACCAATTCGGACAACGCCGCGCTGGTGCTCGCCGACATGGCGCTGTCGCGCGGCGATTGCCGCGGCGGCGCCGATCGCTACCTGAAGGCCGCGCTCGGCACCAACGACGCGAAGGTTTCCGAACGCGCCAACAAGGTCGCCGCGGATTGCCAGCAGATTGGCGCTGCGGCGCGCGCCGCCCGGCGCTGGCAGAAGCTCGAGCCCCAGAGCGCGGGCGCAGCGGCCGCCGTGGCGGTGGCTGCGACGCGGCTCTATCAAACGGAGGAGGCGAGTGCAGCCATCCTGCGCACGCACGAACTCGGGGGCGACGAAGCCCTGGTCAGTCTCATCGGCGACGTCAGCGACTCGGGTGGTACGGCCATCGCGCTGGAAACACTCCGGCCGCTGCTCGAATCGAAAGACGTTTCCGACCGCGTGCTCGCGGCGGGCGTCGATCTCGCGCTCGAAGGTTTCGATTTCAGCACCGCGCACAAACTCGCGAGCCGCATGCTCGACAGCGAACCCGCATCGGGTGATGCGCGTGCGCAGCTCGCGCGCGTGCTCACGGCCGAAGGCGACTCGGTCGGCGCCATCGCCATCTCGCAGGAAGCCGCGGCGCTCGAGCCCGACACGCAGCGCTTCGCGTACGCCGACACGCTGCTGCGCCTCGATCGTCTCGACGAAGCACGCCAGGAGCTGGAGAGCATGCGCACCGATGCAACCGTGCGCGACGAGGCCGACCTGCGCCTGGGCAAGCTCGCCTACCAGATGGGCGACATGACGGAGGCCGGCCGTCGCTTCGGTGGATTGATCGGCTCGCAGACCGCGGCGCCCGAGGCGTTCTTCTATCTATCGTCCATCGCCGAACGCGAGGGTCGCACCGATCTGGCGCTCGAGGGCTACACCAAGCTCGCCGAAGCCGGTGCCGGGCTCATCGTGCGCGGCCGCGCAGCGCGCCTGCTCATGCAGCGCGACGATCGCGCCGCCGCATTCCGCCTGCTCGACGATTTCGCGGCCAAGGAGCGTTCCGAAGCGCTCGACGTGGAGTTCGCCAAGGCGGCGTTGCTCGATGACACCGGTCACATCACCGAAGCCATCGCTCTGCTGCAGCTCGCGCTCGAACGTTTTCCCGATCATCCCGGCGTGCGCTACCAGATCGCGCTCACGCAGGAGAAGGCGGGTCTGACGAAAGACTCCGTGAAGAGTTTCGAGAGCCTGCTCCGGCAGCGCCCCGACGATGCCAGTCTGCTCAATGCGCTCGGTTACTCGCTGGCCGATCGCAACCAGAAATTGCCGCGCGCCGAATCGATGATCCGCAAGGCGCTCGTGGCTTCGCCGGACAACCCGGCATTTCTCGACAGCCTCGGCTGGGTGCTGTTCCGGCGCGGCGACATTCCTGGCGCATTGCCGCACCTCGAGCGCGCATACCGAATTTTCCCCGACGCGGAAATCGCCTCGCACTGGGGCGAACTATTGTGGGTGAGCGGCAAACAGTCCGAAGCGCGCGCCTTGTGGGCACGATCGTTGGCGCGCCAGCCGGATTCCAAGCCGCTGCGCGCCACCATCGAACGGCTCACGGGCACCAAGATGGAGCCGCCCGCACCCAAGGGCGCGCCGCAGGAGAAATCGCCCGACGCGGAAGGTCCGCCGCCTCTGGAGACCACGCCCCCACCCGCCTCCACCGGTAGTTAGGCCGGGATTCACCGATGCGCCGCGCTGCTGCGCATACCGCCCGCGGCGCCATTGCGGTGCTGGCTGTCGTTGCGCTGCTGGCAGGCTGCCGAACCGCCCCTCCCGCGCCCGTCGCAGGGCCGGGCGCGAATGCACCCTGGCCCGAGCAGCGCGCCGCGCTCGAGAACTTCACCAACTACAGCCTCACCGGCCGCGTAGCCGTCGCCGCGCAGGGGCAAGGCTTCTCCGCCGGATTGCGGTACGCGCAGCAGCCGCAGCGTTCCGATCTGTCGCTCGACGGGCCGCTCGGCATCGGCGGCCTGCGCGTCGAGCTCGAAGGCGCGGAGCTGCGGATTTTCACCAGCCGCGGCGAACGACTCGATGGCCTCGCCGCGCGCGCCGAACTCGAACGGCGGTTGGGTTTCGCGCTGCCACTCTTGGAGCTGCGTTGGTGGTTGTTAGGCATTCCCGCACCGGGCGATTCCGAACTCAACCAGGACGCGGTCAGCGGTGAGATCCGCGATTTCACGCAGAACGGTTGGCGCGTCAGCATCAATTCGCGCGCGCCGGATCTGGGATTCGCGCTGCCGCGCAGGCTCACCGCCGAGCGCGAGGGTGCACGCCTGAAACTCCTGGTCGAAACCTGGCGGCCGTGAGTGCCTCGTCCTGGCCGGCGCCGGCCAAGCTCAACCTCATGTTGCACATCGTCGGCCGACGGGCCGACGGGTATCACGAGTTGCAGACGGTGTTCCGGCTGGTCGATCTGTGCGACCGGATCGAGCTCGAGGTTCGCGAAGATGGCGTGATCACCCGGCCCGCGGGTCCGGTCGGAGTCGCCGAGGCCGACGACCTGGCGGTCCGGGCCGCCCGGGCGCTGCAGGCGGCGACCGGAACCCGGCTCGGAGCGGAGATCACCATAAAGAAGAGCATTCCTGCGGGCGGAGGGCTCGGAGGGGGCAGCTCGGATGCGGCCACGATCTTGGTGGCGCTCAACCAAATGTGGCGGACGGGGCTCACTTTGGCGGAGATCGCGGCAATAGGCGCCATGTTGGGCGCCGATGTTCCCGTTTTCGTTGCCGGACGGTCCGCCTGGGCCGAAGGTATCGGCGAACGCCTCACGCCGGTCACGCTTCCCGCGGGCGCCTGGTACCTGATCATCTTTCCGGGCGTAAGCGTCCCCACGGCCGCCGTATTCCAGGCTGCTGAATTGACACGGAATTCACCCCCCACCACAATGCGCGGCTTTTTGGAATCGGGCGGGCGGAACGAT
>DATHJZ010000280.1:0-9211 GCA_035286365.1 Steroidobacteraceae bacterium | reverse complement strand
CACCGAAAAGCTCGCGGTGTCGTTCGACGCGGTGAATCTCACCGAGGAAATCCAGAAGTCCTACTACGCATTCGCGGACGTCGGTGGACCCGACCAGTTCAACTTTGGAAACACGCTGATCAGCCGCTCGTTCGCGCTCGGGGTGCGCTGGAAGTATTGAGAAACTGAAGGCGGAGTACCGCCGCACAGGAGCCGTGACGCGTTTCAACCGGGCGCGTCACGGCTTTTTTTTGGTGCCGCCTAAAGCCGGGAGGGACGGACGCGGTTGCCGCGTTTCCAGCGACGAAACGAACGGCAGTCTCTAACTACCTGCCGGCCGGCGGCAAAACTATTATTTCATGAAGGGGCTTGCAACCCCTTCCCTTATCCGCGGAACTGAGTATACACTGTATACACAGTATGTACAGCGGCATAAACATCTCCCAGACCGACGCTCGCCCCATGTATCTGCAAATCATGGAGCAGATCCGGGCCCGCATTGTCGCGGGGGACTGGCCCATGGGCCGGGAATTACCGTCAATTCGGGCTCTGGCCGCGGCCCTGAGCGTCAGCGTGATCACTATAAAGCGCGCCTACCTCGACCTGGAAAACGAAGGCGTGATCGTGACGCGCCACGGCAAGGGCTCCTTCGTAGCCGACGTTAATGGCCTCGCCGGTGAGCTGCAGGAAGAAAAGCTCGACGAACACCTGGCGGCAGCGGCGGGCCTCGGCCGGCAGCTCGGACTCACTCCCGATGACCTCGCGGAACGTTTACGCCGCGCCATCCGCAACATGGACAAAAAATGACCGCGACCAAACACATCGAGATGCACGCCGTCCGCAAGGCGTTCCGCTTCTTCACGCTCGAGGATCTGACGCTGGAGCTCGGCCCCGGCCAGATCATGGGTTTCGTCGGCCCCAACGGCGCCGGCAAGAGCACCAGCATTCGCCTCATGACCGGGCTGCTCACGCCTGATGCGGGCGAAGTCCGGGTGCTCGGGCACTCCATGCCGCGCGAGCAGGCGGTGGCGAAGCGCGATATCGGCTTCGTGTCCGACGACATGCGCCTGTTCGCGCACGCCACCCTCGGCTGGCACATGCAGTTCGTCGCGTCTATCTACCCCGGCTGGGATGCGAAGTACGCCCAAACTCTGGTCAAGCGTTTCAATCTGCGCCCCGAACAGAACGTGAGCGGACTTTCCAGCGGCGAGCACGCCAAGGCCGTGCTGTTGCTCGCCCTCGCCCGCCGGCCGCGCCTGCTGATCCTCGACGAGCCGACCTCGGGCCTCGATCCCGTGGCGCGCCACGAGGTGCTCTCCGAGTTCATGGACGTCCTGCGCGACGAGGATCGCTCCATCCTGTTCTCGTCGCACAACACCGTGGACGTCGAGCGAATCTCCGATCGCATCAGCTTCATCGACCGCGGCCGCCTGATCGACAGCAGCGACAAGGAGGACTTCCTCGAGCGCTGGCGCCGGATCCAGCTGCAGCTGCCTGCGGGCACCACGGTGCCCGACCTGCCGCACGTGGTCAGCCGCGTCGTCGACGGCCAGTTCGTGACATTGACCACCAACCGCTTTTCACAGGATCTGCTCGCATTCCTGGGCTCGAACGTGCGCGACGTGCACCGCATGAGCCTCGAGGAGATTTTCGTCGCGAACGTCATGCATCACCGGGAGACGCGCGGCCAATGAACATGCTCGCTCGAAAATTGATCGCCAAGGAGTTCTACCTCAACCGCTGGCTCATCGCCGGTTCGACCCTCGCGGGGCTCGCCGGACTGCTGGTCGCCGCCGGGGGCGAGATGCGTTTCAACATCGGCATGGTCACCTGGCTCACGACCATCGTCGCCTTTGGCGTCGTGCTGGCCATGCTGGGCATCGCCACCGAACGCAAGGAGCGCGCGCTGCAATTCGTGTTGAGCCTGCCGCTGTCACCCGGCGACTACGTGCGCATCAAGCTCTTGGGCCTGCTGCTGTGCTTCTTCGTGCCCTGGGCCATTTTGAGCACCGGCGCCGTCGTGCTCATCGGCGTAATGCCAGGCCTGCCGGATGGATTGCTGCCATTCGCCGTGCTGCTGTGCGGGTTCATGCTCGCCAATTTCTCGCTGGTGCTCTGCGGTGCGCTGCACACGGCCTCCGAGGGGCTGATGACGCTGGTGATCATCGTGACAAACATGAACGTCACGCTGTTCATCTTCCTCATCGGCGGCATCGAATCCCTGAACTTCCACCTGCATGCACCGGCACCGGTGTGGAACAACGCTTTCTGGACCGTGCTTGCTGCCGAAATAGCCACGCTCGCCGTCACCTTGTCACTGCCTTACTTCGTGGCGGCGCGCCGTCGCGACTTCAACTGAAGGACACACCATGAACAACACTACTGATTCACGCCTGCACTCGCTCGACGCGGTCCGCGGCTTCGCTCTCTTGTTAGGCGTGGCGTTCCACGCGGCCCTGTCCTTCATGCCGGGCTGGCCGCCGGGCATCTGGGCCATGAACGACAATTCGCCCAGCCAGTTCCTGAGCGATGCTTCGTTCGTCGCGCACATCTTCCGGATGTCGCTGTTCTTCTTCGTCGCGGGCTTCTTCGGCCGTCTGCTGTTCCACAAGCTGGGCGCGCGCGGTTTCTGGTCGAACCGCGCCAAGCGCATCCTGGTGCCGCTGATTGGCGGCTGGATCGTGCTGTTCCCGCTCATCTCCTATGTCTGGGTGATCGGGATCACCAAGGTGTTCGGCGGCACCATGCCCCCGATGCCTGAAATGCCGAAGACTCCCGGTGCGTTTCCGCTCACGCACCTGTGGTTTCTCTACCAGCTGCTGCTGATCTATATCGCGGCGATTGCGATCCGTGCCCTCATCGTGCGCTTCGATTCCGCGCAGAAACTGCGCGCCGCCCTCGACCGCCTCGTCACGCACTCCGTCGACTTGTCGTATGGCGCCTGGCTGCTCGGCTTGCCAGTCGCGATCGCATTGACGGGACTACCGATGTGGTTCTACTGGCAAGGCATCCCGACACCCGACCAGTCACTGATCCCGACGGTGCCCGCATCGGTCGGCTTCGGCACCGCCTTCGTGTTCGGCTGGCTGGTGCAGCGCGCGCCAGGCGCTTTGGCTGCCATCGAGAAGCGCTGGTTGTCGAACCTCGTGCTCGCCGTCATCGCGACCGGTTGGATGTTGCATCAACAGCACCTGACGCCGATGGCCACGCCCGGCACGATCAAGACCCTGTACGCGCTCGCATTCGGCGTCGCGGTGTGGACCTGGGTGCTGGGACTCACCGGCGCCGCGCTGCGCTTCCTCTCTAACTACAGCGCCACGCGCCGTTACATCGCCGATGCCTCGTACTGGATCTACCTCGCCCACCTGCCGGTGGTCGCGGCTTTCGAGGTCTGGGTCGGCCGCTGGCCTCTGCACTGGGGTGTGAAGTACCCGTTCATCCTCGTTGCGAGCTTCGCGGTGCTGTTCCTGAGCTATCACTTCCTCGTGCGCCCGAGCTTCCTCGGTCAACTGCTCAACGGCCGCAAGCATCGCATTTGGGGAAACAAGCCTGAAGCGCCGACGCCCTCGCCCGCCTCCCCGGCGCCATTTCCAGCCGGCACGGCCGGCAGTACCGTCGCGCGGCTGCGCGGCATCACCAAGCGTTACGGCGCCGTGACGGCGCTCAACGCGATCGATATCGAAGTGCGCCGCGGAGAGTTGTTAGCCGTGCTCGGCCCAAACGGCGCCGGCAAATCGACCGCAATCGCGTTGTGGCTCGGCCTCATAGAGGCCGATGCCGGCGAAGTCACCCTGTTGGGTGGCTCGCCACACGAAACCGACCGACGCCGGGCCCTGGGCGTGATGATGCAGGACGTGGAGTTGCACAAGGAATTGCAGGTGCGCGAACTCGTGGCGCTCGCCTCGAGTTACTACGCCGATCCGCTACCGGTCGAAGAAACGCTGCGGCGCGCAGGCGTCGCGAGCATCGCGGATCGCCGCTACGGAAAACTCTCCGGCGGACAGAAGCGACTGGCGCAGTTTGCGGTGGCGATCTGCGGTCAGCCGCGGCTGCTGTTCCTCGACGAGCCGAGCGTCGGCCTCGACGTGCAGGCGCGTACCGCGCTGTGGGACAGCATCCGTGCGCTGCTCGCGTCCGGCTGCTCGATCGTGCTCACCACGCATTACCTGGAAGAAGCCGAAGCGCTGGCCGACCGCGTGGCCGTGGTCGCGAAGGGAAAAGTCATCGCATCGGGCACTGTCGGCGACATGCGCGCTTTGGTCTCGCGCCGCCAGATCGCCTGCGAGTCGAGCCTGTCACCCGAGGAGGTGCGCGCCTGGCCGGGGGTGGTCGAGGCACGCCGGGAGCAGTCTCGCCTGCTGATCACCGCCACAGACGCCGAGAGCGTGGTGCGCCAACTGCTCGCGACGGACTCCGGGCTCACGCGGCTCGAAGTTCGCCAGGCCGGACTCAATGAAGCATTCACCGAACTGACGCGGGAGGCCGCATGAATTCCATGACCTTGAAACCCATGACTTTGAAACCAATTGCCGTCGATGCGCCGCTGCCTGGACGGCGCGTGCTCGGCGCGTATCTCGCCGAAACGCGCTACGAGTTCATGCGCAGCCTGCGCAACCCGGCATTCGCGCTGCCCATGATGTTGATCCCCGCCGCGCTCTATCTGCTGTTCGCGGTGTTCATTGCCGGCGAGGCGATCGACAAGGACCCGCCGCTCGGCGTGTTCCTGTTCGCCGGGTTCGCCGTGATGGCAGTCAGCATGCCGGCATTGTTCGGCATCGGCACCTCGCTCGCGCTCGAACGCGACATGGGATTGATGCGCCTGAAGCGCGCGCAGCCGGCGCCCACCGGCACCTGGCTGGTCGCCAAGATCGTCTGCGGCCTCATCTTCAGTGTGATGAGCTACCTGCCGATGCTTGCGATCGGACTCGCCAGCGGCAAGCTCGATCTGGGCTTCGGCCAGGCCGTCGCGATGAGCGCCGCCCTGCTCGCAGGCTCGATCCCGTTCTGCGCGCTCGGGCTCATGGTCGGCACACTGGTGAGCGGCTCGGCCGCGCCGGGCTACGCCAATCTCATCTATCTACCCGGCTGCTACCTGTCGGGAATGTTCTTCCCGCTGCCGAAGTCGATGCACTGGCAGACGCCAATCTGGCCGCAGTTCCATATCGACCAGCTGGCCATGCATGCGGCGGGGATCACGAAGTACCAGTTCATTCCGGCGCAGCTTTCGATCGGAGCGCTGGTGGGTTTCACAGTGTTGTTCAGCGCGGTGGCGATCTGGCGTTTGGCACGGAAGGGGTAGGAGACATTCGCGCGTGGGGGGGGGAGCATTCGCCCCCACGCCTACCCACGCCCGGGACAACGTTGTATGGTCGCGCTACCACACGTTGGGGGACGCATCGATGAGCGCACAGGACAGACGCGATTTTCTGCAATTGGCCGGGCTCACGGGCATGTTCTCAGCGGTAGCGCCGCAGGCCCTGGCCCAGGGTGCCTCGGGCGCATTCACCGTCGACCCTGCCAACACGTCGAAGGCGGAGATCAAGCCGAAACATTCGATCAAGTTCGCGGCCATTGGCCTCGACCACGCTCATATATACGGCATGATCAACGCCGTGCAGCGTGGCGGAGGTGAGCTCGTCGCTTTCCACTCCAAGGATGACGCGCAGATCGCCGAATTCCGAAAACGCTTCGGCGACGTAAAGCTCGCCGCGAGCGAAGACGAAATCCTGGGCGACAAATCGATCCAGCTGGTCGCGGGCGCACCGATTCCAGACTTGCGCGCACCGCTCGGCCTCCGCGTCATGAAGGCAGGCAAGGACTATCTAGCCGACAAGCCTGGAATCACGACGCTCGAACAGCTTGCGGCCGTGCGCGCCGCGGTGAAGACGACCAAACGCAAATTCGCGATCATGTATTCCGAACGGCTCGAAGTACGTTCTGCCGTCTATGCGGGCAAACTCATCAAGCAAGGCGCCATTGGACGCGTCGTCCAGACGGTCAATCTCGCTCCGCACCGCGTGAACGCGCCGAGTCGTCCCGACTGGTTCTGGGACAAGGCCCGCTACGGCGGCATCCTCACTGACATCGGCTCGCACCAGGCGGATCAATTCCTCTATTACACCGGAAGCACCAGGGCCAAAGTCGTTGCCGCGCAGACCGGCAATCTCAATTACCCGGACCACCCGAAGTTCGAAGACTTCGGCGACATGGTGATGTCGGGCAACGGCGGCACCGGTTATGTGCGCGTCGACTGGTTCACGCCGGACGGTCTCGACACCTGGGGCGATGGACGCCTGTTCGTGCTCGGCACCGAGGGCTACATCGAGCTGCGCAAGTACACCAACGTTGCCTCCGGGCTCACCGGCGGCAACCACCTGTACATCGTCGACAAGAAGCAGGCGCGCCACATCGATTGCAAGGATGTGCCGCTGCCCTTCGGCCCGGAATTCGTCACGGACATCGTCGAGCGCACGCAGGTGGCGCAGGACCAGGATCAGGCCTTGTTAGCCGCGGAGCTCGTGCTCAAGGCGCAGAAGATCGCGACGCGGCCCATAACCGCGTAGATGGGGTTCAAGGCCGCCGCGCGCTCCGCTCAACGTCCGCCGTTCGCGGGAATCCAGACCGGCGTTCCATCTTCGAATGTATTGTCGGTCAGGACATGTAGGTCGCTGCCATCGGCGCGCATCACCGCGATCTCGCCATATGCCTGCGGATTGCCCTGCCGCAAGGGCGTCTCGTCCTTGAAGCCGCCGCGCCCGGTCGTGAATGCAATCCATTGCCCGTCGGGCGACCAGGAGGCATGTGCATCGTGGCGGGGAGTATTCGTCAGCCGCGTCAGGTTCGTGCCATCGGCCTTGATGGTGTAGATCTCGTAGTCATCGTCGAGGTCCGTGGTGAACTGGATGACATCGCTGACGGGCGACCAGCCGGGTTGGCTGTAGTGGGCCGGGCCGGTGGTCAGCACTCTCTGCGCCCGCGTCTCGACATCGATGATCTCGATCGCATTGCCGCTCGCGCCTGCGCGCCGGTAGACGACGTGTTTGCCATCCCCCGACCAGCTCGGCATCGCGTAATTGGCCTTGCCATCGGTCAGCACCGTGAAGTGGCCTCCGTCGGGATCGATAGTCGCGATGTCGCCGGGCTGTGGGCCATTGACGCCTTGAAAAAATTTGCCGAGCGCGAATGCGATTCGATCGCCCGCGGGTGACCAGGCGGGCCCCATGGCGTTCTTGCCTTCGGCACTGAAGATTGCGCGCGCATCGCTGCCATCCGCGTCCATCAGCAGAATCGAACTCGGGAAGTTGGCGCCTCGCTTGTCGTTGCTGACACGGCGGTCGCCCGTCGGCGAATAAGAAGCGAATACGCCGACGCGCAGCAGCGAAAAGCGCCCGTCGAGTGAAGGCCAAGGATGGTTCGGCGGCCACGTTTCTTCGGTGTCGCGTTGGAAAACCATGCGTTTTCCATCGTGCGTCCAGCTCGGGTGACGAAACACGCCGCGCGCGCCGGGCGTGACGACGCTGTCGGCTGCCGATGCGAAATCGATTCCGCCGACGGCGTTGGCAGCGGAATAGCCAATGCGATTCGCCGTCAGCCAGCGCGGCGAAAATTTCTCGCCGGCGCCGGTTGTCAGGACGCGACGTTGTCCGTCTTTCAGCTCCAGCAATTCGAGCTGCGTCGTTCCGCCACGACGCTGAACGCTGCCCAGTTTGAACATCTCCGCGGCCGGCGCGGTATGGAACACGAGCGAACGCCCGTCGGGTGACCACGCGGGACTGCCGGCAAACTCGTCGTCGTGAGTGATGCGACGCAACCCGCTTCCGTCCGGCCTCACGATATAAAGCTCAGTGGATAGGCGGACGACGAAATTGCTGCTCGAGTAATCCGGAACCTTCGAATCGCGGTCGGTGGAAAACGCCAGCCATTTTCCGTCGGGAGACCAGGCCGGCCGGAAATCGCCGCCGGCGTTTTGCGTGAGATTGCGGACCTTGCGGCTGCGCAGATCGAGGAGCCAGATATCCGCCTGCCCCGAACGGCTGGAGACGAAGGCCAACGTGCGCCCATCAGCTGACAACGCGGCTTGTCCGTCGTACGCCGGATCGTCCACCAGTTTCTCGATCGCGCTGCCATCTGGGTGCGCGCGGTAGATATCGGCCTGGCCCGAGCGCGTCGATCCGAAGATCACCCACTTGCCGTCGTTGGAAAACGAAGCGTCGAAGTCGAACCCGGGATCGGACAGGAAAGGCCGCGCATTCGAACCGTCGCCGTCGGCTATGAACAGTTCGATGTCGAAAGGCGCGAGACTGGTGAACGCGATGCGGTACTGCGGCTCGGCGGCGGATGCCAGGCCACCGCACAATCCGCCCAGCGAACACACGGCCATCAGCATCGCGATGCCGCTCGTCTTCCGTTCCATGTCGCCTCCCGGTTCCCGCCGCGACTCTATTCCAATCTGGCGCACGGCGACCGAGTGTCCCAGAATCGCAACGCGGACGAAACGATTCAACGAGGGGGATCATGAAAATTCAGCGACTCACCTGCGTGGCGGCGCTCGCCATCGCAAGCCTTGCCGTGGCCGACGAATCGGCGGGACCGGCATTCGTGCCGTATCACTCCTCGGGCATCTATGCCCTGGGTGAAACCGCGGGCTGGAATGTCACGCTGCCGTGGAATTCGCCCACGCTGAGCTACGTGATCCGCAGGAACAATCTCGACGAGATCGGCCACGGCACGATCAAGCCCGGGAAGCCGACCACCATCGAAGCAAGACTCGATGAGCCCGGCATGGTGTATGTCGAGATCACCGACGGCGCGCCGAACGCCAAACCGCGCGCACTGGGCGCGGCGGTCGCGCCCGAAAAAATCGCGCCGGCGATTCCCGCCCCTGCCGATTTCGACGCTTTCTGGTCGGCCAAGATAAAGGCGCTGCGCAAGGTGCCCGCGAAACCCGAACTCATGGTGAAGCCCAGCGGGAAGGACGACGTCGACTTCGCCGTCATCAAGATGAACCACGTCGACGGCAAACACGTATGGGGCCAGGTGGCCAAGCCGCACGACCCGACCAACAAGAAGAAATTCCCCGCGCTGCTCATCCTGCAATGGGCCAGCCCGCCCTATCCACTTGAGAAGTCCTGGGTCACGGACCGCGCCGCCGAAGGCTGGCTGGCGCTGAACATCGAGCCGCATGACGTGATGCCCGATCAGCCCAAGGAGTATTACGACGCACTGCCGGACG
>DATHJZ010000279.1:0-8582 GCA_035286365.1 Steroidobacteraceae bacterium | reverse complement strand
CGCGCTGATCAACGCCAAGGGCGAGATCGTCGGCTTGCTGTTCGACGGCAACATCCATTCGATCTCGGGCTCGTACTGGTTCGACACGGAGAAAAACCGCGCCGTCGCCGTGCACCCGGCGATCATCCGCGAGGCGTTGTCGAAGGTTTACGGGGCGGATGGATTGCTCGCCGAACTGGGCCGCTGATTAGTCAGGGGTCTGGCTCCGTTTTCTGTTCTCAGAAAACGGTGCCTGACCCCACTCCCCGAAATGGGGTCAGGCACCAATTTGCGGACGCAAATTGGAGCCAGACCCCTAGCTACTTGGCGTCGCGGGCGGTGACGTCGAAGCGAACGCGCATCTCATCGACCACCAGCAGCGCGCCCAGCGCCGCGCTGAAGGGTTTCAATCCCAGCCCCGATTGTTTGAGCGGAAATTCGCCGCTCGCGGCGATGCCGCCATCCTTGCGCTGCACGTGGATCGGCGCCCGTACGTGGTGCACCTGATCCTTGAGCGTGATTTCCACGTCCACATCGAAGTAGTCGCCCGCGGCAACCACTTCAGTGGCGCGCAGCCGGATGGTTGGATACTTCGCGCCGTCGAGCAGCGCTTCCGACAACATGTTGGTGCGCGTGCCGTCGCGCGCGCTCTGCGGAACGCCGGGCGGAAAATCCGCGCCGGCCTGCTCGCGCAGCGCGGGCTCGTCGATGGTCAGCTCATTCACCGGGATCGTGATATCGAAGCGCGTCTGAGTCAGATCGTCGCTGACATACGCACTGCCCGCGAGGTTGTGCGACGCGATCACGTGGTTGTGACCGAGCCGCGCCATGGTGCCGCCGCGGTATACGAAGATCTGCAGCAACGATTCTTCCGCGACCACTTTGTATTCATGCGCGCCGGCGGGAATCTCCATCTGTTCCGGCGCCGCTTGCGCGGGAGGCGAAGTTTCCTTCACCGGGGGACTTGTCTGACACGCGGCGAGCCCCAATAGCACCACACTCGCAATAACAAGTCGGGAACCCGATCCCGCTGGAAATGTACTCATGGCGTGTGCCTCTCTCTTCCGTGGCTTTGACCCAACCCCTTGGCAGCAGCTAGCTTACCCGGCATGACTTTCCGCAACACCACACGATCGTGGGGCACGCTCTCGAAGGCGCTGCATTGGATCATCGTGCTGCTGATCATCAATCAATGGGTGATCGCGCAATGGGCGGAATCATCGACCGGCTTTGCCAAGCTCAAAACGCTGGGTTATCACAAGTCCTTCGGCATGACGATCCTGATGCTCGCGATCATTCGCCTCGCCTGGCGCTGGATGAACCCCGTGCCGGACCTCAGCGCCGAAACGAAACCATGGGAACGCACACTCGCGAAGATTTCACACGTGTTGCTCTATGGCCTGATCTTCGCGATGCCGCTCACGGGCTGGCTGATGTCCTCCGCAAAGACCTACTCGGTCAGCTGGTTCAACCTGTTCGCATTCCCGAATCTGGTCGGCAAGAGCGACCGAGTCTACGATCTGACACACGACCTGCATCACCTGCTGTTTGCGGTCCTGGTCACGGTCGCCGCCGTGCACATCGCCGGCGCGCTCAAACACCAATTCATCGACAAGAACGACGTGCTGAAGCGCATGCTGCCCTTCGGTGGAGTCAAGTGAGACCCATGACCAACTATCTACCTGCACTCACCGTAGGAGCCGCGCTCAGCGCCGCCGCCTGCTCGGCCGCCGAGAATCCGGCGCCGGCCGCCAAACTCACCGCCGCTCCGGCGGGCACCAGCACGACCGTCCCCGCAGCTGCCGGTGTGCCGCACTACGTACAGGCGCCGGCCGGCAGCACCCTGACTTTTTCCTTCATCCAGGCCGGTGCCGAAAATCAGGGCGTGTTCAAACAGTTCGCCACCGAACTCAACTACGACGAGAAGAATCTCGCCGCGGGCTCGCTGAAAGTCGCGGTACAAACGGGCTCGTTCGACACGCAGGACAAGGATCGCAACGACACGCTGGCCGGTGCCGACCTGCTCGATCCGAAGAAATACCCGACCGCGCAGTTCGTCGCGACTTCGCTCACGCGCGGGGCGAAGGGAATCGAAGCCGCCGGCAAACTCACGCTGCATGGCGTGACGAAAGATCTCAAACTGCCGCTCGACATCCGTACTACGGCGACCGGCGCGGAAATATCGGGCGAAACCACGATCAAGCGTCTCGACTACGGCGTCGGCACGGGCGACTGGAAGTCCACCGAATGGGTGGGCGACGAAGTGAAGCTGCAATACAAGGTTGCGTTGACCAGGACGGCGAAGTAGTCAGCCATGTCCATGTCGGGCTCCATGCGCCGCGTGTGGATCGCGGCTTCGCTGACCGTCGCCCTGCTGTCTTTCTATCCGGCGTGGATCAACCGCACCAGCTGGTGGATGCCGGGCATCGCGTTCACGCTGTTTCTCGTCTTCGCGCTCGAGCCGTGGCTGCTCACGTGGGAACTGCGCAAGCGCGGCGAAGATCTGCAGATCACCGATGAAGGCGTGTTGCGCCGCCTGGCGCGCGGCGACAGCGAGTACGTGCGCTGGAGCGAGTTGCGCGAGGTATCCATCGTGATGACGCAGGGCGTGAATTCCTCCGAGGAGTTCTTCTACGTGCTGGCGGGCGCCGGCACCTCGGGCGTACTGATCAGCCAGACGCTCGCGACCAGGTACGACCTGCTTTCGCATCTGAGCAAACTACCGGGTTTCGATCATCGCAACATTGCGAGCGCCATGGCGTCGCCGGTGAACCAGCGCTTCACGCTGTGGCGCGCGGCCCCGCTCGAAGGCGAAGGTCGCGTGATCTCACAGCTGCCGACCCTGCAGTAGCAGCGCGCGGCAGAGCACCAGCGGAGAGAGCACGGGTTTCGCAGGCCTCATTTGAATTGACCCGCCCAGGAACGCAGGTAGTGTAGCGGCATGCCGCAAATGTTTGACGATGTGGGGGAGATAGTCGAGGAAACGTTGCGCCGGGTCGGAAAGCGAGTGTGTCTTGCTTTGCCGCTCGGCATCGGCAAGCCCAATCTCATCGCCAACGAGTTCTTCCGCCGCGCGCGTGGCGATGCCTCTGTCGACCTGACCATCGTGACCGCGCTCAGCCTGCGCAAACCCACGGGCGGCAGCGACCTCGAAAGGCGCTTCCTCGAGCCATTGGCCGAGCGGATCTTCGGCAACTACCCGGAGCTCGACTATCTGGCGGCGGTGCGCCAGGGCAGCGTGCCGGCCAATATCCATGTCATCGAGTTCTTCTTCGAGCCCGGTTCATTGCTGTCTGCGGCACATGCCCAGTCGCATTATCTGTGCGCGAACTACACCCACGTGGCGCGCGAACTGCTGCGACGGGGCGTCAATGTGATCGCGCATGTGGTCGCCAAACGCACTGTTGGCGGCGCCACCGAGATCAGTCTCGGCAGCAATCCGGATGTGACCATCGATCTATTGCCAGAACTCGACCGGCTGCGCGCGGCCGGCCAGGCCATCGTGATGCTGGGCCAAGTGCATCGTGAAATGCCGTTCATGCTCGGCGCCGCGAGCGTGGGCGCAGACGCGTTCGACCTGCTGCTCGATCATTCGCGCTACGACTACGACCTGTTCGCGCCGCCGAATCCCGCGCTCGCGACCGTCGATCACGCGATCGGACTGCACGCGAGCGCGCTGGTGCGCGATTCCGGCACCTTGCAGATCGGCATAGGAGAACTCGGCGACTCCATCGTCTATTCCTTGTTGCTGCGCCATCAGCAGAACGAAGCCTGGCGGCGCGCATTGAGCGATGCCGGCACCGAGCGCGCGGCACCCTTGATCGACAGCTGCGGCGGCCGCGGCGCGTTCACCACCGGCTTGTTCGGCGCCACGGAGATGTTCGTCGACCAGATGCTGGATCTGTACCGCGCCGGCATCCTGCGACGCCGCGTCTACGACTATCTACCGCTGCAGCGTGCGCTGGCCGCGAACGGCTCGAATCCGCGCGTGGATGAAGCGCTGCTCGATGCGCTGCTGGCCGCGGGCGCCGGCCCGCGGCTCGACTGCGCCGATGTGACGGCGCTCAAGGCAGCCGGTGTGCTGCGCAGCGAGACCCGCTTCGAGAACGGCGCCATCGTCTCGCCCGAAGGCACGCGCATCGATGCCGACCTGGCGAACGCCGGATCGCGCGCCGCGCTGGCGCGCGAATGCCTGGGGCTCAACCTGCAGGGCGGCGCCGTGATGCACGCCGGCTTTCTGCTCGGCCCGCGGGCGTTCTATTCGGCGCTGCGCGAGCTGCCGGAATCGGAACGCCGCCTGTTCGACATGCGCAGCGTGGGCTACATCAACCAGCTCTACGGTACCGACATGGAGCTGCGAATAGCCCAGCGCTGCCACTCGCGCTTCGTCAACACCGCGATGATGCTGACGACATTGGGCGCCGCGGTCTCCGACGGGCTCGACGACGGACGCGTGGTGTCGGGCGTGGGCGGCCAGTACAACTTCGTGGCGATGGCGCACGCGCTGCCGGGCGCGCGTTCGGTGCTGTGTGTGCGGTCGACGCGCCGCAAGGACGGCAAGGTGACCTCCAACATCGTCACTTCCTACGGCCACACCACCATTCCGCGGCACTTGCGCGACCTGGCGATCACCGAATACGGCATCGCCGATTTGCGCGGCCGTACGGATTCGGAGTGCATCGCGGCGCTGCTGAATATCGCCGACTCGCGTTTTCAGGACGGGCTGCTCGCGGCCGCGAAGCGCGCCAACAAGATCGACGCGGGTTATCGCATTCCGGATGAGTATCGACGCAACACCCCGCAGCGGCTGGAAGCGGGCTTCGCGGCGCAGCGCGCCGCGGGACTCTTCTCCGAATACCCGTTCGGCACCGATCTCACGCGCGAGGAAATCGATCTAGCGCGCGCGCTGCGCTGGCTCAAGGAAAACACCGCGGGTACCGCCGCGCGGCTCGGTACGATCGCGCGGGCATTGCTCAGCGCTGCGCACGACGAGGACCGCGGCCATCTCGAACGTCTGAAGCTCGGCGCACCGGTGGATTTCAAGGAGCGCCTGACGGCGAAACTGGTGGGACTCGCGCTGGCGCACACGCGGGCGGCCGGCGCCCTGACTACTTCGCAAACAGTCGCGAAGCGTCCTTGAAGGCCTTGAACTCGAGCGCATTGCCCGAAGGGTCGTAGAGAAACATCGTCGCTTGTTCGCCAACCTGGCCGGCGAAGCGGGTGCCGGGTTCGATTTCGAAGCGGGTCGCGAGCTTGCGCAGGCGCTCGGCGAGCTGGTGCCACGCGCTCCACTCCAGCACCACGCCGAAATGCGGCACGGGCACGTCGTGCCCATCTACCTCGTTGTGATGGACATGTTGGCGCCTGGCCGGATCGAGGTGCGCGACGAGCTGGTGGCCGAAAAAATCGAAGTCCACCCACTCGTCGCTGCTGCGTCCCTCGGCGCAGCCGAACAGCTCGCCGTAAAAACCGCGCGCGGCGGCCAGGTCATGAACGGGTATCGCGAGATGAAACGGTTGCGGCATCAACGATCAGATCAATTCGGTGGCGACCTGCAGCAACAAGAACGCTATGCAAAGTGCCTTTGTGCATTTCTCGACCATGGTCGTACTCCCTTTTTTATTGCCTGGCCCACCACTCGTCGCGCGCGCGCACGGCGAGGTCGGGGTGATCCGAAAAGAAACCGGAAATTCCCGCGTCGAGCAGCGCCTGGATCTCTGTTTTGAGATCCCCCTGCGCGGCCGCGTCGCCTGCCGATCTTAGATCAACCGGGACGAATTCGTTCTCCGCCCGCAACGTCCAGACGTGGATTCCCAACCCTTTGGCGCGCGCCCGGCTCGCCAGGCCGCTATCTACAGCCTTGCCGCCGGCAAACTGAACGACCATCCACTTGTGCGGGCCGATGGCGTCGGCGTAGGTGGCGATCTCAGCAAGTCCGGCATCCGACATGAGGTCCAGGTAGGTTCGTTTGTCGCCAGCCAGCGTGAAATCAAAGGGTTGGCCATTGGGGGCAACTAACTGCACCAGCGGCAGATCCGTGCGGCGGCGCAGCGCCTTCAGATTGGCAACCTCGAAGGACTGTAGCCAGACCGGGTCGGAACGCTTGCCGTAGCCGTGGCGATCCAGAGCTTCGAGCATCCGCTCGTCGAAGTGCAGGCCCAGTTTCGCGAAGTAGCTTGGGTGCTTGGTTTCGGGATAGACACCGATTCGCGGTGGCGGCGGGCGGCCCGCCTCGCGCGCCAGTGCCGCGCGCTGCGCATCGGCCGCGGCCACGAGGTCGAGGATTTCTTCGAAGGTGGGGATCTCGAACACGCCGTCGTAGCGCGTATTCGCGCGCCGCAGTTCCGGCAAGCGCTCGCGTGCGCGCAGCGTCTTCAGTTCCGCCAGTGTGAAATCCTCGGTGAACCAGCCGGTGACCGACTCGCCATCGATCGACTTGGTGGTCTTGCGCGCCGCGAATTCCGGATGCGCCGCGACATCGGTCGTGCCGCCGATTTCATTCTCGTGGCGTGCGAGCAGCGCCCCGTCCCGGGAAATGACGAGATCGGGTTCGACGTAGTCCGCTCCCTGAGTGATCGCGATGAAATAGCCCGCGAGTGTGTGCTCGGGCACATACCCGCTGGCGCCGCGATGCGCTATGACAAATGGGCGTGGGCCGGCTGCGAACGAGCTCGCCGTCATGAGAACTGCGCCCACGAATCCGGACATGACGTAACGCCAGAATGCCTCGCGATGCGCAGGTCGCTTAAGGACTTGCTGCATTGAGCTCTCTTTCCTGTCGGGGGTAACGCGCCCATGAAAACCACTGTCCGCCACTGGCTCAAGCTTACGGTGCGCAACGCAGCTTGTCTTTCACTCGGCCTCGCGCTGTCTGGATGCGCGAGCGACTCCCGTCCCGTGGTCGTCGGCCAGCCGCTGACGCTGCCCACGCTCAACGATTACTGCGCGGTTGCACAGAGGGAAATCGCCACGGCGCGGGTACCCGCGCGCAACGTGCTGATGACCGACTACCAGGCGTTCACGCGCGCCTCACCTTCGGTGAAGCCGCTCGAGACTCTGCAGTTCGTCGGCTACGCCGACCAGCAGCGTACCAAGCCGCGCATGATTTCCTGCAAGCTGCACAATGCCGCGCGGATCCGCGCCGAGTACGGCGCCACCGCCGCGGGTGAATCCACCACCTGCGCGCGACTCAACCGCCGCACGCTCGATGCCGTGATGCTGACGCTCACCGACCGGCAGAAGAAAAAGATGCCGTTCAAGGGTTCGATCGCCGTACTGCTCGACCCGGATGAACAGGCCACGAACGAAGCCCAGTGGCTCGAAGCCTTCACCATGGTGCAGACCGACGCCGGCGGCACGCTGCGCATCCGCGCCAAGAGCCTGCGCGGCGACGGCACCAATCTGCGCGTAAACGCGAAGGCCGCGATGGCGAGCGGGCGTCAGTACTGCCACCTGATCGCGCCCGATTACCTGAAGCGCATCCTGACCGGCGACGTGCAGCTGCCCAAGGCCGAGTTTCCGGAATCCGGCCAGACCGCCAGCCGATGAGTTGACGCCGCACCGCGCGGCGTTGATAAGCTCGGGCGGGTGACGACGGCAGTTCCTACTCCTTCCCGACCGCCCTATTCCCGTCCCGAGGAATTCGCGCATACGCTCACCGCGGGGCTCGGCATCGTTGCCTGCGCGATTGCGATTCCGTGGCTGGCCTGGGCCGCCGCGGGCGATCCGTTGCGGCTCGCCGGCGCCATGGTCTTCGGCGTCACCGCGCTCGCGATGTTCGCCACCTCGGTGATCTATCACTGGGAGCGCTCTCCCGAGCGCAAGCAGTACCTGCGCAAGCTCGATCACTCCGCGATCTATCTACTCATCGCGGGCACCTACACGCCATTCACCCTGGTGGCCATGCAGGGCGCGTGGGGCTGGTCGCTGTTCGGCGTGGTGTGGACGCTGGCGGTGCTGGGCGTCGTCGCGAAAACCACCGTGGGCTTTCGCTACCCGCGGTTGTCGACGATCCTGTATCTCGGCATGGGCTGGCTGATCGTGGTCGCCATCAAGCCGCTGCGCGAGAGCCTGAGCACAGCGGAGATCGCCTGGATCGCCGCCGGCGGCCTGCTGTACACCGGCGGCGTGCCGTTCTACATCTGGAAATCGCGCCGCTATACGCACGCGGTGTGGCATTTGTTCGTGCTCGGCGGCGTCGCCTGTCATTTCGCCGCGGTGCTGAGCCTGGTCAGCGGAAAAGACTGAAACGGCCGAGCGACCTATTTCTTGCGCTTCGCGCCCGCTCGCGACTTTTTCTTCGTCGCAGATTTGCGTGCAGGCTTCGCGGCCGGCTTCACGCGCTCCGTTGACGTGGATCGTTTTGCCACGACTTTTTTTGCTTTGGCCTTGATCTTGACCTTGATCTTGACCTTGGCCTTCCGCGCGGGCGTTTTCTTCCTGGCCCCGGCCTTGCTGGCGGCGGGCTTTCGCTGCGCAGGTTCCGCACCGCGCAGCTGATCGATGATCGCCGGATTCTCGAGCGTCGACAGGTCCTGCGTGATGTCCTCATTGCGCGCGATGGCGCGCAGCAGACGACGCATGATCTTGCCCGAGCGCGTCTT
>DATHJZ010000278.1:0-3668 GCA_035286365.1 Steroidobacteraceae bacterium | reverse complement strand
ACGGCGTTGATTTTCGCTTCGATCTTGCGCCAGTCGTATTCGGTGCCCCAGTAGCGCGCGAGATTCTGCATCGTCGCGAGCTGCACGCCTTCGGCCTCATCGGAAACCGTTTCTTTGTCGGGCCAGACGGTGGCGTTGATGCGCTTGCGCAAATCGACCAGCGCTGCTTCGGGGAAACTCACGCGGAAGGGACGGATGGCGGTGTTGTCACTGCCAGCCATTTTTGGAACAGCATTCATTTGGGTACTCCTTGGAGATGCGGGATAAGCGGAAAGACTCAGGAGAATCGCGGCGACAGCTGCCACGGTGGCTCCGAAAAATTGACGCCTTTTGAGGCCGGACAACTTCTGCATGGCAAAATCCTCAGTGGTGGTTAGTTAGAACGTCGTGCGCCAGTAACGGCTCACGACGCGCGAGTCATCACAACAGAGGCGGCCGGCGGCATTGAGTGCACGATGGTGTCGGGCGACACCTTGGTGGGGGGAAATACCTTCGTACAATCGCGGCGGTGGCGGCGATCTGCTGACATGCGATCCGCATGAAACGCACGCGCTACCTCGTCATAGCTGCCGCCGCCGCCGTCGCGGCGGGGGCCTCACTCATCCCGGTCAGCGTCGGAACGACGCACGATGTTCCGGGACACGAAGCCGTCACGCTTCTCGCGGCCAGGCCGATTCCCAACGTGCCGGGCAAACGGCTGGTCAGCATCCTCGTCGACTATCCACCCGGCGCCAGCTCCATCCCGCACCGTCACGCGGGCTCGGCCTTCATCTACGCGTATGTCCTCTCGGGCGAGATTCGCAGCCGGGTCAATGACGAGCCAGTCCGTGTCTACCGGGAAGGCGAGTGGTGGTTCGAGGGCTTAGGCGCGTATCACCGCGTGAGCGCCAACGCCAGCAAGTCCCGGCCGGCGCGGCTGCTCGCGGTGTTCATCGTCGATGCCACGGAAATCGAGTTGACCACCCCGGACCCGAAGTGAATGAAAGCAGGCCGACGGCGCTTTCGTCAGTTATCGCCGTTCCTCTACCTGGTCCAGGTAGGCGCCGTAACCTTCGGACTCCATGTCGTCGCGATGAATGAATCGCAGCGAGGCGGAGTTGATGCAGTAGCGCAGTCCGCCGCGGTCCTCGGGGCCGTCATCGAAGACATGTCCGAGATGGCTGTCGCCGTGCGCCGAGCGCACTTCCGTGCGGACCATGCCGTGCGCCTTGTCAATCAATTCATTGACGTTCGCAGGTTCGATCGGCTTGGTGAAGCTGGGCCACCCGCATCCGGAGTCGAACTTGTCGGAGGACGCGAACAGCGGCTCGCCCGACACGATGTCGACATAGATGCCGGGCTCCTCATTGTCCAGATGCTCACCCGTGCCAGGCATTTCCGTCGCGCCTTTCTGTGTGACTCGATACTGCTCCGGTGAAAGAGTCGCGATGACGGCGGGATCCTTGGTGAACTTGTGCATTTGCGCTTCCTCGGCAGTGTTAGTGCTCAGCATCTCAGTTTTCGCGCCCGGGGATGTTGCACGAAGGTATCGGCCTGTGAATAGATGCTGCCCAATGGAGACAGGAGAGACCGGCTTACGATTGGCGCTGGCCGATGAGGTCGGGCCAGTGCGTAGCTGGCTCACGCGGTATTTCCGTCGCCGCGTCCAGAACATCGCCGAGATCGAAGACATGGTCCAGGATGTCTTCGCGCGCATGGTCGCCCGTGACAGCACCGAACCCGTCGAACATCTGGGCGGCTATGTACTCAAGACCGCATCCAGCGTCTTCGCGGACTGGGTTCGGCGCCGTTCATCGCACGCCGCCAACCTCCACGTCTCGTTCGAACCCGAATTGCACGGCGAAGAAGAGGTCGACCCGGTACGCATCCTTGGCGGAAAGGAAGAACTGCAGGCTGCGACGTTGGTGTTGTTGCGGTTGCCGGAGCGCACGCGCACGGTATTCATCCTGCGCAGGCTCGAAGGTCAGAGATTCCAGGATATCGCCGCCCACCTCGGCATCTCGGTGAGCGCGGTCGAGAAGCACATGGTTCGCGCCATTCACCAGCTCAGTCTTGAAATGGAGAAGCGCCGTGGTTCGTGAAGCCCTGACGGTCGAGAAACTGAGCGCGCTCGAGCCGCGAGAAGCGGCTGCGTTGTTCATCGCGCGACGCGCGGAGGGGTTGACGACAAGCGAGCAGCAGCTGCTCGCGGATTGGCTCGCGAAAGACGAAAGCAATCGCCGCCAGTTCGAGAACGCCGACCGCGCCTGGCAGAATTTCGCGGACTCTGAAAGTGACGAGATCCTCGCGGCGATGCGTGCGCATGCACGGGCGCCGCGGCCGCGAAGCTGGGCGCAGTGGCGGCCGGCTGCCGCGGCCGCCGCGATCGCGCTCCTGGCAATCGGCGTGGCCTGGTTTTTCATTCCGCGTGCGACGACTTTCGAGTACGCCTCGGCGCGGGGTGAGGTGAAGGAGCTGCAACTACCTGATGGCAGCAGCCTGACGCTCGACGCCGAAAGCATGTTGACAGGCCGCTTCAGTTCCAAGGCTCGAAGCGTCGAGTTGCAACGCGGGCGCGCGCTGTTTGCGGTTGCGGCGGATCCTTCGCGGCCGTTCACCGTGACCGTGGCCGGCCGGCGCGTCACCGCCGTCGGCACGCGCTTCGACGTCAATCTGCTGGGCGACGGCCTCACGGTCACGCTGCTCGAGGGGCACGTCAACATCGAGTCGCTGGATTCTTCGATGGCGTTGGTGAAACTCGAGCCCGGTCAGCAATACGTCGAGCGTCGCGGCAAGGTCGAAATCCGGCGACCGGACTCGGCCGGTGAGGCCGCTGTCTCATGGCAGAAAGGGCTCGTTAATTTCGACGACCAGCCGCTGGCCGACGCCGTGGCGGTCATGAACCGTTACTCGCCCGACCAGATCGTGATTGGGGATGCGAAGGTCGGCTCGCTACGAGTGTCCGGCCAGTTCCGCGCCGGCGATTCACAACGGTTTGCCGAGACGCTTGCCGAGATGCATGGGCTGCGGGCGATTCACCACGAGAACCAAATCGAGCTGGTCCGGGAAAAATGATGCAGCGCCGCGTTGCGAGGTGAGGTGTGGGTTTTCGATTCCGTCACGTCTTCAGGTGCACGAAGAAGGAGACGGACCATGACACCCCACGTTGCAATCGGCATGAGCTCACACCGCAGCGCACGCTCAACGGAGTCCATTCCGGCGTGCGCGGTCGTTCACGTCGTCGACGTCGACGATCACGTGCGGCTCGCCTTGCTGCACTCGCTCGCGGCTGCCGGAATGGAGCTGCAGACCCACGCCCACCTGGCCGAATTCATGCGCGTCCATTGCGCCGAACAGCCAGGCTGCCTGGTCATCGATGCCCGGTTGCTCGGCGCGTATCCGATGCCGCGCGCGATTCGCTGCCCGATCATCGTGACCGCCGGCAGCGCGGATGTCGCGCTGGTGGTCTGGGCAATGAAGGCGGGCGCCACCGATGTCGTGGAGAAACCGCCGTGCGAGCGGAAATTGGCCGCGGCGGTGACCGAGGCGATCGAGATCGATCGCCAGCGTCGTCTCGTCGAATCCCGTCACGCCGCAGTGCACGCACGCTTCGCGACGCTGACTCCGCGTGAACGGCAGGTGATGGCGTTAGTGACCGCCGGCAGGCTGAACAAGCAGGTGGGCGCCGA
>DATHJZ010000277.1:0-2259 GCA_035286365.1 Steroidobacteraceae bacterium | reverse complement strand
CAAGATCAACGTTCCCGCCCGTCACTGGGAAGTTCTTCGGAAAGTGAAATGCGCGGGGCAGACCAGCGCACGAGCAGTGTACACGCGACGAATGTTTTCTTCGGATGCTGTGGACGGCTCCTCCACCGGCACGTGAGTGCCATGGATGTGGTCCGATTTTTCTTATCGAAATTTGTGCAGTGGATGAGTCCCTTCTTGGCACAGATGCGAAGTGCCGGCCGGATCCAGAAATGTCTGCTGTCTGGGTAAATTGAACGTAAGGCAGACATCACGAAACCGACGCGCTTGACCCAGGCTGTGTGAAAACGGCGTCGATGGTACGATTCTCCAGCGATTTGGCTGGAGGATTGGATGGCGCGTTTTGTCGTTGGCGATGACCGCAGCCAGAGCACGCTGTTTCCCGAGCGATTGGATGAATACTTGGGCGAAGATAATCCCGTCCGGGCGATCGATGTCTTTGTCGATGAGCTTGATCTGGCCAAACTCGGCTTTGACGGCGTCGAGCCGGAGGCGACGGGAAGGCCGGCTTATCATCCCGCGACGCTGTTGAAGATTTATGTCTACGGATACCTCAACCGCGTGCAGTCGAGCCGGCGCCTGGAACGGGAGTGCCAGCGCAACATTGAGCTGGTCTGGCTGACTGGTCGCCTGATGCCGGACTTCAAGACGATTGCCGATTTCCGCAAGGACAACGGCGAGGCCATCCGCCGGGTCTGCCGTGAGTTCGTGATGCTGTGCCGGCGGCTCGAACTGTTCAGCGAGGCGAGCGTTGCGATCGACGGCAGCAAGTTCAAAGCCGTCAACACGCGGGACCGGAACTTCACGCAGGCCAAGATGGAGCGGCGGCTGGCGCAGATTGACGAGAGCATAGCCCGCTACCTCGCCCAGCTCGATAGTGCCGATCGCCAAGGCGAAGCGGTGCCGGAGGCCAAGATCACGCGGCTCAACGAGAAGATCGTGGCGCTGCGCCAGGAGATAGGACGCCTGAACCAGCTGAACTCCCGGATGATGGAGAGCGAAGACAAACAGATCTCGCTAACCGATCCCGATGCGCGCTCGATGGCAACGAGTGGCCGAGGCAGCGGGGTGGTCGGTTACAATGTGCAGAGTGCTGTCGATACCAGGCATCATCTCATTGTTGCCCATGAGGTGACCAACGTTGGCTCCGACCGGGCTCAACTGCCCGACATGACCGAGCGGGCGCGCGCGGCGATTGGTTGCGAGGCGATCGAGGTTGTTGCCGATCGCGGGTACTATAGCGGCGAGGAAATCGTCGCCTGCGAGCTGGCCGGTATCACGGTCTATCTGCCCAAGCCGATGACCTCTGGCCTCTACGCCAAGGGACGCTTCGGCAAGCAGGACTTCGTCTATGTCGCGGCCGATGACATCTATCGTTGTCCCGCTGGAGAACAGCTGACCTATCGCTACACCAACCAACAGGACGGCAAGGAGTTGCGTCGCTATTGGACCACCGCCTGTGAGGCTTGCGCACTGAAGGGCAAATGCACCACAGGCAAAGAGCGGCGGATCTCACGCTGGGAGCACGAAGCCGTCCTTGAGGCCGTGCAGGCGCGGCTCGATCGAAGCCCTGAAAAGATGCGCCTGCGCCGTCAAACTGTGGAGCATCCATTCGGTACGATAAAGTCGTGGATGGGATCGACGCACTTCCAGATGAAAAGGCTCAAGAACGTTAGGACCGAAATGGCGCTGCACGTTCTGGCTTACAACATGAAACGCGTGATGCGCCTTCTGGGCGTTGGCGGATTGATGGAAGCGATCCGGGCATGAGACAGACTGCACCCGCCAGCTGCTCTCGCCCACCCAACCATAACCGTCCGCGTTTTTACACAGCCTGGATCCAAAGCGGCCAAACGGCGCTCGCCAACGGGCGGGGCAGGCTCGACGAACGGCTCGCGCGCTGGCTGTTGATGTGGGACGACCGCGTCCGCCCCGAACCTATCACCGTCACCCATGAATTCCTTGCCCTGCTGCTCGGTGTGCGACGGCCAGGCGTCACCGACACCATGAACGATTTGGAGGGCAGAGGCTTGATCCGCTCCAGCCGGGGCAAAGTTCTCCTTCTCAATCGAAAGGGCTTGAAACTCGCCGCGAACGGGTTTTATGGCATCCCCGAAGCGGAATACGACCGTGCGCTTGGCACAAGCGGCAGCATTGCCATGGTCCAGGAGGCACAGCCCATTGAGTGAAGTCGAACTTTTGTCCGAAAGCGGACAATTCTCGGCAACGGATAGGGCGCTG
>DATHJZ010000276.1:0-10410 GCA_035286365.1 Steroidobacteraceae bacterium | reverse complement strand
CGGCTTCCGGTATGCAGCCACGAACAGCTTCTCGGCCGAATTGTGGCGCGCCAGCTTGGCCGCACGGTCGAATTCCGCGAGCATGGCCTGCGGATCCGCGACGCCCACTGCTGCGAGATTGGTTTTCGCTTCCTCCCGCCTGCCGCGCAGCGCCAACCAGCGCGGGCTTTGCGGAATCGTGTACATCAGCACGGCAAACACGATTGCGGGCGCCGCGGCGATCCCGAGTTTGAGTCGCCACAGATCCGCGCCGCCGGACATTTCCTGCACGACGAAGTTGCTGACGTACGCAACAAGGATGCCCAACACGATGTTGAACTGAAACAGGCCGGTCAATGCGCCGCGCCGATCCGCGGGTGCCAGCTCCGAAATGTAAACCGGCGCCAGCACCGACGACGCGCCGATGGCGAGACCGCCGATGAAGCGGAACACGTAGAAGGATTCGAGGTTCCAGCAGAACGCGCCGCCGAGCGCGGAGGCGACGTACATGTAGCCGACGGCTTTCAGCGTATCGCGCGAGCCGTACCGATCCCCGGGCCAACCTGCGATCAGCGCGCCGATGAATGTCCCGAGCAATCCACTTGCCACCGAGAAGCCGTCCCAGAAACTGCCGGGCTCGAGGTGGAACACGTTGCGTACCGAATCGGTGACGCCGGAGATCACCACCGTGTCGAAACCGAACAGCAGGCCCGCAAGACTCGCGGTCACGATTACGCCCAGATTCCTGGCGCCAAGTTCACTGGATCCAGCCATCGTCCCCCCTCGTCGTTTGCCGCCCATATAAGAAGAGAGCGTGCTTATTAATGAAAGTCGCTTTAGTTATAGCACGGCATCGGGCGCGAGAGTGGTAGCAGCTCGCGGCGAGCTGCGCACGTTGCTCTGCTTTGATTTGCTTTGGGCAGCTAACAATCCGGCCGGCTACGTGCCGCGCGGCCGCGGCGCCGCGGGTTGCTGCATCAGCGCATCCCACTGCGGCGTTGCGCGGAACCAGTGTCCCTCCACGTCGCGGAAGACGTGCCGCACGTTGAGCCCGTAGCCTTCTTCGGCCGGCCCGGGTAGATAGATATAGCCGCGTTTTGCCCGCGCGTCGTACGCGTACTTCACGACGTGGCATGGCGCAAGCGGCGCGCGGGCGTCGCCGCAGAAGAAGGTGATGCGCGCATCCGGCAGTCCCGGCGGCGGCTCGACGATGCCGCGCGACCAGTCGGCGAGGCTGTGCGCGCTGGTGCGATCGCTCGACGTGCCGGGTCCGTTCCAGATCGAGATCATCTGGCCGAGTTCGGGGCTTTCGATGGTGCGCGTCCATCCACCGTCAGCGTCGACCTGGATACGACCGACCCCACCCTTCGCGAGGGCGAGCGCCGGCAACAGCGTGGCGATGACAGCTATGACGTTGGCGGATTTCACTTTGCAGCTCCGCAGGGCCGAATGTGGCGAGGCTACGCCGCATTCAACCCACAGGGAATGTGGAATTTGCCACTTCCTTGCCGCATTGCACTGCGCGGCGGTCGAACTCCGTCGCGCGCCCGATAAGATATGCACCATGACCCAGAAACTCAGCAACATAGACATCGCCCAGGCCGCCCGGATGCTGCGCATTAACGACGTGGCGCGCGAACGGCTTGGCATCCCGGAGGACGCGCTCGAGGCATACGGCAAGTACAAGGCCAAGCTGTCGCTCGATTTCGTGGCGAAACTCAACGGCAAGCCCAACGGCAAACTAGTGCTGGTCACGGCTATCTCGCCCACGCCCGCCGGCGAGGGGAAGACCACGACCACGGTGGGACTCGGCGACGCGCTCAACCTGCTGGGCAAGAAAGCGCTGATCTGCCTGCGCGAGCCCGCGCTCGGGCCGGTGTTCGGCATGAAGGGCGGCGCGGCCGGCGGCGGCTACGCCCAGGTCGTGCCGATGGAAGACATCAACCTGCACTTCACCGGTGATTTCGCCGCGATCGCGCTGGCTAATAACCTGCTGGCCGCGCTCATCGACAATCACATCCATCACGGCAACGAGGCCGGGTTCGACGTGCGCCGCATAACCTGGCGGCGCGTGCTCGACGTGAACGACCGCTCCCTGCGCGAGACGACCATCGCGCTGGGGGGACCTGCGAACGGGTTCCCGCGCCAGGACGGTTTCGACATCGTGGTCGCCTCGGAAGTGATGGCAATTTTCTGCCTTGCGACCAGCCTGCAGGACCTGAAAGAACGGCTCGGCAAGATCGTCATCGGCTACACGCGCGAACAGAAGCCGATTCTCGCGCGCGACATCCACGCGCACGGCGCGATGACCGCGCTGCTGCGCGACGCGCTGGCGCCGAACCTCGTGCAGACACTCGAGAACAATCCCGCGTTCATTCATGGCGGACCGTTTGCCAATATCGCGCACGGCTGCAATTCGGTGATGGCCACGGGGACCGCGTTGAAGCTGGCGGACTACGTCGTGACCGAGGCGGGGTTCGGCGCGGATCTCGGTGCGGAAAAATTCGTCGACATCAAGTGCCGCAAGGCGAATCTCACGCCATCGTGCGCCGTGATCGTCGCGACCATCCGCGCACTGAAGTATCACGGCGGCGTGGACGTGGCGAACGTCGGCAGCGAGAACCTCGGCGCGCTCGAGCAGGGAATCGTCAACCTCGAGCGGCACATTCACAACGTCCGCAATGGGTATGGTCTCAACAGCGTGGTCGCGATCAATCACCGCAGCGAGGACACCGAGGCCGAGATTCACCTGTTGCAGCAGCGGCTCGCGCACATGGACGTCAAGATCATGGTGGCGAAGCACTTCGCCGAAGGCGGCAAAGGCGCGCTGGAACTGGCGAAAGAAGTCGTGCGTCTGTGCGACCTGCCTAACAACTTCCGCTACGTGTACGAGTCCGGCCAGTCGCTGTGGGAGAAGATGAAGACGATCGCCACGCAGATCTACGGCGCGCTCGACATAGTCGCCGACAGCAAGATCCGCGGGCAGATCAAGGCGCTGCAGGAAGCGGGATATGGGCACTACCCGGTCTGCGTGGCGAAGACGCAGTACTCGTTCTCCACCGACCCCAGGCTGCGTGGCGCACCTTCGGGACACGTGGTCAATATCCGCGAGGTGCGGCTGGCCGCGGGCGCGGAATTCGTCGTGATGATCTGTGGCGACATCATGACCATGCCGGGGCTGCCAAAGGTGCCCGCCGCCAACAGCATCGATGTGGACGCAAACGGAAAGATCGTAGGACTGTTTTAGTGGGGACATTTAATATGCCTCCATGCCATCCGCAGACATCGCGCGCGTGGGCGCCGAGATCGACACGCTTTACCGCAAGGAATCGCGCCGCATCTTCGCGACGCTGATCCGCCTGCTCGGCGACTTCGACCGCGCGGAGGAAGCGTTGTCCGACGCCTTCCGTACCGCCATGGAGAAATGGCCGGTCGAAGGCCTGCCCCAGAATCCGGTGTCGTGGCTGGTGTCCGCGGGCCGCTTCAAATCCATCGACCAGCAACGGCGCGAGAAGCGCTTCGATCACCTCGAGGACCGGCCCGACGTCAGTGAGTCGCTCTCGGACGAGTCCGCGGCGCCCGATCGGCTCGCCGAACTACTCGAGGACGATCGCCTGCGCCTGGTATTCACGTGTTGCCATCCCGCGCTCGCGCCCGACGCGCAGGTCGCGCTCACGCTGCGCGAAGTCTGCGGGCTCACCACCGAGGAAATCGCTGCGGCTTTCCTGACTCCCGCGCCCACGCTTGCGCAACGCGTCGTGCGCGCCAAGTCGAAGATCCGCGACGCGAACATTCCGTACGAAGTCCCCGCGCGCGAGCAGCTCGCCGAGCGCCTCGACAGCGTGCTGCGCGTGGTCTACCTCGTGTTCAACGAGGGTTACTCCGCGAGCAGCGGCGAAGCGCCGACGCGCGCGGATTTGTCCGGCGAGGCCATCCGGCTCGCGCGGCTCATCCTCGAATTGCTGCCCGAACCCGAGGTGCGCGGGTTGTTGGCGCTGATGCTGTTGCACGAGGCGCGCCGCGAGACGCGCCACACGCCCGAGGGCGAGGTAATTCTGCTCGACGAACAGGATCGCGCGCGATGGAACCGCGCGCTGATCGACGAAGGTGCCGCACTGGTACGCGATGCGCTCTCCTCGCAACGGTTTGGTCCGTACTCCGTCCAGGCCGCCATCGCCGCCGTGCACGCCGAGGCGCCCTCCTCGGCCGACACTGACTGGAACGAGATCGTCGGCCTCTACGACCTGCTGCAGCGGATCACGCCCTCGCCCGTCATCGAACTCAACCGCAGCGTTGCGCTTGCCATGCGCGACGGCTTCGAGGCCGGACTCGCCGAAGTCGACCGCCTCATGGCGAACGGGCAACTCGAGGGGTACTCGCTGGCGCACGCGGCGCGCGCCGATTTCCTGCGCCGGCTCGGGCGCAGCTCGGATTCGCGCAAGGCCTACCAGGAGGCGATCAAGCTCACCGCGCAGGGCCCGGCGCGCCGCTTCCTCGAGAAGCGTGTGGCCGGCCTTCCGCCCTGAATTCCTTTGAGGATTGACAGGTTACGCGCGCCGCACTTTTCTTTGCCAGTCGCTGTCGAAATCCCGCCGCACCGCTCGACTACTTCAGGAACCCCGCAGGGTTCGCACCGGAGACCGCCATGAAATACCTCTGTCTCGTCTACCTCTCGCCCGAACACTGGAGCTCGGCGCCGGATTCGACCTGCGCCGCATACGGCCAGAAGCTCCGCGACAGCGGTCACCTGCTGGGCGGCACGCCCCTGCATCCGACGCAGACGGCAACGACCGTGCGCGTGCGCAATGGCCAGCTGTCCGTGACCGACGGTCCGTTCGCCGAAACGAAAGAAGCGCTTTCCGGTTTCTATCTCATCGAAGCGCGCGATCTCAACGAGGCCATCCAGATCGCCGCGAAAATTCCGCCGGCGCAGTTCGGCAGCATCGAAGTGCGCCCGACGCGCGAGCTCATGGTCGACACCGCGCAGGCGGCGGCCGCCGCCGCGCCCTGAATTCTCCAGATACCAACTACCTTCCAAGGATTTCGTCATGCATTCCCAGATCTTCGTCAACCTGCCCGTCAAGGACCTCAAGCGCTCCGTGGATTTCTTCACGAAGCTCGGCTACACCTTCAACCCGCAGTTCACCGACGAGAATGCGACCTGCATGATCCTCGGCGAAAACCTGTTCGTGATGCTGCTGGTGGAGAAATTTTTCGCAAGCTTCACGTCGAAGGCCATTTGCGACACCAGCAAAGCCACTGAAGCGCTCACCTGCGTCGCCTGCAGCAGCCGCGAACAGGTCGACCAGCTCGTCGTCAAGGCGCGTGCCGGCGGCGGCAAGGTGCCGCGCCAGGCGCAGGACCACGGCTTCATGTACGCGCACGGCTATGAAGACCTCGACGGTCACGCCTGGGAACTCGTTTACATGACCGGCGCGCCGCCGCAGCAAGTCGGCTGAACCGAGGAGCGTAACCCCTTGATTTTGTGACGTGGATTCGCGCGGCGGCCGTGCCTTGCCGCACCGTATCAAGTGCCTGATGACACGGCCGTTAACGGGACGGGCCCTCAGAAGAACCGTGTCATGCAAAGCTCCGCCGTACCGAAGACCACCGACGATCTCGATCGCGTGGTGCACGCCGCGATCGCCGACAACACGCTCGAGCTGCCACCGCCGCCCCAGGTCGTTAGCGAAATCATGCGGCTCACGCGCGGTGATGCGGCGGCGGATGACAGTGGCAATGCCAGCTCGCAGGAGCTCGCGGCCCTGATTCAACGCGATGTCGCGCTGGCCGGACAGGTGATGCGCGTGGCCAACTCCGCGCTGTACGCGCGCCGCAGTCCCGTCGTCACGCTGCCCCAGGCCATCGCCTGGCTCGGTATGCGCGAGATTCGCAACATTGCCTTTGCAGTCGCGGTCCAGGGCCAGGTTTTCTCTTCTACCTACTTCCGCCACGAGATGAACGATCTGTGGCGCGAGTCGGTGATCACCGCGCTGTTTGCGCAGGAGATCGCACGGCTCAAGCGGCGCAACGTCGAATCGGCGTACCTGTGCGGGCTGCTGCACCGGGCCGGGATGGCCGTCATCCTGAGCCGAGTCGGCAGCGCCGTGCTCAAGCACGGTCTGGCCGTCGAATCCAGCGTCGTCCTGGAGCTCGCTGCGCGGCACGAGGCCCGCGTCGGCACGCACCTGGCCATCGAGTGGCGGCTGCCACCTACGGTGTCCGCCGCGATTTCGCATTGGCGCGATCCACCGCAAGCGGAGCTCGCACGCACCGAAGTGATGGAAGTCGCACTCGCGCGGCAGATCTCCGACGAGATGCGCACACCGGGCGCCGGTGGCGAGCTGCCGGATTCCATGCTCGGCCCAGTGTCGAAGTGGATGGACGAGCTGTCCATCTACCCGGATGAGTTGTTCACGATCATGGCGCAGCGCGCCGCCATCTACGCGACGGCCGAGAGCTTTTCGTGAGTTTCTCCACGGGCGTCAGCGCCCACTACGACGTCGTGGTGATCGGCTCCGGGCCCGCGGGCCAGAAGGCCGCGATCCAGGCGGCGAAGGCGGGAAAGAAGGTCGCGGTCATCGAGCGCGACCGCCGCGTGGGCGGATCCTGCGTGCATACCGGCACCATTCCGAGCAAGTCCCTGCGCGAACACGCCCTGCGCCAGCGCGTGCGACGCGTCGATCTGATGGACGAGCCGATCCAGTCGCTGCTAGACGGTGTCGGCGTGACCGTGGCGGCGCACGATGCCTACATGTCCGCGCAGCTCGAACGTAATCATGTCGAGCTGTTGCGCGGACGCGCGAGCTTCAATGTCCCGCACGAGCTCGCGATGACCCGCATCGACGGCTCGCAGATCACGATCCGCGCGCCCATCATCATCATCGCCACCGGCTCGCGGCCGCGCTCGCCCGCGCACCTGGCGGTTGATCACGAACACGTGCTCGACAGCGATTCGATCCTGTCGCTGGCCTATCTGCCGCGCAGCCTGCTGGTGCTCGGCGGCGGCGTGATCGGCAGCGAATACGCCGCGACGTTCGCAGCGCTCGGCTGCAAGGTCACGCAGGCCGACCAGTTCGATCAGCCGCTGGCATTCCTCGACCCCGAACTCACGTCGTTCTATCTCGAAGAACTGCGCAAGAACGGTGGCGAGTACATTCCCGCCGCCACCGCCATCTCCACGCGCTGGGACGGCGTCTCGCAGGTGCGCACGGAGTTCAAGGATGGGCGCGTACATCTCAGCGACAAGGTTCTCGTCGCCCTGGGTCGCCTGGCGAACGTCGATGGACTCAAGCTCGACGCCGCGGGCATTGCGTTGACCAGCCGCGGCCATGTGCAGGTGGACGAAAACCTGCAGACCACCGCAGCCGGTGTCTATGCCGCCGGCGATGTCATCGGTCCGCCCGCGCTCGCCTCGGTGTCGATGGAACAGGGTCGCCGCGCGGCCTGCCACGCGCTCGGATTGTTGGTGCGCCCTGAGTCCGTCTCGACCCTGCCTTCGGGCGTGTACACCATTCCCGAGATCGCAACGGTCGGCCTCGACGAGCACGGCGCGCGCCGGCAATTCGGCGGCGCGATCGTCGGACGGGCGCGGTTCGAAGAAATCGCGCGCGGCCAGATCAACGGCAGCCAGCGCGGCTTGCTCAAGCTCATCGCCGACCCGGGCGGCCGCCGCGTCGTCGGCGTGCAGATCGCCGGCGACGGCGCCACCGAACTCGTGCACATCGGGCAGTTAGGCCTGGCCGCCGAGCTCGACGTCGACGCGTACGTGGACAATGTCTTCAATTTTCCCACGATGGCCGAAGCGTACCGGATCGCCGCATTCGACATCGTGAAGCAGCGCGGCCGCTCGACGACCAGCGACACGGTCGCGGATGCTGTCTCAGCGGTGTTGTGAGTGGTGTCGGGCACTACTCCTTGATTCGCGTGTCCGTGGCGATCCAGTTCACTTCCCAGGTCTTGCCGCCGTCGTCGGAGAACGCCTGCTCGAAGCGGCAGGAATTCGCGGTGATGTCGGACCAGACGTTGCGCACCAGGATCATCCGGCCGTTGAAGCTCTCGTAGTCGTAGAACTCACCACGGCCGTTCCTGAATTCGCCCACGGTCGGCACGCTGATACCGCCGCCTGTGCTGCTGGCGGAATTCAGACTCCATTGCCCCGCGCGCGGGTCATAGAGCCGCAGCGACAAGACTTGAAGATGGCCCTTCGGCCCCCCGGCCTCGAGTTCCGCCAGATTGGCGCGGCCCTCCCACACCTTGCGCACCACCGTCGTTCCGTCGTACTCGATCCACGTCCTGGATCCGGTGAGCGGCTGAACGAGGCGCCGCAAATGGGTCTTCCACGTGCCGATGTTGAAATCGAAATCGTGTTGACCATCGCGCCGCGCAGCGGCTTCCGCGGGCGGATTCTCCGCGTACGCACGCGTACCGAGCAGCGCGAACGCGGCGAACAACACGGCTGTGAAATTTCGGGGCTTGAACATCCATGGCTTCCTTATCTTCCCGTTCACGCACAGCCTGCCGTAGGCTATGGTCTTTTCACAGGGCCGCTTTCTGTGTCATTCGTAATACCACTTTCGCGCGGCGAATCCTTGTCGGGCCAGATTTATCGCTGGATACGCGAGTCCATCCTGGGCGGCAGGCTGCAAGGTCGCGAACGCCTGCCCTCCACCCGCGAACTCGCGGACCAGTTGCATGTTTCGCGCACCGTCGTGGTCTCCGCGTTCGAGCAGTTGCTCGCGGAGGGTTTTGTCACCGGCCGCGGCGGGTCGGGCACTTATGTCGCCGACGGTCTGCAGAGCGCGCAGCGTTCCGCGCGCGTGAATCGCGCCAAAGTGCGGTTGTCGCGCTTCGGGAAGGCCATGGAAGCCGCCACGTGGAAGATGGATGCTCCGGTTGCCCAGGCACCTGCCCCGCGCTACGACTTCGCCTACGGCCGCAGCGACATCGAGATTTTCCCCTTCGAGATGTGGCGCCGCCTGCTGCTGCGGCACGCACGCGCGGCGCCGATCCGTGAGCTCGACTACGGTCCCGCCGCCGGCAGCGCCGCGTTGCGCGCGGCCATTGCGGTTCATCTGCGTCGCTCACGCGCCGTGGACTGCGATGCTGCACAGATCATCGTCGTCAGCGGCTCGCAGCAGGCGCTTGATCTGATTGCGCGGGTATTGATCGAGCGAGGCGATCGCGTCGCGGTGGAAAATCCTTGCTATCAGGGCGCGCGGGAGGTCCTGCGCGCCGCCGGGGCGCGGCTCGCGCCCGTTCTCGTGGACGCGCAAGGCATCGACCCGGCGAAGCTGCCGGATTCGGCCCGCCTCGTGTTCGTCACTCCCTCGCATCAATTTCCGACGGGCGCGGTCCTGCCGCTGACGCGCCGGCTCGCCTTGCTCGAGTGGGCGCGGCGCGCAGATGCGCTCGTGGTCGAGGACGACTATGACGGCGAATTTCACTACGAAGACGCGCCGATCCAGTCGTTGCAGGGCCTCGACGCGGACGGGCGCGTCATCTACATCGGCACGTTCTCCCGCACCGTGTTCCCGGCCCTGCGCATAGGCTACCTGGTCGTCCCGAGATCGCTGACCACTGCCTTTACTTCCGCCAAGTGGCTGTGCGACCGGCACACCGCGACGCTCGAGCAGGAAGCGCTCGCGGAGTTCATCACGAGCGGCATGTACGAGCGCCATCTGCGCCGCGTGCGCCGCAGAAATGCCGCGCGGCGCGCCAGCTTGCGTGCAGCGATCGAGAAGCATCTGTGCGATCGCGTCACGGTCACGGGCTACGGAGCCGGCGCGCACGTGGCGCTGTGGCCGGAGTCGAATGTCGGCGAAAGCACGCTCATTTCCAAAGCGGCGGCGCGCGGGGTGCGCGTGTATGGAATGTCGCCCTATCTACTGACGCCGGCCCTGCGTACGGGCCTGATGCTGGGATACTCGCGGATGTCCGAGACCGACATTCGGGAAGGGATCAGGCGCCTCGGCGCGGTGTTGTAAGGCTCAGCACTTTGCGACCGGGTTGTGCGTCAGCCACTGTCGCGCCTGCGCGAGCGAGCTTATGAAGCGCACCGATTTGTGCGTGCGGTGTTCGTAAGCGAGTTCGCTGAAGCGGCTGCCATACGCGGACGCGTCGGCGACGACGATCGCAAGCCGCGCGCGGTAGTTGGTGAATTTCTGCAGCACCTCGCCCGCAAACCCGGTGCGCAGGTCGAAGAAATCCGCGCTCAGGTCCTTTTCATCCAGCACCAGTCCGCCGTTTTCGACGCTGGCGCCGAGCGCTGTCGCGATATCGCTCGCCGCATCGATGCGGATCCCCGCAGGCTCACTCACTTCGCTGATCGGCCGCACTCATCAGAACTTCTTCGTGAAGGTCAGTCCCACCGTGCGCGGCGTGTTCACGACGATGTACGGCTGCAAACCGCACAGCGGTGTGCTGTTCGTC
>DATHJZ010000275.1:0-16632 GCA_035286365.1 Steroidobacteraceae bacterium | reverse complement strand
AAAACGTCGTGAGACAGTTTGGTCCCTATCTTCCGTAGCCGTTGGAGATTTGAGGGTGAGCTGTCCTTAGTACGAGAGGACCGGGATGGACGCACCTCTGGTGTTCCGGTTGTCACTACAGTGGCACTGCCGGGTAGCTATGTGCGGACGGGATAAGCGCTGAAAGCATCTAAGCGCGAAGCCCCCCCCAAGATTAGATCTCCCTGGGAACTTGATTCCCCTAAAGGGCCGTCGAAGACTACGACGTTGATAGGCTGGGTGTGTACAGTCAGTAATGACTTTAGCTAACCAGTACTAATTGCCCGTGAGACTTGACCATATAACTTCAAGCAGTTTGGCTGTTGCTGGCCACGCGTTCTGACGCGCTGCTGCGAAGTGATGTCATTGGAGCATTCACATCTGTGAATGCGACATGTCCTGACGGCGTTCACGCGC
Source organism: Steroidobacteraceae bacterium (assembly GCA_035286365.1). Classification (GTDB taxonomy): domain Bacteria; phylum Pseudomonadota; class Gammaproteobacteria; order Steroidobacterales; family Steroidobacteraceae; genus CADEED01. Next base: position 16,197 of record DATHJZ010000275.1, on the reverse strand, counting down.
GACTTGGGCGTCAAATCAAAAAGACTATCGGATTGGGCGATTGGATCGGGTTGTTAGCCTGGTCGGATCGCTAAACAGAATTCCCTGGCGGCTATAGCGAGCGGGAACCACCCGATCCCATTTCGAACTCGGAAGTGAAAACGCTCCGCGCCGATGATAGTGTGGCAGCTGCCATGCGAGAGTAGGTCACTGCCAGGGTCCTAACAAGGAAAGCCCCCGTCACGAAGGTGACGGGGGCTTTTTCTTTGGCCGCGACTCGGCGAATTCCTCCCGGGAGGATCGCCGCAATACAATGACCGTCCAGGCTGACGAATTCGCGGGAGCTCGCTTGCAGGTTCGCGTCGATTTCATCGGTAATGAGCGCTCACCTGTGGTGGTGATCGAGGGCATGTGGCCCGATCCGCAGGCACTCGTGGACGTCGCCGCGAGCCGATCTGACTACAGCGCCCGGTCCCTCTACTATCCCGGCGTACGCAGTTCCGCGCCCGCGGAATACGCCCAGGCGGCGCTGCAGCAGCTCCGCGATCTGATCCAGTCAACGTTCGAATTGCGCACAGAGTTGTCGGTCACCGATTCAACCTTCTCGCTCGTCGTGACCCCGGCCGCGAATCTGGTCGCCTTCCAGCGCGTGCCTCATTTCGACTCCCCGGATCCGCGTCGGGTCGCACTGCTCCATTATCTGTGCGGTCCTGAACACGGCGGGACCTCCTTCTACCGTCATCGCAGCAGCGGAATCGAAGTCATCACCGAGGAGAATCGCGAGGGTTACATCAAGGCGGTGAATGCGGAAGTCAAAGCGCACGGCATTCCAGCGGCACGCTTCATCGATGAGGACACAGCGATGTTCGAGCGCATTGCGAAGTACGATTGCGCCTTCAATCGAGCCCTGATCTACCGCGGCAACAGCCTGCATTCGGTAACGACGCCGGCGTCGTTCGTGCCAAACAACGATCCGCGCACTGGCCGCCTCACGGTGAATACATTTTTGCTGGCAGCAACGGGCTAATCACCCGTCCAGTAGATTTCGTCCTGCCTGGTGATGTGAGCGAGCCACGAGTAGTGCGAATAGATGTTCGCGGGCTGCAGGTTCGAGACTTCGTACTTTCCGAGCAGTGGTGGCGGAATCCTGAATCCGTAACATTCGTCGGCCGCGAGCTCGATCCCTGCCTTGCGACAGTCTTCGACGAGCGAAATCCTGAGCCAGGCGTCAGCGTTCTCGCGCTGGTCGAGCAACCGCGCGAATTCTTCCCGGCTCTGCGCGAGAGCGGACAGGGCGCCGGTTCCCACCGTGAGCCACTCGACCGCACCACCTGCGGTCACGAGAAAGGCGTCACCCAGCAGATTCGCAAACCACAAGGTGGCATCCGGACGCAGCGGCGGCCGCCAGTAGCCAAGCAGCCGGTCCCAGTCCTTTCCTGCGGGGTCGATCAAGAAATCTCGAATATTCATTTCTTCGCCCGCTCATCTCGAGGCCTGCGCATTTCAGCACGTCGCGCCGACAGGCGCGCAGTGGCATAAAATTGCTGCCCATGATCAAGGTCAGCAACGAAGTGCGGGTGCTCGAAGGATGCGAGCCGGACCAATTGCCCCTGGAGGAGCTGCTTTCGGTTGGCAAGCCCACCGTGCTCAAAGGACTCGTCCGCAGCTGGGGTCTGGTTCGCGCCGGCCTCCGCTCGACCGACGACGCGATGAATTACCTGCGCTCGTTCGACAACGGAAAACCACTCTCTGCGTCGTTTGCCGGCCCGGAAGCGCGCGGCCGCCTCTTCTATAACGATGACTTCACGAATCTCAATTTCGAAGCCCGGCGCATCAAGCTGGCCGAAGTGCTGGATCAGATTCGTTCGCACCTGGACCAAGAGCAGCCGCCGACGATCTACATTGGTTCCACCATCGTGGATCTCTATCTGCCGGGATTCCGCAAGGACAATGACGTCGGCTTTGCGGCACTCAACGTGAATGCTCCGCCGGCAATATGGATCGGCAATCGCACCATCGCGTCCTGTCACTACGACGCGCCGAACAACCTGGCGTGCTGCGCCGTCGGCAGCCGCCGATTCACGATGTTTCCGCCCGACCAGATCGCCAATCTTTACCCGGGACCCATGGACCCGACCCCCGGCGGCCAGGCGATCAGTGTGGTCGACTTTGCGAACCCGGACTTCACGCGGTTTCCCCGATTTCGCGACGCAATTGCGGCGGGATATTCGGCGGTCCTCGAGCCAGGCGACGCAATCTTCATTCCCGCGATGTGGTGGCACCACGTCGAGGGTTTGAGTCCTTTCAATACACTCGTCAACTATTGGTGGACCGCCTCAGCTGACTACGTTCCCACGCCTTTGAACGCGCTCTACCACGCGATGTGGTCCATTCGCGACCGCCCCGCGGCGGAAAAGGAGGCCTGGCGTGAGGTGTTCGAGTACTACGTCTTCGGTCCGTCGGCACGTGCAGCGGAACATGTTCCCGCGCCCGCGCGCGGTGTGCTCGCGCCGATCGACGAAACCCAGGCGCGATTCATCCGCGCCATGCTGATAAACAAACTGAATCGTTGATGAGAACGCGAGCAGTCAAGAGAGTGGTGATCGCCGGCGGCGGCACTGCGGGCTGGCTCGCAGCGGCGGCAATTTCCAGTCAGCTCGGGAAGCTGCTCGACATCACGCTGATCGAATCGGATGAAATCGGCACGATCGGTGTCGGCGAGGCGACCATTCCGCCCATTCGGGTGTTCCACAAATTGCTGCAGATCGACGAGCAGGAGTTCATGCGAGCCACGGCGGCAACGTTCAAGCTCGGCATCTTGTTTGAGAATTGGGGACAAAAGGGCGATCGCTACATCCATTCGTTCGGCCGGAACGGAAAGCCGACCTGGATGTGTGAATTCCACAATTTCTGGTTGCGCAGCCTCGAGCTGGGCGTGCAATCGGAGCTCGGCGAATACTGCTTTGAATTGCAGGCCGCGAAGGCCGGCAAGTTCGCGACGGCCAAAGACGTGGATATCAACTTCGCTTATCACTTCGACGCCGGGCAATACGCCAGATTTTTGCGGCGGTTCGCCGAAGGTTTCGGCATCAAACGCATCGAAGGCAAGATCAAGGAAGTGAAGCAGGATTCGGAATCCGGATTCATCGACTCTCTCGTACTGCATTCCGGGCAAGAGATCGAAGGCGAGCTGTTCATCGATTGCACGGGTTTTCGCGGCCTGCTGATCGAACAGACGCTGAAGACCGGCTATGAAAACTGGTCGCAGTGGTTGCCCTGTGACAGCGCCGCAGCGGTACAGACCGAACTTACCTCACCCGCGCAGCCGATGACTCGTGCCATTGCGCACGATTCAGGCTGGCGCTGGTGTATTCCGCTGCAGCATCGTGTCGGCAATGGCCTGGTCTTCAGCAGCCAGTTCGAGTCCGATGAAGCCGCAAAAGAAGAACTCGTCGCCGCTATCGATGGCAAGCCGCTTACCATGCCGCGCATTCTCAAGTTTCAGACCGGACGTCGCCGCCAGGTGTGGAACAAGAACGTGGTCGCGCTCGGACTTTCGAGCGGCTTCATCGAACCGCTCGAATCCACCAGCATTCATCTGATGATCGTCGGTGTGACGCGCCTGCTGCACCTGTTCCCATTCGACGGCGTGCAGCAGCCAATGATCGATCAGTACAACGAAATCGCGCGCTTCGAAATGGAGAAGACCCGCGATTTCGTCGTGCTGCACTACCACGCGACGCAACGCGACGACACGCCATTCTGGCGGCACTGCCGCGATATGCCGATCCCCGAGTCGCTCGCGCGCCGGATCGAAATGTTCAAGGAGAGCGCCTATGCGTTCCAGGGCGACAGCGAGCTCTTCCGCGTGGATTCGTGGGCTCAGGTCATGCTGGGGCAGCGCATCCTTCCCAAGTCCTATCACCACGCCGCACGCATCCTCGGCGACGAGGAGCTCAAGAAATTTCTCGCCGAGTACCGCGCATCGATCGCGCAAACCGTCGCCCGCATGCCGGTTCACCAGGAATTCGTGAACCAGTACTGCAAGGCGAGCACCAGCGTCTGGAACTGACTCCGCGGTCGCGCCCGTGCACTTGACGTCTCATCCCGACATTACCGTGCAGAAGCTGGCCATCGGTCGCGAGCAGGCGCCGCTGCTGGTCATCGACAATCTGGTCGCGAACCCCGACGAGCTCGTGGATGCCGCTGCCGGCAAACCCTATGGCGACGTCGTGAGCTACTACCCCGGAATTCGCGCCAAGGCGCCGTTGAGTTACCAGCATTTCGTGCTCGATCAGATGCGCGGCCTGTTCACCGAGACCTTCGGGCTGCAGGGACGACTGCGATTCACGGCGTGCTATTTCTCGCTCGTCACCACTGCGCCGGAGAACCTCGCGCACCTGCAATGCATTCCGCACATCGACTCGGTGCTCGGCACGGAACTCGCATTCGTTCACTATCTATTCAAGCGCGACCACGGCGGCACGGCGTTCTACCGGCATCGGCACACTGGGTTCGAGGTAGTCACCCAGGAACGAAGGACCGAATACTTCGAACGCGTTGAAGCCGAAAAGTCCGGTCCTAACAAACCTGACGTCGGCTACATCAACGGCAGCACCGCGCTGTACGAGCAGGTGCGCAGTGAAGCGGGCGTCTTCAACCGCATGCTGGTGTACCGCCGCAACTCATTGCATTCAGGCAGCATCGCGCTGCCGTTCGCGGTGGATTCGAACCCGCGCACCGGGCGACTTTCCCTGAACGGCTTCATAGCCTGATCCGCCGAATCCCGGCGCCTTTCAGCCGGATTTCCGGTAGCGCTAGCATCAATTTACGGTAGCGCTCGCATTTTTTTACGGTAGCGCTCGCAAAAGTTGTTGTTTTTTTCGTCAATTTTTGCGCGACAAAAGCCGGCCCGAATTTGGGTTTTGTCTGTCATTAATTCGTAAATTGATGATTTAATTAAAAAAAGACACTTCTATTGTCCTTGGAAATGTCTTCGCAAAACCACGGAATTAGCCGTGGACTTTAGTACACAGGGTGAATATCCTCCGCTGCAGTATCGAGGGGGACTCGCCACTTTGCGCATTGCTGCAATCAGCCATTCGGGCGCCGTTCGCGCGCCTTTTGGATCTGCGATCTCGGCAGATTCCCCTCCGTTTTGTCGCCATCGTCGACGCAATCCTTTCTCGATCCACCTTTTGTTAGGTCCGGTTTTTTTGTTCAACAGTTGATCCCGGTTTTTCTAAACGAATAGATGTACGAGTGCGGAGGAGACATCTGACTATGAAATTCAATCCCAAGGCTTTGCCTATAACTTCGAAGGCGCTGTTCACCATCGTTGGTGGTGCAGTGCTCATCAACCCTGTGTTCGCCCAGGAACAAGCGAGTGAAGAACTCGAAGAAGTGGTCGTCACAGGTCTGCGCGGAAGCTTGAAAGCTTCGATGGAAACCAAGCGTGAAGCGATCGGCGTCGTCGACGCGATCAACGCGGAAGACATCGGCAAGTTCCCGGACACCAACCTGTCCGAAGCTCTGCAGCGCATCACCGGCGTGTCGATCGACCGTCGCAACGGCGAAGGCGCGACCGTCACGGCCCGCGGCTTCGGCCCGCAGTTCAACATGGTTACGTTGAACGGCCGCCAGATGCCGTCAGCTGACGCATTCGGCGGCGGCGACTCCATCATTGGCGGCGCGGCCGGCAATTCGCGTTCGTTCAACTTCGCGAACCTCGCGGCTGAATCGATCAGCGCGGTCGAGGTGTACAAGACGGGTCGCGCGGACATCGCGACGGGCGGCATCGGCGCGTCCATCAACGTGCGTACTGCGCGTCCGTTCGACAACGACGGCCTGGTGCTCAACTTCGGCGCCAAGCTGGTCGACGACACGACCAATCGCACCGGTGATGACATCACGCCTGAAGTGTCGGGTATCTTTAGCTACGCGACCGACAGCAAGATGTTCGGCATCGGACTGTCGGCCAGCTACCAGAAGCGCGATTTCGGTTCTTCGACTTCGACGGTCAACGACTGGCATATCCAGGCGTGGGACGCGAACAACATGGCCAACAACATCTCGGCTGGCCCGCTGTTCGCGCCGAGTGCGATCAATCCGAACGACAACGGCATCGCCCTCAATGTCGAGAATGCTCCGGCCGACGGCCAGCTCTACGGCATTCCGAACGACATCCGTTACGCGTTCTCGGACGCCGAGCGTGAGCGCATCAACGCGCAGTTGACCGTTCAGTTCGCACCGATCGATTCACTGGTCCTGACGACGGACATCACGTTCGCCCAGCAGGACATCACCGAAGATCGCGGTGAGCAGACCGTGTGGCTGCAGCGCAATGGCTTCGACCATATCGTGTTCGACACGGGTGAAGACGTCGCGACCCCGGTCCTGTTGCACGAGTTCACGGGCTCCAGCAAGGACTTCGGTTACGAGCAGCAGCATCGCGAGCAGAAGAACGACCTGCGTTCGCTGGGATTCAACGCGGCCTGGAGTGTCGCCGACAATTTCAGCCTCGGGTTCGACTTCCACAACTCGCGTGCGCGCAGCTTGCCCGACGATCCGATCACCGGCGGCGGCGAGACGGCGTTCAGCCTGGCCGGCAAGGTGCCGAGCACCTGTTTGCAGCTGGATGTGCCCAGCAACAGTTGCGTCAATTCAACCAACTTCTGGACGCAGACGTTCCAGTTCAACAATGGCCTGCCCATCGCGGGTCGTACGTTGTTCCCGAACCAGGTTGACGCCTACAACAACGCGAACGGCAACCCGGACTACAGCTTCGATCAAAGCAGCCTGGGCTCGCAGGTGCTGCGCATCGGCTACCAGGATCAGCAGACCGACATCAAGCAGGCTCGCATCGATGGCAAGCTCATGTTTGAAGGCGGCTCGAGTTTTGGTTTCGGTGTTGAAACCCGCAAGATGGAATCGCACCAGCGCTCCTCGGGTGGCTACATGGCCCTGGGCGACTGGGGTGTTGGCGACTCGGGCACCGTGCCTGACATGGTGGCCTTGCTGACGCCGTTCAGCCTCACGGGTGCCTTCGACGACTTCAATCCGGTTGGCGCTCCGAGTGGTGGCTGGAAGGGCAACGCGGACGTGCTCGGACAATGGGCGATTGACCACGGCTACACGAACTGGTCTGAGAATTCGTCTACGGATGGTCAGCTGAGATTCAACCCCGGCTTCGGCACGAACAGCATCGTTGGGGAAAAAACGCAGGCCGTCTACGCGCAACTCGCGCTGAAGTTCGACCTGGGCAGCATGGCCTCGAACGTGGTGGTCGGCGCGCGTTACGAAGAGACCACGGTCCAGTCGTTGAACAGCGTGCTCGTACCGTCTGCGGTGAGCTGGCAGGACGACAACGACTTCCGCGTGGAACGTCCGGACGTCGGCAGCGAGACTCTGATTCGTGGCGATGGCAGCTATCACAACCTGTTGCCGAACCTCGATTTCGACATCGCGATCACGGATGCGATCAAGGGTCGTTTCTCGTACAGCAAGACGATTGCGCGCGCCGGATACGGCAGCCTTTCGGCGGGCTCGAACCCGGGCGGTCCGGGCGGCTCGACGCTGAACGGATTCACCCCGGGCGGCAACCAGAACAACCCTGGCCTGCTGCCGCTCGAGTCGGATAACTTCGACCTGTCGTTGGAGTATTACTTCTCCGATTCGGGTTACGTGTCGGCCGGTGCGTTCCTCAAGAACGTCGATAACTTCATCGGCAACTCGGTGCAGAACATCAACCTGTTCGGCATCCGCGATGAGACGGGGGGGCCGCGTGCGCAGGCGGCGCTCGATTTCCTCACGGCCAATGGCTTCGCACGTGACGACTCGGCGTTGTTCACCGCGATCGCGATGGCAGAAAACCCCGGCACCTTCACGGACGCCAACGGGACCTGGACGGGCGGCTGGTATCAGGCCGATGGCACGACGTTGAACTACAACGGCTCGAACGCGCAGCACGTTGCGTTCGCGACCAAGTACGACGTCCTGCCGACGGCTGAAGATCCGCTCTGGAGTTTCGCGGTCAACACGCCAGTCAACAACAAGAAGGCCAAGATCCATGGCTTCGAGTTCGGTGGCCAGTACTTCTTCGGCGACACGGGGTTCGGCGTTCTCGCGAACTACACGGTCGTCCGCGGCGATATCGGCTACGACGTGACCAGCGATCCGAACGTGAACCAGTTTGCCTTGTTGGGTCTGTCCGACTCGGCCAACGGGGTGCTCATGTTCGAGAAGTTCGGCCTCTCGGCCCGTCTCGCCTACAACTGGCGTGACGAGTTCCTGTCGAACATCAACCAGGGCAGCTTCAGAAACCCGATCTATGTCGAGGCTTACGACCAGATCGACTTCTCTGTCGGATATGACATCAACGATCATCTCGCGGTGACGTTCGAAGCCATCAATCTGACGGGCGAGGACGTGCGCTGGCACGGTCGCTCGGACAAGCAGCTGTGGCGCCTGGAAGACCAGGGTGCTCGTTATGGACTGGGAGCCCGCTACAAGTTCTAAGCTGATTGCGCGCAAGCGCAAATGCCTGGAACCCTTTAAAGGGTCAATCTTTAAGGGTCGATAGTCGATACGAAGAAGGCCGCTGTTCCACAGCGGCCTTTTTCTTTTTGCAGCACAATTGCGGCCGCACTGCGGGAACCCGAAATGACCAGACACGTATTGCTCAACAACATCACGCACAAGGACCTGCGCGTGATCACGCGCCACGGCAGCGAATTCGGCGACAACGTAGGAACCGTTCTGACGTTCCCCACCGAATACGCCGACATACAGCGCGAATACCCGATCTTCTTTCGCAAGGACCCCGCGAGCGGGGAGTACCAGTCCATCGCCCTGCTGGGCTTCTCGAAGGACGAGAACGTGTTCCTCGACGAACATGGCTGGCAAGCGGGCTACATTCCCGGCATCGTTGCCCGCGGTCCGTTCCTGATCGGCTTCCAGGACCAGCAAGGCGAGGGACGCCCAACGGCGGTGATCCACGTCGACATGGACAGTCCGCGCGTGAGCCAGACCGAGGGTGAGCCCGTGTTCCTGCCGCAGGGCGGCAACAGCCGCTACATCGACCGGGTGGCCGCCATCCTCAACGGCATCAGCGAAGGCATGGCGGCGAGCAAGGCGATGTTCGCGGCGTTCACCGCCGCGGAGTTGATCGAGCCCGTCAAGGTGGAGGTGAAGTTCAGCGACACCGAGCAGTACAGCCTGCTCGGGCTGCACACCATCAGCGAGGAAAAGCTGCGCAAGCTCGCCGGCGCGACGCTCGAGAACCTCAACCGCGCCGGTTTTCTACAGGGCGCGTTCCTGGTGGCCGCTTCGCTGAACAATGTGCGCAGGCTGATCGATCTCAAGCACCGGCGTCGCGCGCGTCAGGCGGAAATGGCGTCGTAAACCACCACGCGCTCCCACAAGTGGGAGCAGTCGGCCACGAATTTCTTGTGGATCTCGTGGTCCTGGTAGATTTTCTGCCCGGCTGCATCGTCGAAGAACAGCACCTCGGAAGCGCTGTAGCTGTTGTCGACGACATCGCGCTTCTCGGTACTGGCCGGCACGCCGAAGTGCGCGCCGCGGACGCTCTCAATTTTCGTGAGTGTCCGCAGCCCGGTCAGCAGCTTCGCGAGATCGTCCTGCGACTGAGGATTCTTCAGCCAGAAAAACACGTGGTGGATCAGCTTGGGATAGGTATTCACGGCGGCGGCGGCTCCGGCATGGGGAACAATCGCCACGGCGGCGGTTGTTGCGATGAAAGTTCTGCGTGAGGTGCTCATGAGGACAACTCTGCCGTGAGCGCGGAATGCGGCTCGGCGAGGCGAGCGTACGCCGCTTCGAGCGCGCTGCGAAAGCGCTCTTCGCCGAACAACGCGGGCGGCAGCACGGACTCGCACACGTTGAATCGGGCGACGTCCGCGCGCGCATCGCCGTTGCAGGCATTGCCGATCGCGGTGAGGCGGGCCGCATCCGGATCGACGATTGCGACGCCGGCCTTTGCCTGGCGCGCGATGAAGCGCATCCACGCCGCCAGCGGCATGACCAGACGGTGTATCGGCCGGCCCGCGCGCAGCGCTTCCACAATACTCACCGTGATTCGCACCGGCAGCTTCTTCGAGCCGTCCCATGCAATCTGGCTAAGCAGGTGGCGAATGCCCGGGTTATGGAAGCGCGCCAATACCGCGGAAATGTAGTGTTCGATGTCGAAGCCCGGCGTGTTGCCGAGACTGGGCTTGAGATCTTCGGTCATCAGCAACTCGACGAATTGGGCGAGCTGCTCGTCGCGCATCGCATCGGCGACGGATTCATGCCCGCGCAGCAAGCCGAGATAGGTGAGCGTGGAATGCGGTCCGTTGACCAGCCGCAGCTTCGCGCGGTCATAGACGCTGACGTCCCTGGCGAGCGTCACACCGACCGACTGCCAGTCCGCGTCGCGCATGACCGGCAGATCCTCGATGACCCATTGCGTGAACGGCTCGCGCTGGATCGGCCACGCGTCGGCGATGCCGGTCAGTTCCAGTGCGCGCTTGCGCAGCGCGTCGTCGGTGGCGGGCGTGATGCTGTCGACCATCGTGCGCGGGCAGACCACTTCGGCTTCGATCCATCGCGCCAGGTCGATATCGGAGCTGCGGGCGAACGCGACCAGCGCCCGATGCAGGACCTGTCCGTTGTCAGGCAGGTTGTCGCAGCTCAGCACCGCGAAAGGGGGCACGCCCTGGGAGCGCCGCCGGCGCAGTCCCTCGACGATCCAGCCGATGGTGCTGCGCGGCTGCGTCGGATTCGCAAGGTCGTGCACGATGTCGGCGTTGGCCGGATCGAGTGCGTTGTGTGCGTCGAGGCAGTAGCCCTTCTCGGTGACCGTGAGCGACACGATGCGCGTATCGCGCGCGCAGAGGCGCGCAAAGGCCGCCCCGGCATCGGTCGAACCCACCAGCAGCTCGCGAATCGCGCCGATGACGCGTGCGCGCGGCGCGGCACCGAGTTCCACCAGGGTATAGAGACCCTGCTGTTCCTTCAGTGCGTCGCGCAGCCCGCTGCTCTTGAGCGACAGCGCCGAGATGGCCCAGCGCTTGTCCGAATGCAGCAACGTGTCGACGTAGTACGCCTGGTGCGCGCGGTGGAATGCACCGGGCCCGATGTGGACTATCCCGATACGCGTGGCGTCGCGGTGGTAGGTCGGCAGTATCGTGCCCGAGCGGACCGAATGCAGGCTCGCCTCACTGAGGCGCGGCGGAGTCATCTAAACCTCGTTGTCTAACTAGTGATTGTGACGCGGCGTCTTGCGCGCCACGCCGCGATATTTGACCGCCATTTCCATTACGGCCCCGCTGTCGAGCTGCCCGACGGTCGAGCGATACAGTTCCTGCCAGGGAGTCGCGCTCGGCGGCACCGGTGGCAATCCGTCGCCCTTGCGCCGCGCAATCTCCTCCGCGGCCACCAGCATGTCACAGGTGCCCGCGGCAAGATCGATGCGGATCCGGTCCCCGCTCTTGAGCCACGCGAGTCCGCCGCCCGCAGCGCTTTCCGGAGAACAATTGAGGATCGACGGGCTGTCCGAGGTGCCCGATTGCCGGCCGTCCCCGAGGGTCGGCAGGCTCATGATGCCGCGTTTGATCAGCGCATCGGGCGGCTGCATGTTCACGACCTCCGCCGACCCCGGCCAGCCGAGCGGGCCAGACCCGCGGATCACGAGGATCGTGTGTTCGTCGATGCCGAGTGAGGGGTCGTTGATCCGGTCGTGATAATCAGTCGAGCCGTCGAAAACGACCGCCCGGCACTCGAAGCTGTCGCCATTGCCGAGATAGCGCTGGCGGAATTCCGCCGAGATGACGCTGGTCTTCATGATTGCGAAATCGAACAGGTTTCCCTTCAAGACGAGGAACCCCGCTTTTTCCTGCAGGGGTTTCTCATAAGTCGTGATGACGTCGCGGTCGACCGCGGCACGTCCGGCGACGTACTCGTCGACGTTCTGGGTCAGCGTGCGGCCGGTGACGGTCAAGGCCTGGCCGTCGATCTTGCCGACGCGCAGCAGCTCCGCCAGTACGGCGGGTACGCCGCCGGCGCGATGAAAACGCTCGCCGAGATACTTTCCGGCCGGCTGCATGTTCACGAGGAGCGGAATGTCGCGGCCGTACTTCATCCAGTCATCGGGTGTGATCGAAAGCCCGGCGTGACGCGCCATCGCGACCAGGTGCGGCTGTGCGTTGGTCGATCCACCGATGGCGGCGATCGCCGCAATCGCGTTCAGGAACGACTGGCGCGTCAGGATCTTCGAGGGGCGCAGATCCTCGTAAGCAAGCTCGACGATGCGCCGGCCGGTGAGATAGGAAATCTGGCCGCGTTCGCGATAGGGCGCGGGAATCGCCGCGCACCCCGGCAGCGAAAGTCCCAGCACTTCGGCGACCGCATTCATCGTCGAGGCCGTACCCATGGTGTTGCAGTGGCCGAGCGACGGCGCCGACGCGGCGGCCGCTTCGAGGAACTGCTTCTCGTTGATCTGGCCCGCGGCGAGTTTGCGGCGTGAACGCCAGATGACCGTGCCGGAGCCGACCAGGTCGCCGTCGTGCCAGCCATCGAGCATCGGGCCACCGGAGAGCACGATGGCCGGGATGTCGACGGTCGAAGCCGCCATGATCTGCGCCGGGGTCGTCTTGTCGCAGCCGGTAGTCAGTACGACTGCGTCGATCGGGTAGCCGTGCAGTATCTCCACGAGGCCGAGATAGGCGAGGTTGCGATCGAGCGCCGCGGTGGGCCGGCGGCAATTCTCGAAGATCGGATGCAGTGGGAATTCCATCGGCACGCCGCCGGCATCGCGGATGCCTTCGCGCACGCGCTTCACCGTGTCGAGGTGCACGCGATTGCAGGGCGTGAGATCGCCGCCGGTCTGCGCGATGCCGATGATCGGTTTTCCGGACAGCAGTTCCTCGGCCGTCAGGCCGTAGTTCATGAAGCGCTCGAGATATAACGCCACCATGTCGAGATGTTTCGGATCGTCGAACCAGTCGCGTGAACGGAAGCGGCGTTTTGGTTGCACCTGCGTGGTGGAGTCAGATCCCATGCGACACGATTCCCTGTGGCAGACCGGGCACCTCGACGCGCGCACGGAACAGGCCGCCGGCGAGCGGCTGCTGCCTGCGTTCTTCCGCGTTGAGCGCAACGTGCGCGGTGGTGATGTACAGCGTCTTCAAATCGTCACCCGCGAAGGCGGCCTTGGTCACGGCGGAGCAGGGCAGTCGCAGCGTCTGCAGCAGCTCGCCCGTGGGCGAATAACGTTGCAGGCTCCAACCGCCGAATACACCGGTCCAGAGGCAGCCCTCGACGTCGACGCACGGGCCGTCGGGAAATCCCCCGCCCTGCGGCAGCCGCACGAAAATCCGCTTGTTGGACAGCGATCCGCTGCGCGCACGATCGAAGGCATAGATGATGCCGGCCAGCGTATCCGTGTGATACAGCACACGCCCGTCGGGGCTCTCCGCCGGACCGTTGGTCACGACGTACCCGGGATCGCGCGTCACGCAGCCCGCATCGCCGAGCTGGTAGAGCGCGCCGCTCGGTTCCTCTTCCTTGTCGTCCATCGAACCGAACCACAGGAAGCCATGTGAGTCGACGAAGCCGTCGTTGAGCCGGTTGTTAGGCGCGTGCGGCTCGACCACGTGCAGCAGCGCGAAGTTGCCGGTTTCCGGGTTAAACCGATGAAGGCCGGTCTTGAGGCCCGCGATCAACCAGCCGGCGGACGTGGGGAATACGAAACCGACACGCTCGGGCGCGGGCCAGGTGCGCTGATCGCCGGTCGCCGGATCGAAACGGTGAATGGCCGGCGCCTTGATGTCGACGAACCACACGCACTTCTCGACCGCGGACCAGACCGGTCCCTCACCGAGCACCGCACCGAGGGGCCAAACGCACTCGACTTCCGACATTGCGCCCCCGGATTAACGATACCCGCCGTCGACCCAAAAGTTGTGCGCCGTACACATGCGCGCGTCATCCGATGCCAGGAACAGCACCATGGCCGCCACATGAATGGGATCGATGCGGGACTTGAGGCACTGCTGGGCGAGAATCTTCGCTTCTTCCTCCGGCGTATGCCAGAGCTTCATTTGCCGCGGCGTGCGGATCGCGCCGGGGACGACGCAGTTGACGCGGATGTTCGCTTCGCCCAGATCGCGCGCCAGCGCACGCGTCATGCCTTCGATACCTGCCTTGGCCGTCTCGTATATAGAGAGTTCGGGAATGGCCGAATGCCAGGACACGGAGCCTAAGTTGATGATCGCGCCGCCACCGGCCTTTCTCATGCCGGCGGTGACGAATTGCGCGCTGAAGAACATGTGGCGCAGGTTCACCGCGATGCGCTGTTCCCAGTACTCCGGGGTCACTTCTTCGAACTTGTGCCGGTCGTCGTTGGCCGCGTTGTTGACCAACACCGCCACCGGGCCGGCCTTGGCTTCGATGTCGGCGATCGCGCGACGCAGTGCGTCGACGTCCGTGACGTCGCACTTGATGAATTCCACCCCGGCGCCGAGTTTCGCGGCCAGCTTCGTCGATTCGGCGACCGCTACGTCGATGAAAAATACCCGGGACTTCTGACGCGCGAATTCTTCGACCATTACCTCGCCGATGCCGGAGCCGCCTCCGGTGATCACGACGGTCTTGTTGGCGAGGGACGGATAAACAGCGTGCGTCATGTTGTTCTTGAGACCCTAGGCCCAGGTGTAGCTAGTCTTTACTTGCGTATAGAACTCGACGGCGGCAAAGCCCTGCTCGCGCGGGCCGTAGCTCGACTTGCGCGTGCCGCCGAACGGTACGTGGTAGTCGACGCCCGCGGTGGGCAGATTCGTCATCACCATGCCAGCGCGTACGTTGCGTACGAAATGCCGTGCGTGCTTGAGCGAGTTCGTCATGATGCCGGCCGACAGACCGAATTCGCCGGCGTTGGCCACGGCGAGCGCCTCTTCGTAGTCCTTCACGAGCACGGTGGAAGCCACCGGGCCGAACACCTCTTCCATGTTGATGCGCATGTCCTGTTTCGTGTCCGCAATCAGCGCGGGCGCGACGTAGTAGCCGGGCTTGCCCAGCTCGAGCACTTCCCCGCCGACCACACGCCGGCCGCCTTGCTTCACGGCCACGTCCACATAAGAAAGAGTGGTGTCGAGCTGCGCCTGGCTCGCGAGCGGGCCCATCTGGCTGTCCGCGGCGAGCGCATCGCCGACCTTCAGCGCCTTCACGCGTGCCGCGAACGCGTCGATGAATTTGTCGTGAATGCCCTGCGTCACGATGATCCGGCTCGAGGCCGTGCAGCGCTGACCGGTCCCGAAGAACGCGCCGTCGAGCGCGCACTGCACGGCGCGGTCGAGTTCGCAGTCGTCGAGCACGACCAGCGGATTCTTGCCGCCCATCTCGAGCTGCACGCGCGCGTTGTGCAACATCGCGCCTTTCGCGACCGTCGCGCCCGTGCTCTGGCCACCGGTGAAAGAAACGCCGGCAACGTCGGGATGTTCGACCAGCGAACCGCCCATCGAGCCGCCGCCGAGAATCAGATTGAAGACGCCTTTGGGGAAGCCGGCCTCATGAATAATTTCGGTCAGGGCATGCGCCGTCGCGGGCGTGAGCGAGGCGGGCTTGATGACGACGGTGTTGCCGAAGGCCAGCGCCGGCGCGCTCTTCCATACCGGGATTGCAATCGGGAAATTCCAGGGCGTTATCAACCCGAACACACCGAGCGGCTCGCGGTAGGTTTCCACGGCGATGCCGGGGCGCGTCGAATCGACCGTCACGCCGTGACGACGCAACGCTTCACCCGCGAAAAATTTGAAAATGCGCGCGGCGCGCATCACCTCGCCCTTGCCTTCGGGCAGGGTCTTGCCTTCTTCGCGCGACAGCAGGCGGCCGAGGTCGTCGGCGCGCGCCATGATGGTCGAGCCCACCTTGTCGAGCAGGTCCGAACGCACTTCCGGGCTGGCATTCGCCCACGCGGGGAATGCGGCCTGCGCCGCGGAAACAGCGGCATTTACCGTGCTTTTGTCGCCGCCCGGGACCCTGGCGACGATGTCACGCGTATCGGAAGGATTGAGGCTGTCCGAAGCGGGCGAACCCGCCACCCATTGCCCATCGATGTAGTGGGAAAGCTGTTTTGTGTCGCTCATTTTCTACCGCTCAATTGTTCAGCAGGCCGCGGCGCGCGAGGTTGCGCATCAGTTCCGCAATACCCATGGACCACGG